>NZ_JAVFHM010000164.1:0-593 GCF_041954005.1 Priestia sp. BR_2 | reverse complement strand
CTCACTCTTGCCTCGTTTGCTCCTGTTGCACATGTCTCTCCTTGTGTTTCTGTCTCCTCTGTTGTTCCTGTTACTCCTGTTGCTCCAGTTGGCCCTGTTGCTTCTGTTGCTCCTGTTGCTCCTGTTGCTCCTGTTACTCCTGTTACTCCTGTTGCTCCTGTTACTCCTGTTACTCCTGTTACCCCTGTTGCTCCTGCTGCTCCAGTTGCTCCTGTCGCTCCAGTTACCCCAGTTACTCCTGTATCTCCGGTTGCTCCCGTTGCACCCGTGGCTCCTGTTACTCCTGTTGCTCCTGTTGCCCCGGCTGCTCCTGTTGCACCAGTTTCTCCTGTTGCCCCTGTTACTCCTGTTGCCCCTGTTACTCCTGCTGCTCCAGTTGCTCCTGTGGCTCCAGTTTCTCCTGTAGCTCCAGTCTCTCCTGTGGCTCCCGTTACCCCTGTTCCTCCTGTTCCTCCTCTTTCCCCAGTCACACCTGTTGCTCCGGTTGCCCCCGTTACACCTGTCGCTCCCGTTTCACCTGTATCTCCGGTGGAACCGGTTTCCCCTGTCTCCCCCGTTACACCCATTGCTCTGGTTGCTCACATTGCACCAGT
>NZ_JAVFHM010000163.1:0-804 GCF_041954005.1 Priestia sp. BR_2 | reverse complement strand
GCTGTAAAGAGAAGGAAGAGGATGCCGGCTCACAAGTACAAGCTCTTCATCTTGAGTAAATAAAGAGTTTAGATCAGGATGTGCACAGCTGCCTGCAACAAATGCGCCTTCAAGTTTTCGTTCTAAAACCAGTTGAATAAGAACATCGGTTGTATGTGTTTCTAAAATGAAGTCCACATCAGGATAGGCAGTGCAATAAGTAGAAAGCAAAGGCGGCAGGCGAAGAGCCGCGGTGGATTCAGTTGCACCTATTTTTAAAGGTCCTATCGGCGTGTGCGAGCTGCTTTGCACAGTTATAGTAGCTTCGTTGGTTAAACGCAGAATTTGTTCAGCATAACGATGCAACAGCTCTCCGCTAGAAGTTAACGTTACGCCTTTACCGCTGCGTTCAAATAGCTGTGTGCCGAGTTCAGCTTCTAGCTGCTGAATTCGCATCGTCACATTCGACTGCACGTAGCTTAAACTTTTGGCAGCTTTTGAAATGTTTTTTTCTTCTGCTACTGTCGTAAAAACAAGCAAATCTTTTATATCCATAAAATCTCCTCCTTCAGCTATCATTTTTATTGATGACTTTTATCTTTATTCCTTATTTTACATGATACCATTCCTTCTCTACACTGAAAGTAGAGGTGGAGGAGAGAAAATGAGCAGACAAAAAGTTTCTTATAAGTGGATGATTTTATTTATTGCCACTCTTTCTCAGGCATGTGCAACGTTTGTCACCTACGGGGCGGGGCCATTGGCCGCGTTTTGGCAAAGACTATATGATTTATCGCAGTTTCAAACAGGACTGCTCGTATCAGC
>NZ_JAVFHM010000162.1:0-1211 GCF_041954005.1 Priestia sp. BR_2 | reverse complement strand
GCTGTAAAGTCTTTGTACATTCCTTTACAGCCGCTTGGAACGTATTCTTCAAATGAAGCAGGCTCGGGAAACATGGAATAGAACGCCTTTTGATCAAAATTCACTAAAAATGAAGGGCTAAAATCTAATGCATCTTCTTCATCTCCTCTTTCTATTTTATCTTCAAATAGCTTTAAAAGAGTTGGCACCTCTGCTTTATACGACTCTATACGCTTTAAAAAAAGCTCAGCATTTTCACTGCTAAGAATCTCGATTCCTTCCCGTTCAGGTTCAATGTATTCATCAATCGCTAAATCACCTTCATTTTCAAAAGCTTGCGCAAACTTTACATAATCTAAGTACCATAGCTCTCGATCGGTTACATACCATTGAAACTGCTTTTTATGTATCACTCCGACAATTACGTTTTCAGCATATATAGGTTCTAGCATGAGATGGACCTCCTTGCTTTTATTAGTCTTCAATCACTCTCTTTTGTACTTTTCCATTGAGCTGTCGTTTTAAATATTCAGCAATTTTTATTTGTCCAAACTCCTTAGCATATCGGTACGCATCCATACCCTTAATATTCTCCTCAGTATATTGAACGGAAATATCTATACCTTGATCAACTAGATATTCAACTATTTTTTTTATGACCACCGTAAATTGCTGCGAACAATGGATTTCTTTTTGCCGAGCTTACATCTAATTCTGCTCCAGATTGGATTAAATACTGTACTATTTCTACATGCCCCTCACCTGCTGCCACTCGTAAGGGAGAAGCATCAAATATATCACCTTTTATATTTACATCGATTCCTTTATGCACTAGATACTCTACTATTTCCATCTGTCCTTTTTTTGCTGCTATATGCAACCAGCTACCAAATGGAGTCATGGTGTGTAGAATTGCTTTATTACTACCTATTAATTCTTTGACTAAGTTAATGTCACCACGTTTAATTGCATTCCTTATTTCCTTATTGACGCTGTTTTTTTCCAAATCATATCCCCCTTAATTTAGTTGCCCATCATTGCCGTGTTTTAATGTAGACATCCTCCTCAATAATTTAGCTGTTTCTACCGTTTTTACTTTTAAATAGTTGTGGTCAATAAAATTACTGTCGTATTTGTAGTTCTTTTAATACTTTTGTTCGCAGATCATTCACTGTTTTTCTATTCGTATCATCATTTAATAAAGAAGTTAATCTTTCTATATAACTATTCGC
>NZ_JAVFHM010000161.1:0-1692 GCF_041954005.1 Priestia sp. BR_2 | reverse complement strand
GCTGTATGTTAATGGCAAAGACACCAAAACAGAAATTGGCGATATTGATTACTTAGGTCCACTGCCAATGGATGGTTCTGTAAAATTATATGCAAAGCGTGAATTTAATTCTGGTGAAAAGCAAACCGAAGAAGTGTCAATCAAAAAGGGAATGGAAGATGTTGCGCTTAATTTTGATGAAGAAAATACAACACAAGCCGCGGCAAAAGCATCGGCTTCTTCTGAAGAAGAAGAGTCGAGTGATGAAAAGTCCGAAGCAAGTTCTGGAGTGTCTGAAAGCGAAGTATCTAGTTTCATGGAAGAATATATGGATGCTACAATTACATCGATTGACAACGAAGATTTTTCTATCGCAGAGCCTTTTATCGATCCAAATGGCCCAAAATATAAAGAGCAGAAAGAGTATACATCTTATTTAAGCAACAAAGGAATAACAGAAGACTTATTAAGCTTGAACGTAAATAGAGTAACAAAACTTGATGATTCGATGTATAAAGTATATACATCAGAAGAGTATGATATTTCGTACGCAGATGGATCCGTTAAATACAAAAAGTTCAACAGTATTCATAAAGTAAAAGTATTAGACGATGGAAGTTTAGGTGTTTACCAGCTAATTAGTTCAACTGAAGCAAAGTAAAACACACAGGAAAACCCTCGGTCATACCCGAGGGTTTTCTTCTTATTGCTTAGATTTATCAATGATCTCTAAAGCTAGTTCTTCAGTTGTCATCTCTTCAATACCATTTTCGTTCATATCCAAAAGTTCTGTTCCATCTCCTCTTTGTAAGTGTACGGCAGGGACAAAGAAAATACTTTTTTGGTCATAATATTGGCCTGATTTATCTAAATAAACGGGAAATTTTAAAGATTCTCTTTGAATAGCCTGTTTATCTGCATATTTGGCTGAACCATCTGTTACCCCAATCACTTCAATGTCTGCTTTTCTAAATTTAGACATTTGACTATTTATTTCACTTAAGAAAGGCTCCTCTGCCTCAAACTCTGCACTAACATATACAAATAAAAATAGTTGATTAGATCGTCCAGCGATGACGTCTTTAGTACGGCTAAAGTCAAAAGATGTAAGTTCTAGCACCTCAGCATCATTTTCTGTTTGCTTAGATTCAGTGTCTGTACTGTCTTCTTCAGAGGTTTCTCCACTTTTCTCGCTGTCATTTGAAGCGGCATCTTTTCTTTTAACAATACTTGTATCAGCTTGTTCTGAAGATTCTTCTGCAGAAGGTTCCGTAGAATCGTCCGTATCTTCTTCTGCTGCTGATACTTCTTCAGAAACGGAAGTAGAAGAAGTACTATCAAGGTCGGCAGCACCGCTAAGAAAGCTCATAAATCCACCAGCTGCCACTATCCAAAAGCCAATTTTGTATGCAGCTCCTCCTACCCCAAATAGAAGGCCTAATACTGACATCCCTCTGCGATATTTTTTACGAAGCCCAATTAGTCCAAATAAAACAGCCAGTGTCCATACAGGTGCCATAAACCACCCTAAATAGGGAAGGAAGCCTATTACACACCCAATAATTCCTAAAACAAGTGCGGTAACAGCAGCTCCGTTTGTTTCTTTTTGAATATAAATTGTTTGCCCGTTATCTAATTTTCCCAAGTGTTTTCTCCCTTTCTATCCTGCATGATGCGAAGCTTTGTGGAAATTATTACAAAGTATGTTCACTC
>NZ_JAVFHM010000160.1:0-2875 GCF_041954005.1 Priestia sp. BR_2 | reverse complement strand
CGGAATGATCAGGCAGCCTTACCCGTAAACCAGCTCGTACAAATTCATCGGTTATCCATCTAAGCCCTTTGATTTTATTCTCGGAAAAAACTCCTTTTAATTCAGATGATGTAATAGCCACTGCTCCGTTTACTTGAATAGCTGTTTCTCTTTTTTGATCCGTTGTTAAATGTTCTTTAGTCTGAACGAGAGGAATATTTACTTCGTGACTTGGTTCATTAAGATGGATAATGAGCTCTCTTAAATCGATTGGTGGAATAAACGAGTTTTGCTTAAAAATCACTTTAGGATCGCTCAAGCGAGAAAGAGCGTTCGATACTTCAAACATAGGCGTAGCTAACAACGTTTTTTTCAAAGGACTTTTCGTAGCATACATCCAGATGTTGTATCTCGTTTCCCGATAACGATCTAAAAAATCCACTGCAGATTTAACAGCGCCATGCTTTAACGCATCATCCGTTAAAACAAGGAAAGCTAAGTGCCCAAAAAAGATTCTGCGCTGAGAAATTTGATAATATCTAAAAATAGCTTCATCAATGGTTTTCCCTGTTGCATAGCCAACTTCTACTTTGACTTGACCCGCGCCAGCACCGCTTGCCTCGGATTTTGCTAATAAACTTAAATTAATGGTCTGCAGGTAAAGAACGTAACGGTTATCTTTAAAATCTACCCCCATTCCTTGTGCATATACCATTTGTTCCGGTTCATTCGTATCCCAGCACCCCGAAAGAAACAATAAAAAAGAGCTCATAACAAGTATAAGTAAATTCCTTATGTCCCTTTTCACTAACTTTCTCCTTTTTCGCGGGTGGAATCGCTTGGGTTAAGCATACTAGCTCTTGTTGCTTTTTTGCTTTCAGGAAGGCGGAAGAGAGATTTTAAAATATTTTTTGCGTCTAACCGGGTTGCTAACTCGAAATATGGCACACCAAACGTTCGGATGTTTGTAATATAGATCATGACTAAAAAGATGGATATAAAAAATCCAAAAAAACCTAAGATGCTGACACAGATAATACAAAAAAAGCGGATTAGTGAAATTGTTCCTATAAGAGACTGATTCGCTAGCGTAAACGTAGCAATTGTAGAACCTGCAATGACAACAAGCATGGCTGGACTGGTTAAACCGGCTCTAATGGCTGCATCACCGATAATAAGCCCTCCGATTACACTGAGCGTCTGACCGACGGAAGTCGGCAGTCTAAACCCTGCCTCTCGAAACAATTCAAATAAAAGAAGCATTAATATTGCCTCAAGAGAGGTAGGAAACGGGACACCTCTTCTTGCTTCAACAATCGTAGCTAACAGGCTGAGAGGAAGCTGATTTTGATGAAACGCCGTCATTGCAACCCAAAAACCCGGCAAAAAAGCAGCGATAGAAAGCCCAAAGATTCGAAGGATACGCTCAAAAGAGCTGTATAAATATGTATTTTCTTTATCCTCAGACCCCTTTAATAAGTAAAAAAGGTTAATGGGTGTAACATACGCATATGAAGTTCCATCAATTAATATAATAAACCGGCCATTTAACAGAGATTGAACCGCAAAATCAGGTCTCCCAGTATAAGCGTGGCGAGGAAAAAAGCTATACGGATTTTTATTAATGAGCTCTTCTAACTGTGTTCCGCTGAAAATACCGTCGATATCGATATCTCCTAACTTTTCCATAATTTCGTCAAGTATCTTCTTGTCAGCTACATCTTCCATGTATAAAATGCTTACTTTTGTTTTTGTTCGCTTTCCAATCTCTAAAGAGTTTGTTAACAAGGAAACCGATTTAAGACGCTTGCGAATTAAAGCAATATTGACAGGTAAATCTTCAATAAAATTATCTCTCGGACCCAATATGGTTACTTCATTTTTCGTTTCTTCTGGGCTTCTTTGAGGACGGTCCGAAATATCGATAGATACAACAGATTGTGCTGATCCAAAATCAATGAATAATTTCCCAGAAAAAATTTCCGAAACTGCCTGTTCTTCATCTTGAACGATAGAAACTGAGGGAAGGTTTAATAACTTTATGATCTTATCTCCTTCTACTTCACCCTCTAACTTAGCGCAGCATTCCTCTAATTTTTTAGGAATCATTTCATAGAGCATTTCCGTACTAACTAGACCGGTACAATAAATCATAAGCACTCGTTTGTTATAAAAATAAACGGTCTCGAAGTTAATATCGCTGCATTTTCCAAATAAATCTCTTAACGTACACTCATTGATTATCTGAGTACGAGAAGAACTTTCTTTTAAAAGGCTTTCCGTCTCTTGTTTTTTAGAGCTGTAGCCTTTTTTCTTCTTAAAAAATTCCACTCTTATCCCTCCTTGTTTTATGAGAAAATAGAAAGACTATGACTACTAAGAAAAGAGAGAAAGCAACAAATAACCAGAAAGTAGCCGGTATGATGGTGAAAAATAAAAGATTTGAAAAAGCAAAGTCCGTTATAGGAGCCAGCGTACATACAGTGATAACCACTAAAATGAGTAAAAGAAACCTTTTTTGACCTTTTTGAAACGGAACTAATTCTTTCATAATAAAAAGAAAGGTCGAAATACGGATAAAGGTACCCAATAACCACTGATAAATAGATAGAAAGTCGATATGCTCTATAAACTTTCCAAGTGATGCAATTCCCCATTCTTCATAGGGAGGGAAACGTTGCTTAGAGGCTTCTACAGGGCCAAATTCAGTAATTGCTCCAATGAGAGGTCCAATCGTAAGGCCTGTTAAGAGAATTGCAGCCACCGCTAAATGCTTATAGCGTATAGGCTGTGGTACTTTGTGCTGCAAAAAAAGCAGCAGCAGCAGCTCTACCATCCCCGATCCTTGAAATACAATACTTTTAATAACAGGAAGATAGCCATTTTCTAAAACAGG
>NZ_JAVFHM010000159.1:0-859 GCF_041954005.1 Priestia sp. BR_2 | reverse complement strand
TCTTAATTCTTATGCCAAGAGGAAGCGCTTTTGGACATTTGGACAAAGTATACATCCAAAAATCCCTGGTGAAGATGTGTGGACTTGGGGACCATTTTTTACTGTGTCAATGTGGGTACTTAAGTCAACGTACGGTAAATTCCCTTTATATATAACTGTAAACTTCATTATTCATGTTGTATTTACATTTGTAGTTTTGCCAAAATTAAAAGAGACAAAAGTTTTTAAACTCAAAAAAATTAATCCGTTCCAGTATGTAACAATTTTAACTCTCAGACAAATTTTGTTATATCCTTTTCAAATTATCAATCAAAGATTTTTTAATCTATCTAATGAGAAGTAAACTTTACTCAGGGAGAGATTTTAAAGATAGAGGTTCCTATATACAGTTTTATGGTAACTACAAAGCCAAAAAATCACCATTTTATTTCTTAATCGGTGTCTAGTTCAGCGATGTTACCGCGTTAGTACAATATCAATGGTCTGACGTCTTTTGCTACCTTATATCTTATAATTAGACAAAGTCTCCTTAAATCAGAACAAAAATGTGTCTCCTGCTTATGTTACAATCATTAAATCCCAAACGAGTACATTAAAATTTTATTAAATGTAGCTCGAAATAATAAAGGTGTAGGTGATTATAATGGCAGCAATTAAGGACTTTTTAAAATTAGATATTCGTGTTGGTACGGTAGTCAAAGCTGAACCATTTCCAGAAGCAAGAAAGCCGGCAATAAAACTAGAGATAGACTTTGGTGAGCTTGGAGTAAAATGTTCTTCAGCTCAGATTACGCGACGTTACAAGCCAGAACAATTAATAGGCTCTCAAGTGGTTGCTGTGGTAAATTTTCCTCCTATG
>NZ_JAVFHM010000158.1:0-1328 GCF_041954005.1 Priestia sp. BR_2 | reverse complement strand
GGATATAGCGAGGAGGAAATACGTAGATTTTTGCCTCGCAAGGTTCGCAATTCTTTGAACACCCAATTACAAAAAGTGGCTAATTAATAATTTAAGTTTTTGAAAGGAGGAAAAAAGAGATGATTCAAGTATTCGTTACAGTTAATTATAAAGATAGAAATTATCAAACCAATGTCCTTGTCAAAAAAGAACTTACTTGGGAAAAAATTAAACAGTTAGCAGAAGAACAAGTAAAAAAGCAATGGGATATTTAAATTTATAATTCCATTGTGAAACGATGAAGAAATTTGCTTAGAACAAATACTTGACAATCTAATTTGTAATATTTATCATTACAGTATGTTGATAAGTATTTAAAAACATACTAGAAATACAGAAATTAGTAAAAAATGATTAGTTGTTTTTATTTTAGGAGGCCGGACATGAATAGTGATTTTACACTTGCCATTCACAGTTTAATTTTTCTTGCGCTACAGCCGGACCGGATGGCAACTAGCGATGCTATTTCAGAAAGTGCCTGTGTTCACCCAGTACGAATTCGTAAAGTCCTAAGTTTGTTGAAAAAACATGGCTTTATAAAATCCAAAGAGGGAGTTGGCGGTGGATTTAAATTTGCTTTGGATCTAATTGAAGTTAATCTATGGGATATTTATAAGATAACCTCTGAAGGTTCACTTCAGCCTAAATGCCCTGAATCAAATGAACATTGTATTGTAGGAGCAAACATGCAAAGAGGCCTATTTTCAATTTTCTTGGGTGGTGAAGAACATTTGGTTGAATATTTAAAGAAATATACACTGAACGAAGTAGTCGATCTTATTAATGAAAAACAGTAAGAAATTTCGAAGAATAATATGATTGACTACTTTTTTATAATTAAATTGTAATAAAATAAATTACAGTTTTAACTAAATTTGAAATATGATGGTTATAACGTAAAGGAAGAAAATTTCTCAGCAGTTGAAACACTCTTCCTATATTTTAGATACTAAACTAATACAAGAAGGTGAAGGGAATGTTGTCACACAGTAGCTCCGTTTTAAAAACAGGTGATTGGATTAAGGGTAAATCACGGAAAGGAGAATTAATAATTGGTTATATTGAATCACTAAATATTTCTCAAGGAGTATTTAAGGTGAATGTTATCACAAGTGACAATCAAGAAACCGTTGGTAAGACCATTCCTATTTTAAGTAATCAGGTTAAGAGTCTGCCCGTTTCAAATGTGATAAACAAGGAACAAATTCTATTTTTAATAGACTTGGCATTATCAACAGGGGATGAGGACTGGTTTATCGAACTTTCTTCCAAGTTGAATTCAATTAAGC
>NZ_JAVFHM010000157.1:0-678 GCF_041954005.1 Priestia sp. BR_2 | reverse complement strand
GTCTTGTACTGCTTCCGATGATGTTAGGCTCTGTCGTTTCAGCCACAACCGGCGGTTTTCTAATGAATAAATTAAGCTATCGTAGCATTATGATTGTCGTTACAATTATTCTAGGAGCAGGTGTATTCTTACTAACAACGTTGAGTCCTGATACAAGTCGTTTCTTAGTTACAATCTATATGATTCTTACAGGACTAGGAATTGGAGCAACATTCTCAGTTCTCAGTAACGCAGCAATTCATCATTTTGAGCCGGCACAAAGAGGGTCTGTGAATTCGACTGTTTCTTTTATTCGCTCGTTAGGCATGACGCTTGGTATTACCATTTTTGGAATCATTCAACGAGACGAGTTTTCTTCTAAACTTAAGGAGATTTTTGCAGGACAAGATCAAATGGTCAACAATCCAACATTTAACGATCCTCGCGTAATTCTTGCGCCGGAGGCTCGTGCTCATATCCCAGCACCTGTGTTAGATAAAATTGTAGGAGTTCTTTCTTCTTCTATCGCTCATACCTTTATGTGGGCGCTCATTCCTACGGTGCTTGCATTTGTGGCCGCTCTAATAATGAGCAAAGAACAACTGAAAACATCTCTAGAAAATGAAATGTCCAATAAGAAAATCGAGATAAACAAATAGAGTAGTTTAATTATAATCGTAATTAATAATCTTTTAGATA
>NZ_JAVFHM010000156.1:0-535 GCF_041954005.1 Priestia sp. BR_2 | reverse complement strand
GTAAATAACAATTAGAATAGGAAAGGAATAAATATACCTCCAGTGCAGCGGTTTATAAATGCCAATCCAATTAAGTAGTGGAAGGCCAATAAAAGCTGCTGCTGCTGAATAAATCAGTGCTTTGATTACAGGGTTAACTTTAGGCTTTACTTGTATAAAAAACATCATAGAAATGGGTAATAAAAATAAGTCCCACGGCAAGTAGTTAGAAGTTAATGGAAATACTTCATATCGGTAATCCCATAGCCCTAAAAAGTCTCCAATCATATCAAGAAATGAAGAAAAGATAGCTACAAAAAGACCGGTATATAATAAACGATCAGCGCTTTCTCTTTTTCTGAATTTTATCCAAAGCCCAATTAATAGCAGTATAAGTGCTACTCCTAACCACCATCTCCAACTAAATAATGTGTAGTCTAACCAAATATGAAGTTTTTCATCATTCAGCTCTTTCTGCTTTTCGAAATAGGTATCATAGATGGATTCTTTATCTTTCATTAGTTTTCCCCTTCAATATTATGTAGTACCTTAGATA
>NZ_JAVFHM010000155.1:0-2096 GCF_041954005.1 Priestia sp. BR_2 | reverse complement strand
TATCTACTAACTCTAGAATAGCATTAGCTAAATCTAGCGTGTAAGTTGGACACCCTCTTTGATCGTCCACTACGGAAAGTTCTTTTCTTTCTTTTCCTAGTTTTAGCATAGTTTTAACAAAGTTAGCCCCATGCTTGCCGTATACCCAAGAAGTTCGTACAATAAAGAATTTAGAATGTAAATCACGTACAAATTGTTCACCGGCTAATTTAGATTTTCCATATACACCTAAAGGAGAAGTCGGAGAAAATTCATTATAAGGCTCATCATTTGTACCATCAAATACATAATCCGTACTTACATATACAAGTTTTGCTCCTACTGCTTCTGCGGCTACAGCAACATTACGTGTACCGTATGCATTAATAGAGAATGCTTGTTCAGGCTCTGACTCTGCTAAATCTACTTGGGTATGAGCAGCTGAATGAAGTACGATATTTGGCTTCAAGGTACTAATCACTTCTTGAACCTGTGCTTGGTTTGTAATATCCATCTCATCTCGGCCAAATCCATAAACTTCAAAACCTTTTTCAGTAAAGAGCTCAACTAACTCCTTACCAAGTTGTCCATTCGCTCCTGTAATTAAGACTTTTTGACTCATTATTTATCACCATATTGTTTGTTATAGTAGTTTACGTAGTCACCTGATTTAATGTTTTTCCACCAGTCCTGATTATCCAAATACCATTGAATCGTTTCAACAATTCCTGTATCAAACGTGTATTTTGGCTTCCATCCAAGCTCTGTTGTTAATTTAGTAGGATCGATTGCATAACGACGATCGTGTCCAAGACGGTCTTCTACAAATTTAATTAATTCTTTTGGAGCATTAAGTTTTTCTACGATTAAATGTACAATTTCATTATTTGTACGTTCATTGTGACCACCTACATTATAAATTTCTCCTGGCGCTCCTTTATGAATAACCAAATCGATAGCAGCGCAATGATCTTTTACATGTAACCAATCACGAACGTTTTTACCATCTCCATAGATGGGAAGTTCTTTTCCTTCTAGAGCATTTGTTACCATTAATGGAATCAATTTTTCAGGAAAATGATAAGGTCCATAGTTATTTGAACATCTTGTGATATTAACATTCATGCCGAATGTCTCATGGTACGCACTCACAAGCATATCAGCCCCTGCTTTACTTGCAGAATAAGGACTGTTTGGATCAAGAGGCGTTTCTTCTGTAAAATAGCCTGTTTCGCCTAGTGAACCATATACTTCATCCGTTGATACTTGTACATATTTCTTCAGGTTATTAGCTTTTGCTACATCTAAAAGTGCTTGTGTCCCTAACACATTACTCTTAATGAAAATATCTGGCTCTGTAATACTGCGATCAACATGTGATTCTGCTGCAAAGTTTACAATTACATCAATATCATGATATTTAACTAAATGATCTACAAGTTCTCTATTATTGATATCGCCTTTTACAAACGTATAATTTTCATGACTTTCGATATCTTGTAAATTTTCAAGATTACCTGCGTATGTAAGTAAATCATAGTTTACGATACCATAACTAGGATATGTTTCTACCATATGACGTACAAAATTACTTCCAATAAAACCTGCTCCACCCGTTACTAAAATATTCATGCTTGAATCACTCCCAAGTAAAATTATTATCTGCTTCTGCTAAAGTTGGATGTTTTGTATCTTTGTCAGAGAGAACTGGATTATTAAATGGCCAATCAATATTTAAAGCCGGATCGTTCCAAGCAATGCCTCTATCATGCTCTGGAGAATAAAGCTCGTCTACTTTATATTGTACCTCGGTATTTTCTACAATTGTACAAAAGCCATGTGCAAAACCTTTTGGTACTAAAAGCTGACGTTTGTTGTCTGCTGATAAAATAAATCCTTGCCATTCTCCATATGTAGGTGAACCCTTTCGGATATCTACAATAACATCATAAATTGCACCTCTTGTTACACGGACAAGCTTTGTTTGGGCTCTTTGTTTTAATTGATAATGCATACCACGTAATGTGCCGGGAGGTTGAGATAGGGAATGATTATCTTGAATAAAATTTATTTTGAACCCATATCTTTCAAACTCTATCTTATTGTAACTTTCAGTA
>NZ_JAVFHM010000154.1:0-53674 GCF_041954005.1 Priestia sp. BR_2 | reverse complement strand
TTATTCAATGGTTATATAGTGAAACATGTCTGATGTTTCTTGTTAAGGATGAGTGTGGCGCAGAGCTGATCGCTATCCGCTTCCTGGGCTGCGTCAGATGTCTGTCATCGACAGACTACTGGTCTTGGTGCGACTACTGGTCTTGGTCTGACCGCTCGAGGACAAGCGGACTGAGGATACGTTATTTAGCTGAATAGGCGTAATTTTTGATGGCTAACGGACACCAGATACGTTATTCATAGAATATGACGGCAAATAGACCGTTTATTGCGGTAATAAGGGATCCTGTGTCCGTTAGATCTAAGAATCGAGGGTTAATCAGGGAAATAAGGGATCTGGTGTCCGTTAACTGGTGGTCTAGGTGCGACTACTGGTTTTGTTGCTATTTTTTCGTCTTGGTGCTACTGCTCATCTTGGTGCGATTACTAGCCTGGTGCTGCCTCTCGTGTCTAAATGCTACAGCTGATCTTGGTGCGACTACTGGTCTTGGTCTGACCGCCCGAGGACAAGCGGACTGAGGATACGTTATTTAGCTGAATAGGCGTAATTTTTGATGGCTAACGGACACCAGATACGTTATTCATAGAATATGATGGCAAAAGGACAGTCTATTGCGGTAATAAGGGATCCTATGTCCGTTTGATCTGAAAATCGGGGGTTAATCAGGGAAATAAGGGACCCTGTGTCCGTTAACAGGTCATGGTTAGCGGCATGATGCCCGGAGTTGGTTAGGCTGTACTGGCGAGCGATGTGACATGCAGCTGCATACCGGCGGTACTTCGACGTTGCGATGCTGGCGACGCGCGATGTTAAAAAAGGAGGCATCCCAAAAGATCCCAGATCTTTCGGAGTGCCTCCTTTATCCGCTTGTTCCCAGCATCTTCCGCTATACGATGATACTAGCCTTCAGCATCCGTCTTCATTCCTTACTGAATGCCGTAAAACTCCTGCAGCTGATCGATCATCAGGTTGGCCGCCAGGATGCCGCCTGCCGTATTCCAGATCGCGTCATCCACTTTGTGGGCTTGACCGTTCTTCACAACGTTCAGGTTCTTCCACAGCGGATCGTTGATCCATTCCTGCTCGGTCTGGTTGGCGCCGCCATCCCCTGTCTCATAAGTGAAGTAGAACAGTCTGTCGGCTTCCACCTCAGGCAGACGTTCCTTCGTGATCTCGTCCACGAAATCGTCCTTGGCGTTCTTGGTCATGTCGTTGCGGGCAATGCCGATTTTATCGAAAATAACGCCCGAGAACGTATTGGTGTGGTACACCCGCGTCTTGCCTGCCATGAAACGAACCACGGAGACGGTTTCGTCGACCTTGCTTCCAGCCTTCTCTTTAAACTCCTGGATCCGCTTGTCGTAGGCAGCCAAGAGTTCTTCGCCTTCCGACACTTTGTTCAGCGCCTTGGCATACAGTTCAAAATTGTTCTGCCACTCGCCGCGAAGATCCTCGGCAAAAACAGTCGGCGCGATCGCCTTCAATTGCTCGTATACTTTTTCCTGACGCATCTTGTTGCCGATGATCAGGTCAGGCTGCAGACCCGCGATCAGCTCGATGTTCGGCTGGCTCTCTTCCCCGACAACGGTAACGCCTTCCATCTGGTCTTTAATATGCGGATACCAAGGATCCCCCGTCCAGGATCTAACGGCACCTACCGGCTTCACGCCCAAGGCCAGAAGCGCCTCGGTTCCTTCGTTCGTGAGGACGACGACCTTTTGAGGCGTTCCTTTGATCGTTTCCGTCCCCATGGCATGCGTAACTTCATACGATTCGCCGCCGGCAGCAGCGCCGCTGTTGCCCTCTGCGGTATTCGTCGTGTCGCCGCCCGCGTTGCTTGTCCCTTCTTGCGCCGGGCTTGCTCCGCACCCCGCAAGAATCATGATCATGATCAGAGCCAGCAAGCTAAACTTGATGCCTCTTGCCGGTTTCTTTGCCATTCCTGTTCCCATTCCTATCTAAATCCCCCTTGTGTCATATCCCGCTATTTGAAAACCATTATCAATCACTGATTCAAAACTATAAAGGGTTTCGTGAAAAATATCAATATATTTGTGAGAATGATTATCAAGCTCATTGACAGATACCGTCCCTTCACCTAAAATTCATATGAACTTAATTATTCATGGACTTAAGAAAGTGAGCATATATGCGCGTATTCGGACTATTGATATCGCTATTGGCGCTGGCCGCTGCCGTCATGGGCAGCATCGCATTCGGAGTAACGAACATCCCTCTTTATCAGGTATGGGAATCGTTCACTCACTTTAACGGAAGCAACGAACATCTGATTATTCTCACGGCAAGGCTTCCTCGAGCGCTCATTGCCGTCGCCGTGGGGGCGTGCCTTGCGGTTGCGGGTGCGCTCATGCAGGTCATCACGCGCAATCCGATTGCGTCGCCAAGCACGCTTGGCGTGAACTCCGGCGCGGCTTTCTTCATTATTCTGGCATCGGGCTGGCTGGGCATTGGCGGACTTCAGTCCCTTACCTGGGTCGCGTTGATCGGAGCCGCCGTCAGCGGCGGTATCGTATTCTTCCTCGGCAGCATCGGCAGGGACGGCATGACGCCGGTCAAAATCACCTTGGCAGGAGCTTCCATGGCCGCTTTCTTTCACTCCCTGACCCAAGGATTAATGCTCTCCGACGGCAAAATGTTTGATCAGGTGCTGGTATGGCTGGTCGGTTCGGTTGCCGGACGCGATTTGAACCAGCTAACCTCCGTATGGCCCTACATGGCCGTTGGCATGCTGGCTGCGCTGCTGCTGGGACGGCATCTGAACGCCCTCTCCATGGGAGACGACATCGCTCAGAGCCTCGGGCAAAAAACTGCACTCATCAAGCTGTTAGCTGCTGCAGCCGTCATCCTGCTGGCCGGCGGCTCCGTAGCGGCGGCGGGACCCATCGCATTCGTAGGGATCATCATCCCTCATATCGTTCGGTATTTAATAGGAAATGATTATAAGTGGATGCTACCTTACAGTGCGGTGTTTGGCGCACTCCTGCTGGTGACGGCCGATCTCGGCTCCAGATACATTGCCATGCCGAAGGAAGTCCCTGTCGGCGTGATGACTGCAATCATCGGGGTGCCGTTCTTCGTGTACATAGCCAGGAAAGGAAGGCGAGCACAATGAGTAAACACCGCATATTCCGTTCCCGGAACGCCAAAGTCTCGTTTATGCTGGAGCGAAGAACCCTATGGGTGTGCCTGATCCTATTCGTGCTTTGCATTGCAACCATGATTATCAGCACGGGAACCGGCAGCCAGTTTGTTTCGCCGCTGCATGTCGTCAAAGCGTTATTCGGTGACGCTCCCCCGATGGAGCAGGTCATCGTCATGCAGCTAAGGCTGCCCCGTATTATCATTGCTGTGCTGATCGGCGCGGCTCTCGCGGTGGCGGGGGCTATTCTGCAAGGCGTCATCCGCAACCCGCTTGCTTCTCCGGATGTCATCGGCATTACGGAGGGAGCATCGCTGGGGGCGGTTCTCTTCATCTTCATATTTACGGGCGCCGTATCCATCCATTGGATGCCGCTCTTCGCCATTCTCGGCGCTTTTTTCATTACCGGACTGCTGTATGTGCTTGCCTGGAAAAATGGCGTATCGCCACTGCGACTCGTCTTGATCGGAATCGGGGTATCGGCCGCGATCAAATCGATCTCCTATATGCTGATCATCTCCGGACCGCTGCAGCTGGCGGACCGTTCGCTTACCTTCATGGCGGGCAGCATTTACGGCATGTCCTGGGATAAGGACGTAATGACCTTGCTTCCTTGGGTCGCCGTTCTTCTTCCGCTAACCTGGCTGCAAGCCAGAAATGTGAATATCCAGGCCCTTGGAGACGACGTGGCCAGCAGCACGGGCGCGCAGGTTCAGAAGCAGCGGCTGATTCTGATCGGACTCAGCGTTGCTCTGGCCGGAGCGGCCATCTCGATTGGCGGCGCCATTGCTTTTATCGGATTAATGGCGCCGCATATGGCCCGCAGGCTCGTGGGACCCAACTTCGGAAGCGTGCTTCCGGTCAGCGCGCTGATCGGTGCGATTCTGCTGCTCGTCGCGGACCTGGTGGCACGGACGGCCTTTCTGCCGCGCGACGTGCCGGCAGGCGTATTCACCGCCGCGATCGGCGCGCCGTTCTTCCTCTACCTGCTGTATCGTAACCGCAATCGATTCTAGAACCGAAAGGAGCTAAAGCGTCATGAATACGCTGGAAGCAAAGGGATTGGGTCTGTCTTACGGGGGAGACTTTATATTCGAAAATCTGGATTTAACCGTGCCTATAGGTAAAATCACCGTGTTTATCGGCAGCAACGGCTGCGGCAAATCCACTTTGCTGCGCTCCATGGCCAGGCTGCTGAAGCCGCAGCGCGGCTCGGTAGTACTAAACGGGGCCGACATCGCAAGCCTGTCCACCAAGGACGTTGCGCGGAAGCTCGCCATTTTGCCTCAAGGGCCAACGGCTCCGGAAGGGCTGACGGTCATGCAGCTGGTGAAGCAAGGGCGCTATCCTTACCAGAGCTGGCTGCGCCAATGGTCGCGGGAAGATGAAGAAGCGGTCACAGCGGCTCTTGAATCCACGGGACTGACCGAGCTGGCTGATCGTACAGTTGACTCGCTGTCAGGCGGCCAGCGGCAGCGGGCTTGGATTGCGATGACGCTGGCGCAGGAAACGCCCCTCATTCTGCTGGACGAACCGACCACCTATCTGGATTTAACGCACCAGATCGAAGTGCTGGATCTGCTGTACGACTTAAACGCCAAAGAACAGCGGACCATCGTCATGGTGCTGCATGATATCAATCTGGCCTGCCGTTATGCCGACCATATCGTGGCCATCCGCGACGGGAGCATCAAGGCTGAAGGCAAACCGGGAGATATCATCAATTCCGACTTGATGCAGACCGTGTTCCAGCTCCCATGCGAAATTATTCCGGACCCGCTGTACGGGACTCCGATGTGCGTTCCCCGCGGGAAGGGCAAACGCCGACCTTCGGCTGTCCAGCCGAATACGGCAGAACCGATTCAACCAACAACTACTCCGGCGCCCGCCCCTGAACTGGCAACGGTCTAGCATATGCAAACATACAGCCGGCTTCGTTTTCGCTTTATGCGGGAAAGCCGGCTTTTTTAATTATATGGACCTTTGAATCTGTCGTATCTGTATTATCTGTTGGGTCTCTTTGTTCTCCCTCCGGTATGGAACTCTTTCAAAATCGGCACGTGAACCAAGATACGGTAAGCAGCCGGGGACAAAGCCGATCATCGGATAAATGGAAGGCAACATAACCTCCTCATATTCAACAATCCATTGCCGGCGCAAAGAGACTAAAAGGCATGTGGAGAGACAAAAGAGACACATTCAGGACGCAGAGACATATAAAAGGCATACAGAGACACATCAGGCCCGCAGAGACACTCAGGCTACAGAGACAAAAAGGCCTATAGAGACATATCAAGGCCTACAGAGACACAGCAGGCATGTAGAGACATATTAAGGCCTACAGAGACACGTCAAGGCCTACAGAGACATATCAAGGCATGTAGAGTCACAAAGAAGGCCGCCCCAAAACGTCGGGGCAGCCTTTTATATTTGTAATAAACGCTAAATACATAGGTTTCGTCTTCCATTGCACCACTTGCACACATGCTGTTCCGCTAACCATTCGGTTACCGACCGCTTATGACCATTTGCCTGCACGCGGGGGTTTATGCTTCTGTCGAAGCGGAAGTCCTCCGAACAGCTTGGACTTTTCACGCTTCCGTTGTTCCAGCAGTTTCTTTACCCCTCGCATCAACATGCGATACCTCATCTCATCCTCGTGGCCGAACTTGCGCATTTCGTCAAAGTACTCGTCTGTCATCCTATCCCCCTGTTGTATAAGTCTATAGAACTAGGATATAAGACATAACTATACAATTTCTCAACAAGAATTGACCACGTTACGCCGTCGGTTCTTCCTGTTTAAGGAGGGTGAGTGCCGTTATTTTATATGTACAAGGACAATGCAACCGCCTGCAGACGCACCCAATTTGTCCATCCTTTCCAAAATTGAAAATACGCTTCACCTTAGATGGACTGATATTATAAAATGAACAACAAAGGAGGGGATCGCACATGCAGGGTATATGGAAGCTGAACAGGCCGGTCTGGGCAGGCATCGCGGCGGGCATTCTTCTCGGGCTGTTCCTCAAGATCATCGAGCACATCACCTCGCTGGAGGTCTACACGCTTCTCCTGAACGTCGATTACGTGCCTCTCCTGAATGAACTGAAGCTCTCCGAACTTGTCGAGTTTGCGCTGCATCTCGTCATCTCTGTCCTGCTGAGCATCGCTCTAGCCATCTTTTTGAAGCAGAAGAACTGGTCCCGCCGGCGAAGCTTGTTCTGGGTTTCATTGGCCTGTTTGGCCGTAGGACTTCTCCTATATCCGACCACCGTCTTGTCTGACCGTACCCCGGAGTTATCCGACCCTGCCGCCCTTCTATTCTGGCTGGCCGGTCATCTGCTGTACGGCATCGCTATGGGCTGGCTGCTGGCGAGTTCACGTGGAGCCTCTGCCTAGTCCGGAAAGCAGTCTTTCGAAAAGGCCGGTTTACAGATTAATGCAAATATCCGCTCCACTTGAATGGAGCGGCTTGAGTGTAAAGTATTATTTTAGAATTAATTTTCCAAGGCTTTCAGCTGATTAACGATAGGTAAAACCCAATTTGGCAAATTAAATTCCCTATGCTTAATTACCCCGAATTCTGCCTCCAGCACAATTTCTCCACTCAGTGCGCTATTATCTATCACAAATAGATGATCAACCAGGCTCATGTATTGGAGAAGATTTTGCATAGAAGAATGATGCCGATGCATGATATCTTCGGCAGGGATGTGGTGACCCCCATTACGTACTCTGCCGGCTACTCGTTCGACATTTAGATTTGGATCACCAAGGCCTACATAAAACATGGTGACCTGGAAACCATTTGCCTTTGCTTCCTTCATAAGCCTAATAGCGTAACCACCCGAGAGCGTCGTTTCCATGGAGAAATCCCGTTGAAATTGAAGGCATTCTCGAGCTAATTTTATCGCCTCTTTTCCTGCAGAAACGCGAGCTGCTTCCGGTTGCCCCGGGCTCAGACGCCGAGCCAGAGCATCGGGATCAATATTTACACTTACTCCAATCCGGTCGATGATGAGATTACGAATCGTACTCTTCCCACTCCCGTTGTTTCCGGCAAAAACAAACATCGTTGTTGGTTCAACTGTCTTTTCCCGAGACATATTCCTTCTCTCCATTAGAATACTCCCTTACCAGTTTGCCAAAATCATCTTTATATACAACATAAGATTCGTTTACTTTGGCCTCAAGTCTTGCCCTTTCGCCAGTCAGCCTAATAAGTTTGGTTAATTGTTTATCCTTTTTCATAACCACAACCTCCAACTTATTGTCGTTGAATTCCATTTCTCTTTTAAATCATATCACAAACTGATTAATCCACCATATAGGCTTAACTTGTATAAACAACTTTGGAATTTGATTGGGTCCTTCAACGCAAAATGACCGCCCCCCTTGTGGGAGCGGTCACAGCTATGAAACCGAATGCGTAAATGCTGTACTTATGCTATGGATCTTTCACTTTGGCTCTTTGGCAATTAACGACCCAAGGACAAGTCCTTATCCTCTTCGCCAGCGGATTCCTCGTCCTCGGCGAACGAGTCGTCTGCGGATGCCGCTACGCCATCCATGAAATCTTGAATCTGGCCGCTGTTGCGAGTCAGCGTGGCTACCGAAACCTCGTGTTTCTTCGCGATGTCGGACTTCGTTGTTGGAATGTTAAGCGATGAAGTTACTATATATTCGATCGCACTTGCATATCCACCCTGTTTGCGGTACTTCGGATTGGCTTCTCTGGAGAAGCTGTTCCAGACCATCAGGAGGCTGAACACTTGAAACAGCTGCTGCTCATCCTGCAGTTCGTAATCCCGGCAGATCTGAGGAAACACAGACTCTGCAAGCTCGCGATGCTCATCGGCGATCCAATCCATCCACCCCAGCTTGTCGTTGATCATCTGTCGCAACTGATCGACCTGTAGCTTAGGCTCTGCTGCTTTCGCACCAGGGAACTGGATGACTTTACCGTATACCGTGCGTTCATCTCTTTCAAGACAACATCTTTTGTACTTTTTCCCGCTTCCGCAGTGACATAGATCGTTTCTTCCTAGCTTTTTCATTTCCTAGCTCCTATTTGAATGATTTCTTCTATTATACATGGAAAATATGAAAATGCGCACCTCAAGCCTGTAGATCCTTAAGGTATGCGGGCCTTCCGCGTCGTTACACTCTCTTACAGGGGGGCTTCCGATAAGAAGGTGCCGAGGCAAGCCAGATAGCAAAAAAGCGCGGGTTCCCTCTATGAAAGCCGCGCCCCTTCATATTATTCTATAATATCGTCATAACGCAAGTAGGATGTAACAAATTTGTTAGAACCTATAATAGACTTGTGCCATTTTTGGTAAAGATTCCATAGATATAGGTCTTAGCGCTTATTGGTCAGCTAAAAGTCACAGATAGCCTTCCAGCATGTCTGCCACCGAGTCGGCGCACGCCCGGTATCCTGCCTCGTTCAGGTGAAGCCGGTCATCCGACAAGTAACCCGAGAGATCCCGTTTCACCCGGGCGTTCAGGTCGTGAATCGCAATGCCGAGCGGCATGAGCGCCTCGATGGCTGCCTTATTATAGGCATCGATCTCTTCATTGCTTCTGCCCTCGGATTCCGGATGCACCGGCGTCGTCGTGGCAAATACGATCTGTGCTCCCGTTCGCCGCAGCTCATGGGCAATGCGCTTCAGATGGGCCGCATATTCGCCGAGCGGCGTCAGTGCTTCAACCCTCGGAGCCTCGCGGTGCACATCCCACAGCCCATTGTTCCAGTGGACGATATCCGGGATCCCCAGCTCACGGATCCAGAGGTTGACGCCCCACAGCGTAAAGAACGAGAACCGCCCGTTCTCTCCCGGTGCCACGACTTCTGCCCGGTCAGCCAGCCGTTCTCTCACATAAGGCTCGTAGCCCTCCCGGATGGAATCGCCCAGCAATAAAACTCTTTTCATCTGTCCGTCTCTCCTTCCATGCATCTATGCCTTGCAATGAAAAAGCCTTACCCTCATCACCCCAGGGTAAGGCCGCTCGAGCTCATGATAACGAACCCGTTATTATCTCCGAATTAATAGCCCAGTGCGGTTTTGGCTTCCTTCCACTTCGCGTTCAGCTTGTCGAATGCAGCCTGCAGATCGTCGGCCACGATATATTCCTGGACGTAATCGCCGGTACCGATGCCGATTTGCGCCTTGTTCGCGATCTCGTTAAACTTCGGATCGGTCGCTTCGCTCTCGATCAGGGTCGGATTGAACGATTGGAATTCGGCGAGCTGCGAGATGGAGGACTCCGCAGATTTGATGATCGGCATGAAGCCGGAATCTTCCACGTATCCGGATTCCTTCACGAAGAAATCAACCCACGCGGTAGCAAGCTCTTTGTTCTTGCTGTCTTTGCTGACGGCGATGAAGTAATCCGAACCGAGCGGTGCGTTGTACTTGCCGCTATTATCGTACGGGAGCGGGAAGAAGCCGATGTCCTCCGAAGCCGCGCCGGCGCCGATCACCTGCGGAATCACCCAATTGCCCAGGAAGTACATCGCGGCTTTGCCGGAAGCCATTTCGCCTTTCGAAATCTCCCAGTTGTTTGTGTACAAGTCTTTCTCTACCCATTCCTTTTGCACGAAGGTGCGTCCGATATTCGCAAGGATGCCCCAAGCATTGTCCATCTGGAACGGCGCTTCCTCGGCGACCTGCTTCGAAGCGAACTGCGGATCCCCGTTCACGTACCATGCGGAGTTATCCGCCCAGTTGCCCATCGTCCATTGGGCTCCGAAGTTCATGTACAGCGGAATGATGTCCGCCACTTTCAGCTTCTCTGCGGCTGCGTAGAGCTCATCCAGCGTGGTCGGCACTTTGTCGACGCCTGCAGCCTGGAACGCTTTCTTGTTGTATACAATGCCTTGCGTATTGACGCCGGTGGAGATTCCATAGCGTTTCCCTTCGAAGAGGGTATTGTCCGCAAAATAAACGTCCTCGAACATCGTATCCGGCAATGGCTCAAAGTACTTGCCGTACTCCGAGGTGGCAAGGCCTGTCGGAATCATCAGCACGTCGCCGGCCTCGCCCGTGGTCAGACGGACCTGAATGTCCGTCGCATAGTTGGTCAATCCTTCGAATTCAATCTCCGCCTTCGGATATTTCGCTTTGAAGGCTTCCACGTATTTGTCCAGCGTGCCGTCGTTTACCAGGTCGGTGCGGTGCGTCAACACCTTCAGCTTGCCGCCCAGCTCCGCTTCGCCGGATGCCTCGGTCGGCTCGCTGCCGGCGCTGCCGCTCGGCGGTGCCTCGGTGCCTGCGTTATTCGTTTTATTTCCTCCGCAGGCGGCCAAAATGGATGATACGGTTAAGAGCAGAAGCAGTGCCATCGTAAATCTTTTTTTCATTTCGTCTTCCCCCTGTACGTTGAATGTACTTGCGTTTCTTCGCATCTTCATGAAGCGCTTACTGATATCGCTTACATTTCAAATGATAATCGCTAACACGTTCAAAACAAATGAATTGTTTTTGTTTTTATTGTCATAAATTATGCTAACATATCATTTTCTTGTTAGGCTCGAAATAACCTGCTTCTCGGCAGCCGACAGCAAAAATCGCACCGTACGTCCTAACGAACGTGCGGTGCGATGTTAACCCTATGTTTATGTTCAGCTACCTTGCGCACCGAGCCGGTACGCCCGTCCGATCCTGCATTAAACCCGGATGCCGGCCGCATAAAATGTCTTCACCGTCTCCTCGGCCAACTTGCCGTACATGCAATAATCATCGTTCAGGGACGCTTCCTCCACGCCATACAGCCGCGCCGGCCAATCCCACAGCATGTAACCCTGCATCCACTCCCGCTGGGCGCAAGCAGCGAACATCGCTTCATAATACTGCCGCTGCTCCTCCTCCGACGGTCCGCCGGGCAGCGACCAATCGTTCGGGCGGGCCGCGGAGCCCTCGCGGCTCGGACAGCCGGCTTCCATGAAGAAGAACGGCTTGTTCCATCGGCGGACCGTGCCTTCGATCCGATCCAATTGCTCCTCCCACTGGTCGATCGGATAATAGCCGCTGGAGGAGATGATATCTACCGCATCCCACCAGCCCACGCGCTCCTCCTGATATTTATCGCAATTATACGTCACCAGCCCGCCGTAGACGTTTCGTACATCCGCAATCAGGGCCCGCCACTCCGCGTCCCGCTTGTCGGCCTGCACCATCTCGCAGCCCACGCACAGCATCTCGCATCGCTCTTCCTCCGCGATTTCGGCATAATGGCGAATGAACTCCCCATAGGAGCGGAACCATTCCGCCCAACTCGGCTCACCCGGAACCTCCTCGTCGAAGAAGTTAATATGGGCCCGCCACGTTCCGTTCGCGACGTTCACGACCGGCTTCAAGCACACCTTGAGGCCCAGGCTCTTCGCCTTGCGGATCGCCCATCGCACCTCATCGTCCGTTACCGTCGGTTCCTCCCGGAACGGAATTTCCGTCGACTGCGGCGTTGCCTGCACGGCCGACAGCGCGATGGCCACCCAATTCACGTCCATGTCCGCCATGCGTTCCATGGAGAATTCCGCCTCGGGTCCCGTCCAGGAGCCCCGTACGCCGGTCCACCCCCAGGTCATGCCGCATACTTTTTCCGTCCACTTGTTTGTCGAGTTCATATATCGAGTCTCCTCTTCTTCATCGTATCGTGTTCGTTATTTGACCGCTCCGTTCGTAACCCCCGCAAAAATGTACCGCTGCATGAACAAGAACAACACGACCGTCGGAATGAAAATAATGAGAATGCCTGCCGAGATCACGTTCAGCTGCGCCGCGTTCGGACCGATGAAGGAATAAATCGCGGTGGATACCACCTTCAGGTCTTGGCTCGGCATATACAGGTACGGCGTGTAAAAATCATTATAAATCGAAATGCTCTTCAGAATGACCAGGGTCGCCGTAGCCGGCGCAAGCAGCGGGAAGATGATGGAACGGTAGATTTTGAACAGGGACGCCCCTTCCAGCATGGCGCTCTCATCCAGATCCCGCGGGATGCTGTTCACGAATTGCAGATAGATGACGATCTGGAGCACGTCGGCTCCCAAGTACAGCAGAATCGGCGCAAACATCGTGTTGTAGGCTCCCAGGCTCTGGATGACGCTGAAGGTAGCCACCTGCGTCGTGACCATCGGAATGACCTGAGCGACCAGGTACATGCCCATGATCGCTTTTTTCATCTTGAATTCGAACCGTCCGACCGCATAAGCGACCATGGTACCGAACAGGATGTTGCCGACCACCGAAATGACCAATACGATCAGGATATTGCGAAATCCGAGCCCCAAATCCCCGATGTCGATCACCCGCTTAAAGTTCTCGAAATTAAAGAAATTGTCGGGCAAGCTGAGGCCGGATTGATAATACTCCACCTGGGTCTTGAACGCCCCCACGAAGATCGAGTAAATCGGGAAGAACACCACGAACAAAGCGACAACCAACGTGAAATAATTGAAAATCCTAAAGCCGATCGAGCCTTCCCTTCTCATGATTGCTTCTCCTCCCTGAACAGCAGCTTCCGTTGGATGACAATGAACAGCAGCACGATGATCAGCAGCACGACCGCCATCGCCGAGGCCAGTCCGAAGTTCTGATACTTGAATGCCGTATCCACCGTCTTGATGACGAAGGTCGACGTATCGTTCGCCCCGAGTAACATCACAAACGGAATATCGAACGCTTCGAGCGCGCCCGTCAAGGTGAGGATCAGCATCAGCTCCAGCACGCCCCGGATGCTAGGCAAGGTAATGTAACGGAACTTCTGCCAGCCCGATGCCCCGTCGATGGAGGCCGCCTCGTACAGGTCGCCCGGTATCGACTGCAGCGCCCCGATAAAGATGACCATGTTCAGCCCCATGTACTTCCACATCGAGATGAAGGCCAGCGCAAAATTCACGATCCCTTTATCGCCCAGCCAGCTCTGCTGCCAGGATTCGAGTCCCAGCGCGCCAAGCAGCGTATTCAGCGAGCCGTATTCCATGTGGTACACGTTCTTGAACATGATGACCGTAGCCACGCTGTGCAGCACGTACGGCAGGAACAAGGCGACCCGGAAGCCGTTTCTCCCCTTCAGCTTGCCCGTCAGAATAACGGCAAAATAGAGGGCAAAGACGACCTGGATGAGACCCCCGATCAGATAATACAGATTGTTCTTGAGTGAGCTGAACACTTCGGGCTTCGTAAAAATCTCGACGTAATTGTCAAAGCCGATAAAGTTCATATCCCAGCCGAGACCCGACCAGTCCGTCAAGCTGTAATACAACAGCGAGAGCGCCGGATAATAAGAGAAGGTCAGTGACAGGAGCACGGGAATGGCAAGGAAACCGAACAGAATAAGATAGCGCTGCGTTTTATAACTGAAATTGAACACGTTCCCTTCCTCGCTTTCTGGATGAAATGGTACCGTTTTCAATCATTATAAAAGACAGCGCCCCGAAAAATAATAGACTTTGTTTGCTTTTATTGTCCTCAGTTTAGATAACAGTCACCTAACAAAATCGCGATACTCCTTTGGCGTTTTTCCGGTCATTTTTTTGAACACTTTATTGAAATAAGCCGGGTCCGGGTAGCCCACGCGTTCGCCGACCATATACGTCTTGAGCCCGTGATCCTCCTTCAGCAGCCGCTTGGCATGCTCGATTCGCACGGCGATGCAATAGTCCGTAATCGTCTCGCCCGTTTCGGTCTTGAACAGCTTGCTCAAGTAGCTCGGAGTCAGATAGACCAGGTCGGCGAGGTGCTGAAGCTCCAGCTCCTCGGTGTAATGCTGCTGAATATAGGCCTTGATCGTCTCGACAGCCCGATGCTCGCTCTTTCCTTGATCCAGAAGCCCGGCAGCAGCCTCTACAGCGCGCTTCAGCCGGCCCGCGAACGAACGCCAATTCTCGCTGTCCCCCGGCTCCAGGTTCCAATCTGCATCCCCTGCGTCAATGCCGCGCTGCTTCATCTCTTCCGCCACATGCGACTCCAGGGTCAGGCAAGCTTCCCTCAATTCGGCCCAGCCGGGCCGCAGGGAAGCCGTCTCTTCCAGCCAAGTGCCCATCGCCGCCGACAAGCGTGCATACTCGCCTGCACGCAGCGCCGGAAGCAGCTGTTTATCCAAGGAACGGACAAGCCGGTAGCGCTCTTCCCGGTGAACCGCCGCTATGCCTTCGCCTCCGCAGTTGCGCCGTTCATCGCTGTACCAAGCCTGCTCCAGGACGCTCGCGGCTTCCCTATAGGCTTGCGGGAGCCAGCGGCTCCCGCTGGATACGCCGCTGATGCCCAGCTTCGCCGAAGTGCCCGCGGGAAGCTGCTGAAGCAGCATGGCCGCCCATTCTCTCGCCATATCCGCATGGCCGGACTCGGCGATGGACGCCAAGATCGCTTGCCTTCCTCCTTCGCAGCCGATGATTCTCCGCTCCGTCCCCCAGACCGACGTCCACGCCAGCAGCTTCTCTTCCGCGATCTCCGGGAACGTGCGAAGCAGGAGCACCGCGTAATGTCCGTGGAACAGCGCCTGCCGATCCAGCCGGTCGCAGACTTCTTCGAACAGATGCTCCGGCATTGTTCGCTGATCCGTGCCTAACAGGAAGCTGACCAGATCGTCCGACTCCAGCTTTCGCTCGTTCTGCTCGCCCTTCACCAGCTCGTCGACGTTCTCCAGCATGCGGAGCAGCTCTTTCATGTTGACCGGCTTAAGCAAATATTCCAGCGCTCCCTGACGCATGGCGGTGCGGGCATACTCGAAATCGTTGTAACCGCTGAGCACGGCGAATTTCGTGCGGCAGGCCATCTGCTTGATATTCGCCATCAGCTGAAGCCCGTTCATTTGCGGCATTTTGATATCGGTAATGACCAGGTCGGGCTGGAGCTCATGCCATTGATCCAGCAGCTCCTGGCCGCTTGCAAACGTCCCTACGACCCGATATTGCTCGCCTGCGTCCCGTATCAGCTTGCCAAGCCCCAGCCTGATCCGTTCCTCGTCGTCCACTACGGCGATGTTAAGCATTTGCAAGTCCTCCTGTCCTCGGTTCTTCTATATGTTCCGCGGGAAAGGTAATCCGAACGGCGGTTCCTCGCCCTTCCTCGCTGTCTACGGTAAGGCCGTAGGGTCTTCCGTATCGGAGCTGCAGCCGCTCGTGCACGTTTCGCAGCCCGACTCCCCGGCCGTCCGTTCCCGGGGACTGCGCCTGATCGAGCATGCTGCGCAGCCTCGCAAGCGCTTCTGCCGACATGCCCAGCCCGTCATCCGTAACGGTAAACACATGGTTCATGCCATCCATGGCATAGGTAATGGTCAGATGCAGCACGTTTTTGTTCTCGTCGAAGCCGTGATTGACGGCGTTCTCGATGATCGGTTGAAACAGCAGCTTCATCACCCGAATGGAATCAGCCCCCGGATCATCCGGCAGCGTCAGCACGAACCGCTCGCCGTACCGGTAATTCAGCAGCTCGATGTAGGCTTTGACATGCTCCCACTCGCGCTTCACCTCCACGACCTCGCTGCCGGCATGAATGCTGTAACGAAGCTGCTGCCCTAACAGCTGAACCATGTCCCCCACCTCCTGATCGTTGTGAAGGACGGCCGTCATCCGGATCGTTTCCAGCGTATTGTAGATAAAATGCGGATTGATCTGGTGCTGAAGACGCTCCAGCTCCGCCTCCTTCTTCCGCTTCTCGATCGCGTAAATATCGTCGATGAGCTGTTTGATGCGTGCCATCATCCGGTTGAACGAGACCCCGATCAGCGAGGCCTCGTCCCTCCTTCGGACCGGGAACACCACATCCAGCTTGCCGGTCTGCACCTGCTTCATCAGATGGACGATGGACCGCAGCGGCCTTGTCAGCGCATAGATCAGAATCAGGGAAATGATGAGGGCAAAGCTGGTAACGCCGACAGCCGCCGCGATCGTTATCTTGCGGGTCTTGAGCGCATCCTGCATCAGCTGCCGCTCCGGCACCGTAATCAGGATCAGCCAGCCGGTCTGCTCGGATTTCCGGTAAACGACAAGCTGCTCCTCCCCGTCGACCTTATGGCGAAAGCTTCCTTCGTTGCCGGTGGCCTGGGCAAGCGCCGCATTGTCGGTCATGCTGCGGGACAAATATTTCTTCTCGCTGTCATAGATCACGGTCCCGCTGTCATCCAGAATGAAGGTGGTGCCGTGCGTCGTCTCCTCCAGGTCGGTGACGATGTTCTCGATCACGCCGATGTTGGCATCCACCACAATGGTGCCGATGGAATGGTACGATTTATCGATGATGTCGCGGACGACCGTGAACATGTACTGCTTGCTGCCGGCGGACACGGCGATCTCCTGCGTGCTGACCAGCACGGGCCGGCCGCCGGCCTCCGTGGCCAGCTTGCGCCAGTTGTCATAGTACTGCTGCAGATTCGAACGGTTGCCGCCGCTTTTGACCACGTAATAGGGGTTGCCGAAAAGGTCGAACAGGTACACGTTGCTCGTGCCTTCTTTGATGTTGTTCATGAAATAGATGCTCCGCTCGACCTTGCGGGTAATCTGGAGCTTCAGCTCGCTCTCGTTCAGGCTTGCCGATTCCTTCGGCTGCCCTTCCGCCTGGTAATGCCGATTGGACATCTCGAGCCCGGACTGGATTTCATTAAGGTACGAAGGAATGATCGAAATTTTCATCATATCGGTCACGTAATCATCCAGCTTGCCCATCATTTTGCTCGACAGCTGGGACACGTAGGCGACCGTATTGTTCTCGATGGTGGCCGTATAACGCTCTGCCGCAAAATACGTGATGAGTCCGATCGGCAGGATAATCAGAAACAGAAAGACCACAAACAGCTTCTTGTCCAAGCGTCCGGCCGGCCGCTCCTTCCATAGACGGGTAATGTAGCCGCGCAGGTTCACGTCAGTCGACCTTCTTTGCATAGGCGGTGGATTCGCGGAGGATGAAATCGCCGGCCAGGAGTATTTTTTCCAGCGGGCTGTCTGGCTGCTCCACCCGTCTCGCCAGCATCTCCACCGCCCTGCGTCCGAACGCCTCCTTGTTGACGTGGATGGTGCTCAGTGACGGAGCCGCATAAGCGGCATCCTCAATATTGTCAAAACCGGTAACCGAGCAGTCTGCTGGCACCTTGGCGCCCAGCTTGCCGAGCACCGTCATGATGCAGATGGCAATGGAGTCGTTCGCGCACACAAAGGCGGTTGGCAGTTCCTCCATCCGGCTTAGTATCGTCTCGAGCGACTCCGTCATCTCGGAGCGGTTATCTCCTTCGAAGCTAAGGAGCTCCTCGTTCTGATCCAGCGGGATCCCCTGCTCGCCGAGGACGGAACGATAGCCTTGATAACGATCGGCGAAGCTGCGCGAGAACCGGACGTTCCCTACGAACTGAAGCCTTCGATGCCCGCACCCGATCAAATAATTGGTCACCCGTCTCATGCACTCCACATTGTTCATGAACAGGGCATCCGACGGTATCAGCGGATCCTCATGATCGATTAAGACGAAGGGAATATCCAGGCTGCGGATTTCGAGCAGCAGCTGAGAGGAGATAAATCCGACGCCGATGATGCCTCTCACCCCGCTCGGATTAATCAAATTCGCGAAGCTGTCCTTGAACTGATCGGTCACGATGACCATCCCCGTGTCCCTTGCCTCAAGCTCATTCGTGATGCCGTCGATAATCCGTCCCCAATACAGGGAATCCCGCGTTTGGTAGCGGACATTCGGCACGAGCACGATGACGGTCTCCTTAGCGGCTTGGCTGCCGTCGGCATTGGCTTCGTTCTTCTTGCCTCCGGCCTTCGGCGACTTGTTGGCAAAATAACCGAGCTGGGTCGCGACGTTCACGATTTTCTCCCGGGTCTCGAGACTGACGCCGGATTTACCTGAAAGCGCTTTAGAAACAGCGAACTTCGAAAGGCCGAGATGATCGGCAATTTGCTGCATCGTGACTTTTCCTGCCATAACCTGTACACATCCTTTAAGGTAATCGATAAGTTATTAGTTAATTGTTATCATAACATTTCATTTATTAGGTAAACAATTAAAACTTTTGAATGCAGCGACGGCGCAGACAAGAGCCCGTTCCAACCTGGAACGGGCTCTCTCACGATTGTAGCTTATGAACGTTTCATGACGCCTTTCGTTACTCCATTAGCACGCTAACCGTTCACCCCGTTAACGGTTCTATCGCCTTGCTGCTGCAGCCATATCGCCGATCACTTGCCTTAGCACAGGCTCAAGCCGGTCCGCCATCAGCTTGAAGCCGAGGTCCGTCGGATGAACCCCGTCAACGGTCGTTTCCCCGGGATCGTCGCCTAACCAATCCGATCCGTCCACAAACGTTAGGTTATGGTCTCCGGCCACCGTCAGTTCCCGAATGAGCTCCATCTGAAACTTTTTCCGTTCAAGCCGTCCTTCGCGAAATTCCGGCATGAACGACTCGGCTCCATGAGGGATGCGGGATACCAGAATGATGGGAACCTCCGGATGGAACTTCCGGTAGGTCTCGATATACCGCGGCAAGGTCTGACGATAAGCTTCGGTCCCTCCGCAATTCGCCTCATAATCAATCACGAGACAGGCCGGCTCCGAGATTTGGGCGGCCAGTTCGGCAAGCTCCGGCTCTCCCTTGCCGTTCCCCGAGAAGCCCAGGTTGATAAACTCCAGATGGAGCCTGCGGCTCAGAATGTTCGTATACGACATGCCGGGCCGCGACGCGCATCCGCCTTGCGTGATGGAGGTTCCGTATATCACCACTCTCGAGCTGGAATCATAGGGCTCCGGCGCAAGGACCTCGGCTCCCGGCTCCATTCCGATCCATATCTCCTCAACGCCCTGGTATAAGGGCATGTTGAGCAGGAACGAGCGTGCTTTGCGGTCTTCGACAGTGAAAAGGCTGCTCTCATACTCTGCCTGACCTGGCTGGAAACGGGCGGTTCCTGCATGTTTCCACTCGCCCGGGCCGCCGATATACGCATCCACTCCGCACTCCCCGGTGGGGGGCATATGGTACATGCCGGATCCTGCCGTCAACCGCACGCGGACGGATACGTTCCGCGAATCCGTTCGGAAGCGGATTTGACCGCCCGATGTGCAGTTCGCAAGCGTATCCACCTCCGGTCGGACGGGGACCTCAGGTACGGCGGGCAGCCTGCGATAGATGCGTTCGGTGTCGAACCAGGCGAAGCCGGATACTCGGAATGGCTCTTCCAATGGGGAATACCATAACCATTCGTCCGCTTCGACGTGATCGATCTTCATGTTCTGATCCAATTGAAATGGAGACACCTTCTCAGGTTCAGGGCTATTGTTCTGCACAATGTATCGCCTCCCTATGTAAGCTCGAATTGAAGTACATTGCCTTAGAACGGCTTATCTGTCCCATGCGGTGGCAACCTCTTCCTTGAGCTCCTTCAGCAGCTCTTCCTTGTCATCCCGGTAAAACATGTTATAGGTGTCGAACGGGATCATCCGCCCGTCGGGATGCACGATATGCACGCAGGATTTCTTGACGGACCGGACATCGAAGTTATGGGCATCCAGGAACTGCATGATAATGACCCGGAAGACGTTGTCGTACGTAATCTGCTCCGGCACGGCGGCCAGCGGCAGGCAGCAGAGCAGGCTCTTCAGGGAAAGCGCCGAGGATTGCGGCGAGTGGCCCGTCGACAGCAGCTCAAACATTTTGCCCCGGATGACCGGGTCTTGTTCGAATACAATCGTGTTGCTGTCGCCTTCAAGCAGGATTTCCGGGTCGATCATCCGCGTCAGCGGCAGCACTTCCCCGCCCAGCTTCAACGCATAACCCATGGCGAGGCAATCCGGGTGGCAGGGCACCGGCAGAATGTCCGCGTCCGTAAACACTCCGGACTGGTCGATGATCATCCGCCGGACTTCGCTTACGGTCAGCCGATCGGTTGCCGGATCATACCCCTCCAGCCGTCCCGCCGCCTGAATCGGCTGAATGGTGACGCCGCGCACCGCCTTTTGCTGAAGCCCATACTGAATGATGTCGCCGATTTCGCCGTCATTTAGCCCTTTTTTCAGCGTGACGACCAACGTCGTGGAGATGTTGAATTCATTCAGGTGCTCGATGGCCTGCCGGCGGATGCGCCGCAGGTCGGCCCCTCTCAGCTCCTTCAGCACATGTTCCTCAAAGCTGTCGAACTGCAGGTAAATCTCGAAGCCGGGCATATACTCGGCCAGCCTTCGCGCAAAATCGCGGTCCTGGGCGATGCGGATGCCGTTCGTGTTCACCATGATATGCTTGATGGGACGGCTTTTGCACATATCCAGGATGTCGAAGAAATCCGGGTGCGTCGTCGGCTCGCCGCCGCTGATCTGCACGATGTCAGGCTCCCCCTCGTTCTCCACGATCCGGTCGAGCATGAATTCGATCTGTGCCAGCGACCGGTAGGAGGTGCGGTGCGGCGACGATTCGGCGAAGCAGATCGGGCACTGCAGATTGCAGTGATCCGTAATCTCCAGCAGCGTGAGGCAGCTGTGCTGCTCATGGTCCGGACACAGTCCGCAGTCGTAAGGGCAGCCGTAACGGATCGGCGTATTCCAGACGAGCGGCATTTCGGACGGCTTGATGAACTTTCGCGTCTGATGGTAATACTCGGCCTCGGTTGCGATCAGCACTTTTTCCGGACCGTGCACGAGGCATCTTTTGAGCATATACACCATGCCGTTCTCCTCGATGATCTTGGCTTCCACTTTGCGATAACAGGTGGTGCATATGCTGTTCGTCAGTTCATGATACAGATAAGGCCGGTTTTTTGGCATAATCATACTCCTTTGGTCAGCTTGGAAGACGGGAATCCGACGTGAAGCGGCGAAGCCGGTTTCTGCCGCCGATCAGCCATGCGTAATAGATGAGGCCCGCGATGCAGGCCAGCTGGATATTGTTCAATCCCAGGTAAGGATGCGGCGTCGGCTTGATCCATTCGATCGCCAGGCGGAACAGCAGATACCCGGCCATGAACCATTGGAACATCCGCCCGGACACATAGCCCTCGTGAGTCGATCTGCCGCGGCTTTGGCGGTACAGCGGCACCAGCAGCAGGGCCAGCACGATCAGGAAGAGGATCTCGTACAGCTGAGTCGGGTGGCGATAGATCCCGTCTCCGAAATCCACGCCCGTGAACCAGGTTGTCGGCGTGCCATAGGTGTGGTCGTCGAGTCCGGTCAGAAAACAGCCGATTCGCCCAAGGCCCAGGCCCAGCATCAGCGGGTACACGAAATCATCGCCCGTGGAATGCTTCCAGCCCACCCAGCGTTTGGTCAGCTCGACGCCGATCAATCCGCCGAGAAGACCGCCGACAATCGTCTTGCCACCCCAGAGGAGATGGAATTGGCGCAGCTGTTCCCAAGTGGCCGCCGGATCCTCAAACCAGTACAGCAGCTTGGCCCCAACGGCAGCCCCGGCGATGATGCCGGCCAGAAGCTGCAGGCTCATCAGCTTTGTCATGCCGCTCGGCCGACGGGTCCATAAATATACCCGAAAACCGATAAAGTAGGCCAGCGATTCAAATAACACATGCGGATGAATCCGCCAGGAGCCCAGGTACAAATAAACAGGAAATTCCATCCGCCCACTCCTTGAATGAAAACTTGAGTTGAAAATAAGACCTTGTTCGAGTTCGAAACGCGTTCTTTAATAGGAAAACAGGATCGTTCCGCAAATCGCGAGCAGCAGCAGCGTAAGCCCGCCCAAGATGGCTAGTATGGAGACGATCACAGTCACCCATATGTTCCTGGATCGTCCGGGCATGCCGGGAGCGGGGGGCATTTCGCCGCAGCGGTAGCGGCAGCGGCCCGTCTCCGGATTATGGCATTCGTCGCACACCGGCTTCCCGCATCGCGTGCACTGCGCGGCGGCTGCCCTTTCGGGATGGTTCATGCAGCGGTAAAATTCCATCGAATCACCTCATTTGGCATTTAACCCTTATATTGCCTATTGTAAACGCTAACGGAGAATTAGACCACCACCTGCAAACGACAGATGGTCCTGGGGTGAATATTCATAAGACGTCATAAGATGCCGCCGTTTCCAATCGGAATCGCGGAAATAAAAAAAGGCAAGCCCTCTGACTCATTCAAAGCCAGCGCTTGCCCTTCCATTCTTGCGGTTCGATGGGTCAGCTCGTGGGTGCATCCTGCCAAACATTAAACTTGTTGCCGTCGGGATCCTTGAATTTGAACTGCAATCCGCAGGAGCCGTGATCTACCAGCGGCTCGACCTGTGCTCCATTTTCCCGCAGCCGCTTATGCAGCTCCGTAATATTCTCGACCTCGAAGGTTAACGAGAACATCTCATAATTCTCCCCTTCCCATTGGTTGGTTATGAAGTTGGCTGTTCGGTTATCCAGTGTTTCCAGCAGGAATAACCACTGTCCGTCCCCTAAGATCAAGATGGCGCCTGTATCGTCGCATTTTCTCACCGTAAGGCCAAATAGCTCCGAGTACCATTTTACCGCCAGCGGAAGATTCCTTACCGGGAGATAATTGCAATGAACCTTCTTTAGCAGCGGCTTGTTCAAGGATTGGAGCTTGGGTGCTTCGTTTAATGGGTTGTCTATCGTCATTCGATTCACCTCCTGTTCAATGTGGTTTCAATATATAGACGATGGAACCGGACCGATTCCGTCACGGAGAGCCATTTTTTTATCAATTCGGTTCAATTGCATGATACTTATTGCCGTCGGGATCGTAGAATACCAGCAATTTGCCGAATAAAGCATCTTCCCGGATCGGCTCCATTCCAATCCCCTGTTGATGCAGCCGCTGCTCTAACTCCCCAACGCTCGCTGCTTCGAACGTGAGTACAGGCATGCTAGCCGGGGCGTGGCGCTGACACTCGAGCAAATACAATTCCTGTCCGGATTCCAGCACCGGATTGCCGTGCCTGCTGGTTCCCAGATGAAAATGCAGGATAAACCAGGCGGTGGCCTGCCCCTTATCCGTGACTGGAATATAGAAATGACCGGCTCGCTTAAGGACATGTTCCGAGACCTGCTGCTCGAAATCCCTCCCCAAACGATGAGTAAGGAAATAATGCTCGAAGTCACGGGCTAGATGCTGTTTCAAAACTTCTCTGGCACGTCGTATTCGGCTTTCAACCGCAGATACCGACATGTTAAGGAACTGTCCGATCTCTTTCATGGACCACTCGCTTAAGTAGTGCAGCACGACAACGGATTTACTCTTCTCCTCCAATCCCTGCAAGGCTCCCCAGACGGAATCATGGATCACATATTGTTCCAGCCATGGCGTGATATTGTCCGATGCTGGAGTCGTTTCGTGCAGGGGGAGAGCCTGCTTGCTTCGTTTGGCAAAATCGAGGCTGGTCCGGCGCGTTATCGCATACAGCCAGCTGCCCAGTTTCGCTGGATCGTTCAGCGTATGGAGGTTCCGATAGCACTTCAGAAATGCTTCCTGCACCGCATCCTGTGCCTCGTGGAAATCTCCCAGCACGCTGTACGCAACGGATAAAAGGGCGTTGGAATACTCGTTGACGATCATCCGGTAGGCATCAAAATCCCCCGCTTTGGCATCCTCGATCCGTTGATGGGTTAGCGGCGAATGTTCTTTCATTAGGACAGATCCTCCCACCGTGCCCACATCTTCTCCGGATTGAGCTCATACACCCCATTGTCCCGGAACATGAAGTGATGCATGATAAACTCCCTCCGGATCGTCGCAAAGTCTTCATGATACTCTTTGATAAACTCGTTCATTTCCTTCTCGCTGTACTTCCGTCCCTTCTCCAACCGGGATACCATATGCGTAAGCACGATGAGTTTCTTCTTCAGCTGGGCAGGGATGCTCTTCAGCTTCCCGTCGGAGGTGAAGAAGTTCTTGATCACGGAATCCCTCATCCGCCGTTCTTCTTCCTGCAAGCTTTCCGTTACGCCCTCGGACCGGACTCTTTGGTAAATCAGATTCTCCGTCGCTGTCGCATTGTTCTTTATAAAATAATCGTTCAGCGAAAAAAAGATCGTGTTCTTGTCCCTGCGTTCGTTGATGAGGCTCGCTTCCCGCAGCTTCGCCGCGTGGTGCGTAATCGTAGCCGGCGTGACGCCGATCTTCTCGGCCAGAAGCTGGCCGTTCATTTCGCCTTCCGCAAGCAGGATGAGCATCTTGATTCGGGTCGGGTCTGCGAGCGCCTTGTGATAACTGACCACTTTATCCAATTGCACGGTTATCGACTCAACTCCTTATACAAATTTAACATTCATCTAATTTATAGTTTGTTAAATCAGATGTTAAACCATCCGAATTACAAAGTAAACCTCCTTATGGAGAATGAAGGCCCTGGCACCATAAAAAACCCGCCCTTCTTCATGAAGGAACGGGTTTTTCGGATGTTGCGGCTCCACGTACGGAACACGGTTGCTCTGTTGCTGTCGACCTAGATATCAGCTAAGCCGCTTCTTACACTACCGCTGCGTCCACCCTGGACTGATCGGCATTCTGGCATCGCTTGCATACCTTCAGTGCCGTGCCGTCCGATTTGTTGGCGACGTAGAGAAGTTTGATGCGCGACGTGCTGCATACCGGGCATGTGCCGCGGCCGCGCGATGGCGTGTTCCATAGTGCGCGGCCCCGTTTTGTTTTGGCCATGGTTCATATCCCCTTTATTTCATAATCTCCAATGGTATTTCGAACCCATGCACGCAGCTTGCCACCGCCGCGATTATTCTTTGTTATGCGAAGCTCAATCCTTAGGATGGACAAGCCGGATATCCGTGCAACTCCATTATAGGGGACGGGCCGTCGCCAAATATAGGGAATAAATGCTTATGAAGTCTTTTTTACATACGCCTTCTTTCGTGGCTATGAATTCCATATCCGCTGGATCTCCGGTACATCTGAACGGAAGCTGAGCTTATACACGTCGGGATTGGAGAAAGCCTCCCACTCGTTGAAGCCGATCTGATTATCGTAATGCTTCAGCAGAAGCGAGATCAGATTGCCATGGGATACCATAACGGCATTTCGGCTTGAACTCTGCAGGACCTCATGGACTACGCTTACCGCACGATGCATGGCTGTACGACTTGACTCTCCGCCTTCAAAGCACAAGTCCAGATCCTCATAGGTTCTGCGCAGCATCTCCCGCCATTCTGGAGCATTCCGACCCGACAGTATTCGCTCGGTCAACCTCGCATCCAGCACAACGGCCACGCCTATGCGATCAGCCAAAGGTGTAATGGTGTCGTGAGCTCTGCGATAAGAACTTGAAACAATACGGTCAATCCCTTTGTCGTGCAGAAATTCAGCAAGTTCAAGCGATTGCTGAAGCCCCTGCTCGGTTAACGGAGCATCCGCCGCTTGTCCCTCCGCTTGGCAATGGCGTACGATGTATATTTTTTTCATGGGATCGGCACCTCCCTATAATCCAATATTGCGTTTGAGCCCTTGATAGCTTCCTGACTCCGGAAATCCGCGCTGAACGATCGTCGTAAACTTCTCGGAAAACCCGTGGTTTGCTAAATCTGCGATCGGGACCATGACCACATCGCCGATAGGATTGAGATCGAACTCATTCGTCGGGAGGCGGATTTCCCCCTCCAAGCGTTCCAGCAAAAACGTAATATGCAAAAGGGATGGCGATGAATCCGGCTTATCGCATAAATACAGAAGCTTGGTCACTTTTGTAACAAGCCCGGTCTCCTCTTCCATTTCCCGAATCATGGCTTCCTCCAGCGTTTCCCCTTGCTCTACCCTTCCTCCCGGAAGCGACCAGCCGCGTTCCGACGAAACGCTCTGTTTGACCAGCAGAATCCGTTCATCTTCGATCAAAATTCCGGTGACTCGAACCTGCAATAGGCTGCTCATACCCTTCCCCCGTTTCTTAGGATTTTGCTTTTCGAAAACCATGCTTATTTAAGCTTCCTTCGCGCCTCCTCCGCCCGCCGCACGCTCTCCATCGTCCACGGCGGCGTCTGGGGATGATCCCTAATTTCCGACGGCGTCATCCACTGCACCGAATCGACCTCGTCCGGGCTTTTGCAATACGGCGTTCCTCCATCATACTCGCATAAGAACACCATATTGATGACGGGACGGCCATCGCCCGTTACAAACGAAGAGCTGTAGACATATGTAACGTTTTCCTTCACCTCAACCCCGACTTCTTCGTAAAGCTCCCGCTTCACCGTGCGCTCCAGAATATCCGGCGTGCTGCCTTCCTTGTCGACCTTGCCCCCCGCGAACGAAAGCGTTCCTCCTGCGTTCTCTTCCTTCAAGCTGCGCGTTATCATCAGCCACTGCCCGTCCTTATGCACGGCACCTTCCACATTGACGATGAACATGTGCTTCCTCCCCTCCATAAACCTCTTCTATCTTACTTTATATGATCATACCATTGACTCTCACCTTACAGGAGACCTTAAAATAGGTTCCAGCATTGAATCTATAAGGAGGAATAATACCATGCCTAGCTCTATCCGCTGTCCGGACGTGGCGAAGCCACCGAAACTTAAAACACGCCCCAGTTATAAAACCGAGCGAAACGATGTGCTCCTCCTCGTCTCGCCCGGTTGCTTTTATTTTTCAGCCTGAAGACCTTAATCCTCGTCGTCTTCTTCCTCCACCTTCAAGATCCTTCCCGATTTCGCGAGGACCTCCACTTCGAACAGCCTGTTGTCGGAAGTCATAATAAAAATTTCATAGACCAGCACGCCATGCTCCAGCTCCATATCGACATGAACGATTTGGCCCGGCACGCGGGCCAACGCAATTTCTTGGGCCTGCTGCATGGAAACTCTCTGCCTGGTTACCCGCCCCGGTACGTGATAGTAATTGCCGTACATCGGAAATATCCCCTTTCAAATGAAAAAGTCGGCTCATGTACCATATGAAGGGGACCCAGGGTTGGTGCGATTCAACCTTGGCCGCCGTTTCATTTTTGCATCAAAGATTTTTTTGCCTTATTGATTCATGTCGTCTCTCCGTTATGGTACAGTACATCAAGATGGATGCAGGCTGTTATCCGAAGGAGGCGTCTATGAGCTATCACGGATCCGATTTTTACGACAACGACAAGAATTTCGAAAAATACATGGAACGGCGGCAGTGGCAGGAGAATGCCAACGATACGTTGGAAAAGCCCGTCATCCGGCAGCTGCTGGGGGATATCGCGGGCCTTCATGTATTGGACCTGGGGTGTGGGGATGCCGACTTCGGCGTGGAACTGCTTCAAGAGGGGTGTGCCTCCTATGCCGGAATCGAGGGCTCCCGCAACATGGTGGAAGCCGCTTCGAGCAGCCTGGCCGATTACAAGAACGGGACCGTTCAACACATGAGGATGGAGGATTACGCGTATTCGCGCGACACCTATGATGTAGTGCTCTCCAGGCTTGCCCTTCACTATCTGCAGGATATCGGGGGTATCTTTCGAAGCGTTCACCAGACCTTGAAGCCAGGCGGAAGGTTCATCTTCTCCGTCGAGCATCCCGTCATTACCTCCACGCTGCAGCCGTCCGGCACCAGAACGAATTGGGTGGTGGACAACTACTTCATCCAAGGCTACCGGGAGCAGCAATGGCTCGGCGGCACCGTTCATAAGTACCATCGAACCGTCGAGGATTACTTCCGGGCGATGCAGGAAGCCGGCTTTATCGTGGAGCACTTGAGGGAGTCCCATCCTATGCGAGAGTATTTTGTCAACGAGGAAACCTATGAGCGCAGGCGCAGAATTCCGTTGTTTCTGTTTCTTGCGGGGAAAAAGAGCGAGTAGCTCACTAGCGGCATCAAGAAAAAAAGCACCCTTCCACTTCACGAGTGGAGAAGGGTGCTTTTTATGTTTAATGGGTCGTCGGAAACGGCTGCATAATTCATGCGCATGGTGCGTGGTTTGGGGCATGCATGAATGGCTGTTGGCCATGATAAGAAGTCATCCCCCAATCGCCGCTTCCACTTATGAAGGTCTGCCGGCTCTGCTTCCCTTGTTGAATCCGCCGGACTTGCGTTTCCGGGCCTGGCCGTTGTTAGGTTTCGAAGCTGCTTCCGAACTCAGCTTTCGTGCCATCTCTGAATATGGATTCGTGATTGCTTCCGTCATGGGCTTACGCGCCGAGTTTGTCTTGGATTGGCGGGCGGCGTCCGTCTTCGGCTTATTTCCCGCGTCTTGTCTTGATTGGCGGGGTGCACCCGTCTTCGGGTTGCGTGCCGCGTCGGCCTTTGGTTTGCGGGCCGTATCCGCCTTCGGTTTAGCAGGTCTCGATGCAGCTGACTTGCCTTTGCCGGGCTTGGACGAGCCGGATTTTGGCGTCGGGTCCACCTTGGCGGCTCTTAACGCCCCGGACATCGGGAAGTCATGGTCCTTCACTTCCGGAATGGACTTTCCGATTAGCTTCTCGATATCCCGAAGAAAAGGAACCTCGTCCACTTCGCAGAACGATATCGCCGTCCCGCTCAGTCCCGCGCGCCCCGTGCGCCCAATCCGGTGCACATACGTTTCCGGAATGTTCGGGAGGTTGAAGTTAATGACATGCGACAGCTCGTCGATGTCGATCCCGCGCGCGGCGATATCCGTTGCCACCAGGACGCGGGTCGCCCCGCTTTTGAAATTGTTGAGCGCCGTCTGGCGGCTGGTTTGCGATTTGTCGCCGTGAATGGCCTGAGCCGTAATATTCACCTTGTTCAGACCGCGCGCAACCCGGTCAGCTCCCCGCTTCGTACGGGTAAAGACCAATGCCGACACGATGGACGGGTCCTTCATCAGCTCATTCAATTGCTGCTGCTTATTCCCGGTTTCCAGCAGGTACACCGATTGCTCGATCCGTTCGGCCGTAGAGGAGACCGGCGTGATCTCGACTTTTACGGGATTGTGCAGCAAGGTTTGGACAAGCTGGGTGATTTCCGCAGGCATCGTGGCCGAGAAGAACAGCGTTTGTTTTTTGCTCGGCATTTTGGCGATGATTCGCTTCACGTCATGGATGAAGCCCATATCCAGCATCCGGTCGGCCTCATCCAGCACCAAAATCCCCACATGCTGCAAATCGACGTGCTTCTGATTTATGAGATCCAGCAGTCTGCCTGGCGTAGCAATCAGAATGTCCGCTCCTTGCTGAAGCGCGCGTTCCTGCGTCTTCTGCGAAACGCCGCCAACAATGGCCGTCGAACGCAGCTTGGTGAACTGGCTGTAAGCTTTGACGTTATCCGAAATTTGCAGGGCAAGCTCCCGGGTCGGCGACAACACCAATGCGCGAATGCGGCGCCCCATGCCCGGTTTAGGGGGTTGCTGATTCAACAGCTGGATCATCGGCACCGAAAAAGCGGCGGTCTTCCCGGTTCCGGTCTGGGCGCAGCCCAGCAAATCTCTGCCGGCCAGCACAGCCGGGATCGCCTGAGCCTGAATCGGCGTCGGCGCTTTGTAATTCTCCTTGGCCAAAGCCTTGAGAATGACAGGGGATATATTTAAATCTTCAAATGTCATGGGATCTCCTTTATGGTGAATATCTATATTTACGTCATAACATATAACGATACCACAGATGGGCATAAAAAAAGAAGCGGAATTTTCCTCCGCCTCCCCTTTAAGCCCCAAACCGCTGCCGATATCCGCATTTTCTGCATAATTCCTCAACCGCTTCCCGGCGCGAAAATCCGTCCACGAGGTTGTTCGCCCGCTCCCCATCCACGATGTCCGAGAAGGGCTTCTGATGAAGGTTGCCCAAGTTGATGACCCCTTCCCCGTCCAGACAGCAAGGCACGACCGTCCCGTCTACAAGAATGGCCGCCTGACTGCGCAGCGCGTGGCAGAAGCCCTTGCCGTCATCCTCCGGGGCAGACAAGCTCGGCCACTGGAACTCATAATCCTGGTTCAGGTAGACGCGTTCGGCTACCCTTACGCCACCGCCGGGTTCAACCTTTTCCTCGATGCGGTAGTCCAAATTGAATTCCTGCTCCAACATTTCAAGCGTCTGGCGGTTTCGGCTCTTCTCCAGGTTCGTTTGGTTGTCCTGCGTTAGGTTCCACAGGCGGAACGAGAAGATGACCTTATGTTCCTCCGCATCCCGCACAAAAGAGAGGATGTCCCGCAAATATCCTTCACGGTCCGTGGAGCCGACATGTCCGTCAAAGCTGTGGAGCGAGAAGTTCATCTGTCTCAACGCCGGCTTGCCCAGCAGCTTATGCCGGTTCTTCGCGATCAACGTGCCGTTGGTCGTGATATTGACCTTGAACCCCTTCTCATGGCTGATATCCAGCAGCTCGTCGATCTTCGGATGAAGCAGCGGCTCTCCCTTCACATGCAGATAAATGTAACTCGTGTGCGGCTTGATCTCATCCAATCTTCTCGCAAAGTCCTCCACTTTAATGAAGTTGGCCTTGCGCTCCGTCGGCGGACAGAACGTGCAGGCCAAATTACAAATGCTCGTGATTTCTATGTAAACTTTCTTAAACGTCTTCAAGATGTTATCCCCAATCCCATGTCTATGATCGTATGACGATTTGCCAGCTTGCTCGCTTGCCAATCCTTCACATCGTACCATAGGCTGGCATTTACAGCTACAGCTATAAATGCGATCTGAGGCCATTCTAATATATAGGGAAAGAAGAGGGAGTACCCTCTTCTTTCGTTTTTGCTCTAATTATTGATGTTATGTTCATCGTTTATGTTAGAATGCGTCACTCATCAGCATCAAGCACACTCAGAATATCTTCAAGCGTCATGGATCTTATCGTAATGGAAGTACTCGGGGAGTCTCGTTTGGATGAGACTTATAACCCTGATCGACAGGACGAGCTTCTGCTGAAGGAGCTACAACTGGGTTTCCTTCACTCTCAACGATTACCTCCGAAGGGGCAGCTTCCGTTGGAGGAGCTATAACATTGCTACCTTCATTCTTACCTTCAGCCACAGGACGTGCTTCTGTTGGATAATCCACGACATTGTCTCCTTCTTTCTCAACTACAGCTGCAGGACGAGCCTCTGTTGGATAATCCACGACATTGCTTCCTTCAGCGACAGCCACAAGACGAGCTTCTTCTGGATAAGCTACAACATCGTCTCCTTCATTCTCAGGGGCAGCTTCAGGACGAGCTTCTTTGGGATAATCTACAACATGGTTTCCATTATTCTCAACTAGGACTTCAGAGGATACCGCTCTTGGGGCCGCTTCTGTTGGTTGAGCTTCAGCATGACCAGCCTCAATGATTTTAGGCGTATTGCTAGAAGCCCATGCCGCTGCTGACGTGCTAATTACAGCTACCAAAAACACCCCTGTTAACGTGAGATACATTGTTTTCTTTTTTTGTTTCTTTACATTCAGCATCATCATTAATCTCCTTTTCAATTGTTTGCCGTCACCGGATAAGGAGGCAATAAATTGCACGGGTAAATTCCTTGACCCTGCCATGACGCTTAAAATCGTCTCCCCATAGCGTTTCCGCTCGGCATAGGACATCTCTTTTACGACTTCTTCATCACAAGACAGCTCGCTCCATACATGAAGGTCCTTGCGAAGAATGTGCACCAAAGGGTTAAACCAATGTAGGGCGCTTGCTCCGAGCGTGAACGCTTTGACCCATAAATCTTTCCGTTTCAGATGGATCAACTCATGACGGATTACCATGTCCATGTTAACGGTATTCTCTATAGGGAGATAAATGGTAGGTTTCCATAGGCCGACAAGAACAGGGCTCCGAATGATGGAGCTGTGGGCAAGCCCGACGCTGCTTTTCACACCGAGGGCTTCCTTGATGAAGGAAAGCTGTTTCGCTGCTTCGCTGCTTATCGGAACGGTGACACGCGAATGTTCTAATTTCTTTAAAAATCTGCGATAACAATACATCTGCCATGCAGCAAAAGCTATAGCGCCGAGTGCCCATAAGACAATAAGGGGCAGGGCTACGTTTACTGAAATGGTCTTTGCCGGAATGAGCGGCTCCAAACCAGTCCCTGAATATGGACCGGGCAGCGCATGTTGCTCAGTTGAAGGCAACTCGTTCACAATGGGAACGGTTGCTGTTGCACTAAATGTAAAAAGCGGCGAGATCCACTGAATACCAAGGACGACGGGTAAAAGATAAAAGACTACTGCCATTTTGCCAATTCCATAGCGCCACTTTGTAGGAAAGGTATTGACGAATACGATCCGCAGTACAAGAATGCAGGCTACAACGGCACTTCCGGCAACGGTAAGGGTCAACAGCAATTCAAGAATAGTATTCATAAGCACCCCTACTTTTGCGAGAACCATTGCTTCAGCTCTGCAATATCTTCATCTGAAAGCTTTTCGCCGTCATACAAAGCCGAAATTAGGTTTTTAACCGAGCCTTGATATAATCCGTCCAGGACGTGCTGCGCTTCCATCAGCTTATAATCTTCAGGCGAAATGCGCGGCGTATATTTATTGGTCCGTCCATCCCTCGCAGCCGTAAGTGCCCCTTTGTCCACCAAACGCGACAGGAAGGTGGAAATGGTTTGTGCCTTCCATTCTCTTCCTCTCTGGGCAAACAGTGCGAGCAATTCGGTGGATGTGACAGGCGGCGTACACTCCCAAATCACCTCCATGAGCTCCATTTCAGTATCCGATAATTTTTGAACCTGGTTCACGGTGAACACCTCTTTACGTCGTTATGCGTCCATAACGAACTTATTACTACGCGATGTAGTGATTATAACCTACTACACCACGTAGTGGTATGTCAAGCCAAGGGAATTGAAGTTTACTGCTGCATAGAACTTATATGTAAAATGAAAGAACCGCGCAGGAGCGCGGTTCTTTGTCCAACCATAAAGCAAATAATTCAGGGCACACCGGATTCACCAGGCCCCCTTATTTTTACTCGTACAGATGGTAGTTTAACGCCGTTTATTTTGAATCGTTGTCGTCATTTTCTGCAGCCTCGCCAGCTTTGTTACCCAATGCTGCGCCTGCGATACCACCGGCAATCGTGCCGATCGGACCCAGAATGGAACCTACAGCAGCACCCACGACGCCGCCGCCCGCGGTTCCGATAGCTTCTCCAGCGTCAACGCCCATGTTGGTCGTGTCGCGGTCAGAATCAGCCTTATGATTACGATCGTTTTTATTAGCCATCCATCTCACTCCTTCGAAATTTGTGACAGGAACAGCTCCATCTTACCGGACGTTGTTCCAAACCATATCTTGCCCTAACGTATCTAAAAGAATTCTTTAAAATATGCCGGTTCGGATTCCTTTCTAATCGAAAATAGGTTGCGAATTTTAGACGATGTTTGCGGATTATGGGATTATGTAAACGGTACCAAGCTTGCTACAATGAACATGCAATTACGAAACGAACATTTGCTCAAGGGGGATTATTCATGAAAAAGCTGTCGATTTTACTGTTAACCTGCGTGCTCATTATAGGGGCGCTGAGCGGTTGTGCAAGCAGCGAGTCCGATTCGGGTTCGTCGAATAAGCTCGTGATCTACAGTCCAAACAGCGAGGAGATCATCAAAACCATCATTCCGATGTTCGAGAAGCAGACCGGGATCACGGTTGAGCTTGTAACGGCTGGCACCGGAGAAATTATTAAGCGCTTACAGTCCGAGAAGCAGAACCCGTACGCTGACGTAATGTTCGGCGGTTCCATGGCCGGCTTCCGCGAAAACGAAGCTTTATACGAGCCTTACGTATCGCCTGAAGACAAGAATTTAATGGAAGGACACCGCAATACGTCGGGCTTCGCTACCCCTTATATCTCGGATGGCAGCGTGCTGCTCGTGAACAAAAACCTGATCGGCGATATCAAAATCGAAGGTTATGCGGATTTGCTGAACCCGCAGCTTAAAGGGAAAATTGCTTCCGCCGACCCGGCAAGCTCCAGCTCCGCTTTCGCACAGTTAACGAACATGCTGAAAGCCATGGGCGGCGATTATGAGAGTGAGCAGGGCTGGAATTATGTCGGTCAACTGATCGAGAACCTGGACGGCAAAATCGCCAGCGGTTCCGGCGCCGTCCACAAAAGCGTGGCGGACGGAGAATACGTAGTCGGCCTTACTTACGAAGACCCTTCCAGCACCTATGTAAAGAACGGCGCACCGGTAGAAATCGTGTATCCGAAAGAAGGCGCCGTATTCCTGGATGCGGGATCCGCCATCATCAAAGATGCGCCGCACATGGACAACGCCAAGAAATTCATCGACTTCATCCTGTCCCAAGAAGCGCAGGATGCGTTCGGCACGCAATTAACGAACCGCCCGCTTCGCCAGGATACCAAGCTTGGCGACCACATGAAGCCTTATGAAGAGATCCACATGATCGATGAAGACACGGACTACGTCAGCGCGCATAAATCCGAGATCGTTGAGCGTTATGTCGATTTGTTCACTAGCGTTAAATAAACTATAGAATCAGGTGACAACCATGAGCGTAACCATAACCATTCAAGACTTAATCAAAAAATACGGCGACACAACCGTCATTCCCGAGCTGTCCCTGGAGATCAAGAAGGGTGAATTCTTCACCCTTCTAGGGCCTTCCGGGTGCGGCAAGACGACACTGCTGCGCATGATTGCCGGCTTCAACAGCATTGAAGGCGGAACCATACATTTTAACGAGCGCGTCATTAACCAGGTGGAACCGGGCAAACGGAATATCGGGATGGTTTTTCAGAGCTATGCGATCTTCCCTCACCTAACCGTCAAAGGAAACATCGCGTTCGGGCTGGAGAATCGGAAATTATCGAAGGCAGAGATTAACGCCAAGGTCGATGACATCCTTAAGGTCGTTCAGATCGAGCCCTATAAAGACCGCATGCCGAAGAACCTGTCCGGCGGCCAGCAGCAGCGCGTTGCGCTAGCCAGAGCCATCGTCATCCGGCCGGACGTCCTGCTGATGGATGAGCCTCTGTCCAACCTGGATGCCAAGCTTCGGGTCGACATGCGTAACGCGATTAAAGACATTCAGCGGGAGGTCGGAATTACCACCGTCTACGTCACGCACGATCAGGAGGAAGCCATGGCGGTTTCCGACCGCATCGCGGTCATGAAATCCGGCGTGATTCAGCATCTGGGAACGCCGCAGGAGATTTACCAGCGTCCTGCAAACGTATTCGTTGCAACCTTTATCGGTCGGACCAACATTCTTGAGGGCAATATAACAAAATCCGCAGGCAGCTATGCCCTGGCATTCGGCTCCGGCTATTCGGAAGAGATGACGAACATCGAGGTGCCGAAGTCAGATGCCAAGGCTGATACGCTAAACGTTCAAATCTCGGTTCGGCCGGAAGAGTTCATATTAACCGAGGACCAGACCGGCATGAAAGCAACGATCGTACACAGCGTATTTTTGGGGCAGAACACCCATTATTTTGTGGATTTGGCATCCGGTCAACGCGTGGAGATTACGCAGGAATCGAAAACGTCACAGATCCTCGAGCCGGGTCAAGACATCTATCTCAAGGTGAAAAAAGATAAAATTAATGTCTATGATGCGGCCGGCGAACTGAACTATACAAGGGGCGTCCGGCTATGAGAGAGACGCGCAAACGATTTGATGTCTGGACCAACATTTCGTTACTGATCTTTGTGTTCTATATTCTGTTTCTGGCCCTGCCATTGTTTACGATGCTGTTCAAGAGTGTGTACAATGGCACGACAGGCGATTTTTCCCTTGCCTATTTCACGAAGTTTTTCAGTAAGCCCTACTATTTGAACGCCCTCTTCAACAGCGTTAAGGTGACCGTCAGCGTAACCTTGCTTGCCGCGATTATCGCAACGCCGCTGGCTTATATTATGGCTACGGTGAAGATCAAAGGCAGCTCGGCCATTCGCGTACTGATTCTGATCTCGTCGATGTCGGCTCCGTTCATTGGCGCTTACTCCTGGATCCTACTGCTCGGAAGAAGCGGCGTCATTACGAAATTCGTCAGCAGCACATTCGGCATTACGATGCCGGATATCTACGGATTTACGGGGATCTTAGTCGTCTTAACCTTGCAGATGGTCCCTCTGATCTTCATGTATGTATCAGGCGCACTCAAGAATATGGACCAATCGCTGATGGAAGCTGCCGAGAGCATGGGCTATACAGGCTTAGCCAAAATGCGCAAAGTGCTTCTCCCGCTTATTACGCCAACCTTGCTGGCAGGCGGCCTGCTCGTCTTCATGCGCGCGCTTGCCGATTTTGGTACGCCGATGCTGATCGGCGAGGGATATAAAACCGTGCCCGTGCTGATCTTTAACGAGTTCATCAGTGAGGTCGGCGGCGATGACGGCTTTGCGGCGGCGATCAGCGTCATTGTCGTTCTGTTCGCCACCACGATATTCCTGCTGCAAAAATTCGTAGCCAATCGCAAATCCTTTACGATGAGCGCACTGCATCCGATCGAAGCCAAGAAGAAGAAGGGCGTCGGCAATATCGCGGCTCATACGGTTATCTATCTGTATACGTTAATCGCGCTGCTGCCGCAGCTCTATGTCATCTATACTTCGTTCCTGAAATCCAACGGCAGAATTTTCGTTGAAGGGTTCTCGCTCCAAAGCTACCGGGATGCTTTCAGTAATATTGGCGGCGTCATTCTGAACACGTTCTTCCTGGCTATCGTGTCGCTGGTCGTCATCATTCTGTTAGCGATACTGATTGCTTACGTAACCGTTCGAAGAAAGAATGCGTTGACGAATACGCTGGATATCTTCACCATGTTCCCGTATATCGTTCCCGGCTCCATACTGGGGATCGCCCTATTGATCACGTTCAACAATAAACCGCTGGCGTTAAGCGGGACGGCCGTCATCATGATCATCTCGTTTGTCATCCGGCGCCTGCCCTATACGATACGATCCAGCGCAGCCATTCTGCATCAGATTAACGACGGGATCGAAGAAGCGGCGATCAGCCTGGGCGCTTCCCAGATGAAGACGTTCTTCAGGATTACGCTTCCGATGATGCTGGCAGGCGTCGTCTCCGGCGCGATCCTGAGCTGGATTACCATCATTACCGAATTAAGCACTTCGATCATTCTATATACAGGCAAAACCAAGACCGTCACGGTCGCCATATACACCGAGGTCATTCGCGGGAACTACGGCGTGGCGGCAGCGCTCTCCACGATTCTTACCGTCATTACGGTCGTGTCGCTGCTCGTTTTCCTGAAGCTTTCCGGACAAAAGGAAGTTTCCATGTAAATGTAATGTAATCATAACGTAGACCTACATCCAAGCCGGCGCCTGCAGCATGCAGGGCCGCTTGGATGTATTTGGATTATCTGCGGTTAACCGCGAGTCAGTATAATAGGATCGAGGTTCTTATCGCAGATGGAGGGCAGCATGAAACCAACACCTTATCGTAATTTCAAGGAATCCACCCGTCATTTGTTTCGCGTCTATACGATGATCCCCTTCTCCATCTTAATCGTATTGTTCTTGGCGTTCACGATTATGAACGGGCGTTTGAACTTAACCCAAAAAACGACCGAAGCCGCCCAGTCCATCAGCCAGTCCATATCCGGCGTATATCGGCAGTATGATGAGGAGATTCATCGGATGGCCGAATCTCCCACCGTAATCAACTATGTAAGCTCCCATCTGGGCAGCGAACAAGTATATTCCGAGTTCTATGATTTCAACAATCGACAGAAGATCAAAAGTATTTTTCATATCGTCAATACCGATGGCGTCTTCCTGGCCAGTTCAGCCCCTGCGGATGCGCTGTACTCCAATTTTGCCTTCGGCAACCTCATTCACCGGATTGAACAGCGGCCCGGCGACACGCTAACCGAAATGAACAGCTTCCGCTATTCGCATGACCGCGATACGAGCTACACGTTCGGCAAAGCCATCGTGAAGGACCAGCAGACGATAGGCTATATCATCTATCAGCTGTACGAATCGGACATCCAGAAGGTGATTTTCGAGCAAAATAATGAAATCGCCCTGATCACCGATGAACACAACACCATTATTGCCACGACAAGCAATGTGACCAAAGGCGTGCTCAATAAATTCAACCCCAAGGTCGATAACAAGGGACATGTTCTGCTGAACGGGGGCAAGTACTACAAATATTCCAAACGAATTCCTGGCACGCCGATCCAAGTCATTACGCTGAATTCCTACAAATCGGAGCAGTACACCTATTATACGGTTTCTTTCTTTGTCCTTGCGGCCAGCCTGCTGCTCTGGGTCTTGATCCAGTTCCTGGCGAACAAAATGTCGGCGCGCAATTCCGAATCGATCGATAAACTCATACACGCTTTAGCCCAGCTGCGCGAAGGGAACTTCAACGGCTATGTCGACATTCAGACGAATGACGAGTTTCAAATACTCGGCAATGAGTACAACGTGATGCTGGATCGGCTGAAAGAATTGATCGAGAAAAACAAAGAGCTGTCGGAGCTCCGCACGATTATCGAGGTGAAGCAGCTGCAATCGCAGTTCCATCCGCATTTTATTTTTAATGTGCTCGAAACGCTGCGCTATGCCATTAAGATTGACGCGAATCAAGCCCAGGAGATCGTGCTGATCCTATCCCGATTGCTTCGATACAGCATCGGACATGACCGCAGCGTCCAGCTGAAGAATGACATGAATTATGTCCGGGATTACCTGAAGCTGCAGCAAATCCGGTTCAATGACCGGCTGGACTATCGGATTACCGTAGCCGAGGAAACGCTGGATGTGTACGTCCCCAAGCTTCTGCTGCAGCCGATTATCGAAAACGCTATCAAATATGGGTATGAGAATCAAAGTGATGTGCTGATCGAGATTAACATCCACACCTCCGCCGGCAAGCTCATTCTCGAGGTTCGCGACAACGGGCAAGGCATGAGTAAAGAGAGACTGCAGGAAGTGAACCGGATTCTGCAAAGCCAGACAAACACGACGCAGCATATCGGGCTGTACAACGTTCATCGCCGTTTGGTGCTTCTATATGGCGAAGCGTCCGGCATCCACATTGACAGCACGCAAGGAACAGGCACCTGTGTCGTCCTTACGATTCCTTACGAATGGAGTGAATATCATGTTTAAAGTACTGCTGGTCGAAGATGAGGATATGATTCGCCGGGGCATCCGGTTCAGCATCGATTGGGTTCAATACGATTGCATCGTCATTGAAGAAGGACTTAACGGACAGGACGGCTACGAGAAGATCTGCGAGCTGAGGCCTGATATCGTCATAACCGACATCACCATGCCGATCATGGACGGCATCTCGATGATTCGGGAAGGACTGCGCCAGCATACCTTCAGCAGCATCATTATCTCCGGTTATAATGAATTCCACCTGGCGCAGCAGGCACTCCAGTTAGGCGTCACCGAATTCCTGGTGAAGCCCTTAGAGGATGAGCAGCTGGTAACGGCACTCGAATCAGCCAAAGCCAAAGTGGATTTAATCCGCAAATATGAAGTAATTTCGAATCATCCGCAGGAAAAAGAAGAGATTTTGAACAGCAAATTTCTGGAGAAGGAAACCAAAACCTCGAAATACGTGTCCAAAATGATCGCCTATGTACAGGAGAACTATGCCAAGAAGATCAGCATTCATGACCTCGTGGAAGAGCTCGGCTTAAGCGCCTATTACCTGAACCAGAAGTTCAAGGCGGAGACAAGCTATACCTTCAATGAATTTCTTAACCGTTACCGCATCCAGAAATCGATCGAGTTACTGAAGTCAGGCGACAACAAGGTCTACACCATCGCGCAGGATATCGGATTCAGTGATTACAAGTATTTTATCAGCATCTTCAAGAAGTACGCCCACGTCACGCCGAGCCAGTATCAGGAATATTTCGAGGAGAAGAATGGATAGAACGGGGAATCTGGTTACTAGAGGTACTCTATCGCACTTATATTTGCACACACACCCCTGCTAGGCATGAGCAGGGGTGTAGCATCTTTATCTATGATTCCTGTCGTTCATACAGCCGGTACATGGATAGCTCACCACTCATCGCCACCGCTTGCGCAAAGGCTTCCTTCACGTCCCGTCCTTGCTGAACGATCTCATAGAACAGCCGGAGAACGAACATCAGCGCATCGTTGCCGTCCGGGTAGTCATCCGGCCCGATATACATCCTGCAGCCCCGCTTCAGGAAAGCGTCGGCCAGTGCTGGATCCCCCAGCGAGCAGCCGTTCGCGATCACCGTCTTCCCGTCCAAATTCGCATAACGCTTAATTTCGCCTGGCCCGAAGCCGCCCCTCGGTTCATCCTTCTCGTATACCTCTTCGCCGAGCTCCGGCATGATCATGCTGCCCTCATCCCCGTGAAAGTTCAACAACATCATATCGGTGCCTTCATATAGATCATCGCCTGACAAGACGGAGATCAGATCATTCGGCCTCCCGATCCAATATGTAAAGACGCGCACCCCGAAATACTCCAGAGCCGCCCTTACGGCTTGGCTCTCCATATCGCAATCCGGTCCGACGACCAGAGCGACCTGCATAACCGGCTTACTCACTACTAAATCCCTCCTGACAATGACTTCGATAAGGAGCTCATACTTTTCTCCATATCATCCACCATCGTTTATCATACGAATCGACTTCGATCTCTTCCAGACCTAGATTCGCTTCGCTGATCCAACTTCTAGCCAGTTGTATATAGTCGTTGTGAAATTCGGAGGAATAACCCATTTCATCATATCCGGCATAGGTAATGTTATCGAATATCATGTATCCTCCGCTTTTTAACTGCTTACAGCTTGTGTCCATGATTTGGATAAACGCCTGATACGCTGCATCTTTTAAAGTACCTTTGCGGTGATAATCCATAACAGCTTGCAGCATTAGAGGCTCGATCGTCCACCAATCTTGATTTACTGTATCAATGCCCTCACGCTCAGCGATAATGGTCTGGATGATATCGTTAATAGCGTGATGAAAAGCGACAACGTCAAAAGAGGACTCCGGATAATATAAACCGATATTGGCGGCATCGTCCTCAACAACCCGTATGCTGACGTCCATTCCTTTTGTTTTCTCCTGAAAATGTTGTGTCAGCTCCCTGTTGAGGTTGGCCGTCACATAGGACCCCGCTTCATGGGAATAGGCGTCTACAGCCTTGGGAATGTAAATGACATCGCCTGCACCGACTTCCAAAAGACTTAAAGCACGGGGCACATTCAGCTCCGTGAAGAGATTCTGCCAGGATGCTGAATAATACAGTTGAAGATATTCGAATACCCTCTGCTTGGATATATCTATTGGTACTGCTAATATGTCTTTCAATTTGTTTTCCAATTGGACTGCGTTCATCTGTTCCAATTCCGAAATCATGTTCTGCGAAAAATCACGTTGTAGGATATCGTTAAACAAGCCGGCACTCGTTTTCTCGGCTAGCGTCTGCATATTCATCAGCGTATCCCTCTCTTCTTATGGTTTCTAGAGTATATTCGAATATATGGTGTTTTTTCCTCTTTTTATCGGCACAAACGCAGTTCTTAATTGGCATCGACAGCAAGCATAAAATTTCTCATGTTTTGCATCGGTTACTCTTCGAGGACCAGGCACAGCTCTATCAGCTGCCTAATAAAGGATAGTCCACGCAAAAAGACGTGATGGGAAGGATCGCCGGTTGGTCATTTCCAAGTCACGTCTTTTGGGTTGTGTTTATAATGTGTGCGGAGGATTTCACTCTCATTCTTCTAATAAAATATGATTTCCATCGAAAATACTGTATCTATGCCCCTTAAGAATCTCAGCAAAACACCCCGTATCCCAAACATGTGATGAATTTTCTAAATATACACAACCTTTAGAAAAGAAGCAAAGTTCATTATCACCATTTGATAAAAATAAAGCATTTGCGTTATGGTTTTTCATTAAATTAAATACCAATGCTAACATAAACTCAAAAGATTTATTGCTGTGCAGGTTGTTTATGAATCGGAAACTTAATGCACTTTCGTACACAAACTCATTTTTCAAAAACGGAGTATTATAAGCGTTATATGGATATGCACCAGATTCTGTTAAGTATAGTGTTAAACCTAGTGTTTCTTCAAAAGAACGAATTTCAATTCCTCTAGATAACTCTACTACGTCAATATTTTTATATCCCATGGACTCGAGTTCTTGAACTAAAAGAGGTTCAGGTACTGCTTCTCCGATTCTAAGTGAATACTCAATAGCCATGTAACCATTCCTTATTACGGTATTAATAAAGTATATGTATGATTGAGGGATTTATCCTGCACTGGACTGCCCAGAAGCTATTCGTTTAGTCATTTAAGCTCCACTTTTAAATTCCCTTTTAATCTTAGACTTGTTCCTGTTTCTACATTAACTTTTTCTTCAAACTCCACGACTATGTTTCTACCGAACCCTTCAACATCACAAAGCAATGTGTAATCATCTTCTTTCTCAATAACAGTAGCTGAAACTATACTATGGGGGGATTCACTTTTAGGTTGTAGCACATCTTCAATAAATTCCGATTCTTTAGTAATAACTGAATAATCATTAACTAAGTCAATTCCAACAATAAAAGTTAGATTTTGTCCTACACGAAGAATTTCAGAGGTTTTCCCCTCCTCTAAATACTCCTCATGTTGAATGAAGTGACACCATAACTTTTTTTCTATTGCAGTGAAGCTTATATAAATAAGTCGTTCATAACCATCTACGATTATTTTTTCAATTGTACCTACAAGTTTCATAAGCCATTACTCCTTTATTGCAATTTTCCACAGTGCCCGAACCCTCAAGGGCTTCGATGATCTTATCCCTTATCCCGGATAACAAGACCGCTTCATTGAGCGTGAAAAAAGCCCATTACTAAGTTGGAATAAGCATTCATCATGTTGTTCTTCTTACTGCTGTTCTACTATATAGACTTTACTTACGTATTATCCTCGTTAAAAACGTAAATTCTATCACAATTAGTACATCTCCATACTTCTCTCTTAGGATCAGGTATTAAAAGCGGGTCTATAGAATCTCCCATGTTTATAATCTCGTCCCATTCCCTATCTGTATAGACATGCAATTGAACATCGTTCGGAGCCTCAACCGTGGATAAGTACTTCCCACACTTACATTGTAATCGAGCCATATTTTGATTCCTCCTAATTCGTTACCTTTCCATTGTTAATCCATATTTCAACTTTCCCTGGAATCTGCTTATCGGCGTAAGTTCCCTTAGCACGTTCAAGTAGTTTCACTCTAGATTTCCTTCAAAATTATCTTATTTATGTTCATTAATATATTATTGACACTCAATATTCTCCAAACCCTTAACTTCTTTCAATTTTTTCTCAATCCCATTCATAGCAATTTCTGCTTCCTTTAGAGCAATAACTCCTTTTCTACTTTTATATTTATAGGTTTCATAAGCCCAAACTAATATAATTTTTACAAACTCAATTGTTTCTAATTTACAGATCGGTTCAACCTCATCTTCGTCGTAAAATGGATCCTCAATTATGGTCCAATCCCTATAAGATATAACGCTTGAAGCATTTCCTCCATGTCTATATTCAGGTATCTTCCCCTTCAATAAATCAATATAGTGATCAATATCATTTTTTAAATCCTTAAATCTCCAAGGTATATCAGATCCTAAAGGATCACTTATCATATTGGCATACTCCAATGATTTTTCTTCATCAAAATCCATTACGACGATATTGAATTCGTCCATATATTTCAATTTATACTTATACTTAATCATAAACAGGCATCCTCCATCTTAATATACTGGAAAAGCTGAAATTATCTTATCGTTCCTTAAAATAATTTCAATTTCCATACCACTGCTTGTTTTCCCAATATATCTATTGTTTTTTATATTTACTTTATTATTAAAAGCTTCATTTACTGCATCTACCACCTGTTGAGGTGTCCATTCCCTTTTGGAAAAAATGTGGATTTAGGACCCTTTAATACCCCATTAACTTCTTATCGATAAACCGTAAGAAAGTGCGTAAATAACAAAAAACAGGCCAATCATGGTGATATCTGACCATAATCGACCTATTCCACGGAACGGTATAGCGTTAGGAGATTATAAGATTCAAGCATTAGTGTGCATACAAACGAAATGAGGAAATCTTCATAAGGGAGTTACATGAATGATATGTTTTATTGGTTAAATGCGGGGCTCATTCGGCACTCAGTAGCCCCCACCACCTTTTAAAATATTTCATGATTCAAATGCAGTTCTTTCCGGGAACTTGCCCCCCTCCCGAACCAAACAAACCACCAATCTTTGAGCAGCTCTATCAAAATAAAATTTATTTGGAATACTTGGGTCAGGCAAAGGCTCTAATTCAGCAAACTTCTTAGTAGTCTTATTCAATTCAATTTTCCCCATAACGTCTTCGTTTGGACCAAATCTGTAAACAACTATATCATTATCTTCGTGTTCTTTTAATAACAATACATACGAAGCCATTTTACTCCTCCTCATTTCAACATTTTTTGGTCTTCGTTTCTTCTTTCTAGAGCGTGCAAAAAAGCTTATTCCTAACTCTTCTTCAGGTTGGAATAAGCCTTTTAAAAGTTATAAACCCAATTAAGATGAATCAATTGGTTACAACTATTCTTCAGAAATAAACCTCGCAGGAACACTGTCAGCTAACCATACAGCATCATTGCCTTGATAAAAGTTACATCCTTCATTTGAAGCCTGCTCAGCTCGAACTACTAGCAGGACGGGACTAGGATCTTTACGCTTTCCGACCAAATATGCTGTTTCTCTATCAACGGATAGATGAACATACTGTCTACCCATTGGTCGAAGTCCCTCGTGCAAAATTTGTTCGACTAAGTGTCTAGCTGTCCCATGATAAAGTAATGTTGGCGGAGTTCCAATTACTTTCAATATTTTTTGCGGTGCAGAGTGACCATACAAAGCTCGTATTTTTCCATTCAAAATTTCATGCCGTGCTTTATCTGATTTATCAATCATTTCAATTAAATCATTTTCGGTTATAGATTCCCATTGTTTGTCACGGCGCAATGCAATTAGAATCTGTTCAATGCTTACCCATCCTTCATCATCTAATTCTAACTCATACTCCCATGGTGCATGTCTTAAGGCATATGATACTTCTTTACTTAATTTTGTAATATCCACTACTCACACTCCATACTTATTAAATCTTCGCTAAAGTATCGGGATGACTTTTTCTTACCGTCAACTTCAATAAAGTACATTTCTTTTTCAGTCTGATTATGCCAGTTGATTTCGGAAATAGTTCCAATAACCTCCGGTTTTTTTCTAAGTCTAATAGTGTCACCAAAATTAAATTTTGGCGTAGGGACTTTTTTGAACAGCTGAGGTTTGACCAAGTAACTGTGGTCATTATATTGCACCTCAATAAATTCGTCTCGTTCTCCAACACACCGAAATATTTTTCCATAAGGTTTTAATCTACGAAACTCATCCCTATGGCGTTCATCAATTAATTCTTCTCCATCTTCCTCAAACCATGGATAAATCCCCCATGTACCTGCCACAGAAACCCTCTCCTTAAATCTATTTATCAAATGGCACATATCCTTGAAACTTAGAGCCGAATGTCGAAGAAGGAAGTTTACTAAATGCTTCCTCAGCAGCTTTAAGTGATTCTACACTAGGTTTATAATGTCCACTTGCATTGTCGATTTTATATATCTGGCCACCTCTGATTTCAACTATCCCAGCCGCTTGAACTTGTGGATTCTCTCCACCAATAAGCGTCGGATGGGGCATTCTCTGACCTGCCCTTGTGCCGATAATTATGTTACCATTTGTATCAACTGCATACATATACTGACCTGACATTTGTTTACTACCTATTTTACCCGAACTAGTAATTAGATCATTAATATTTTGTGATGTTGGATTTTTAATGTAACTACCGTTTTTCAAGACTCCTGCTCGTTCATCGTCCACCTTCATTGCAGGGTCAACTGTGAAGTTACCCTTATCCCCAACAATCTTACCCTCAACAACCTTCCCCCCATCCCCACCCGAATCATGCTTCAGGTGCGGGTGAGTCTTCACGCCGATTCGGCGTGTCGCCAAGCCGGCCAGGATCATGGCAGCCTGCTGACCCATGTAATTGGACGCGCCGCCCGACGCCTCAACGTCTGCGGCGAATTTCTCCTGGGTATCGGCATCAAAAATCATTTTGCCTCCCCAGACCGCCGTGTCGATGATCTCTTCCGCCGTCCCGATAGTTGCATTATAGGCCATGTCCTTGGCAGTGCCAAGCGGGTCTTCCACCAAGGATGTAGCCGCATCCTTTACCGAATTTGCCACGGATTTCGCCCCGGTCTGCAGCCCCTGCCAGAAGTCCCCCGCATGGTCCCAGAACGTTTTGGGTTCGTTCGCAGCGCTCGCTGCAGCTGCCGCGATCATGAGATCTTCACGCATATCAGCTGAGATGAACCGGAAAGCAATGGTCTTCAATTCCTGGCCGATGATCCGTAGATGCTCAATCGTTTTATTCATTTCGCCGTAGGCACGCTGAAAATCTTCGAAAAACCGCGAACGGGTAGTTCCTTCCCACGAAGACATCATATACGTAATCTGCTGGTCCAGCCGATTCTTGGTCGTTTCCAGTTCTTCCGCTGCCCTGGCGGCTTCCTCCGATACCCGAATCAATACCTCGGGCGGGACAAGTATTCTAGGCATTTGCATCCTCTCCAACGTTTCATTGGACCTTATTGTATCCATCTTCTAGGATATGGAAAAGGTTCCAGAGTCCTTCATATCAAAGGCATGGGAGTATGCAATTTGGATGAAGCGAAGCCTTCATGCTCCTATATGGTTCAGAAGCCCCACAGCGCTCTGTTTCTAGTATCATGGTAATTTCCGTTTTAGCAGCAGCGTAAGCATCTCTAAAAATGGATCACCAAAAACGCACCTCCTAAAGAGATGCGTATTTCGCTTGTCCTATGCTGCAACCCGTGTAAATGAACTATGGGATCCTACAGCTTAACTACGCCTTTACTATGCGTGCTCAGAGTCCGGACCTCATCAAATCGCTTAGCACAAAAGCCAGATGTTTTTCGGCCAAACGCATATGACGGTAAAAAGTGGCTCTGCTCATATGAAAGGATGCTGCGAGCTGGCTTTTGTTCCGGTCCTTGCGCAGATAACTTGCGATGAGAATTTCCTTCTCCAATATTGTCAAAGGTTCCATCGGACGTCCGTCGGCCAGAATCCCTTGGATGATATCCCTCACCTGCATCCCGTCCAAACCCAATCGCCGAATGACAGGGAGTTCCTCCAGCTTGTCCGGATCGAACAGCCGTTCCAGCATTTGCTTCATTACGCTTCTATCAATGGCCCGGGGATACTCATCCTCCCGTTGATGTGCCGGTTGTCCTGCTGCTGTCTCCGTTTGCCGGATGATCCGCTGAATCCACTGATCAAAGCTCGTTTGCCTAAAATCCAGCTCCCATGTCGTCAATTCGATGCCCGCATATCCCGTCGCTTTCCCGCATGCTTTGAATCCCAGGATCGACAATAAGGAATTCAATTGCGGATCCCCCGCCGCCAAAATCCCCCGCAGACCGCCAGTCATGTGAACCAGCCATTGCTGCATCAGCAAAGCCCCCAGCTCTTCGGGACGATACAGGGACTGTTCGTAATTTACCGCGGATAACAGCACAAATATCGTATCGGCCGCCTCCGGAGGAAGCCGATGCAGCGAGGAAGCCTCCTCTCCCAGCATCCCCCTGCACCCAGGCGCATATCGTTCCAACAAGGGCATACTTAAGGCATGCAGCCATACGCCTGCGCAGAACGCCAACGGCGTCCCTTTTTCGTCCCGCACGATAAAGATTCCTTCAGGAAAATGAGCTGCAATCTCCTCCAGCAAAACCAGGTAATCGGCAGAGTCGACCAGTTCGGACTGCCAGTCGGAACCCCGAATAGACGCCTGCAAAAAACGCTGCAAATAAGGCATATCCTCCTGCCGAAACGGCTTCTGTTCGCCGGGTTTCAGGCTTGACGAGAAATTGGCATATGCATGGGCCGAAGGCAAAAATTCGCGGTACAGCTCCAAGATGTGGGCGCTCAGGCGCATCTGCATCCGTTGATCGACCGAATGGAATCGTTCGGCCAGCAGAACGAACGCCTGATGTCGCACCGCTTCGTATTGTGTTGGATTTCTGCGCGCGAAGTCATCCCGCAACATTCGAGCAACGACCTGATGCAGCGTTATCCCATCCGCCGTATCCCGTACGAACGAAAGTGCCCTCAGATGGTAATAGTCCGCCCCTTCCAAGGGCGTATCCAACAACCGGTTCAGCATGCTCTCGTCGGCTGCAGGCAGAAGCGACAAAACCGTCAGCGCACGGTACACGCCAGGAGAAGCCGCTTCCCGCAAAAATTCGGCGCTCAATACAGCCGGAACCTCTCGCCATACATCCCACTGCTCCACGGACTCGGATAGCAGCATATCCACGGTCAAGGCAAGCGACAACGGATGGCCTTCCGTCTTCTCGGCAATAGCCCTTTGCCATTCCGCAGACAAGCCGCTGCCGTCTAAATAATCGTAGACCTCTTCTCGCGTAAACAGCCGCAAAGGGAACCTTTGGATTTGGGACTTCCATTCCGGATTCGTCTGCCACTTGAAAGGCAGTCCATTGCGCGAGGCACATACGATCAACACGCCAGCGGACTTCAACTCAGGAAGAAAGCGGGAGAACAGCCACCCTTCCAGCTTTTCGATCTCCTCCCCATTGTCTATGAATAACACGGTACGCTGCAGCTGAAGCTCGTTAATGATGTATGGCAGCAGCGCGGATTCCGGAGCCCTGGTTCTGCCGTATTCGGTTGCAAGACTCATCTCCAGACTCGCCAGAAAAGCGCCCGACGTCGTTAAGCCTCCTTGCCCGTCCAGCCAAAGGGAACGCACCGAGGACTGCCTTGCCGTGCGGGCCATTTGCAGCAGCAGCGTTGTTTTGCCAATGCCGCCAATTCCTGATATTGAAAAAATGGATGTCAGCGCCCGGGGATCCGCCAGCCAATCCGTGAAACTCATCATTTCCCGATCCAAACCGATGATGCGATGTTTTGCAATCTTCTCCATTCGTTACATCTCACTCCATCCGCTCTTCGCCCGTTGAATCTTACAACTAGTAAACCTGCTATTTTTTTATACTATACTATGTTTCGAGTCTTCAAATAGGCTCCATTACGGAATAAAAGCAAAAAAACGCGCACATTCTCGGTTGGAATGTGCGCGCCAGCTATTCAGCTGCAATCAGTTCATGAAATTCAAGTAGAGCAGCATTCGGTTTAAGAGAACCGTGCTTTGAGCACGCGTAGCATACGCCTGCGGGGCGAACGCCGCGTTCCCAACGCCTTCGATCATGCCCGCAGCCAGCAGCTCGGCAGCCGATCCCTTGGCCCAATCGGATACCTGGGCATGGTCCGAGAAGCGTTCCAACGCAGATGTGTCCTGTCGCGGAAGCTCGCCGGCATATCGGACGGCTCTGCCCAGCATCGCCGCCATCTGCTCTCTCGTGATCCTAGCGTCCGGTCGGAACGAACCGTCGGCGTAGCCTTCAATCAAGCCAGCCGCGGATGCGGCCCCTATCGCACCGGCATGCCAAACTTCGTTCGGCCCCACGTCCGAATAGGAAGAAAGCTGCGGCTTCTCGGCTAGTCCGAGCGCACGTACGAGCATCGCGACGAACTCGGCGCGGGTCACCGTACGGTTAGGATCAAACGTGCCGTCAGCCGATCCGTTCACGATCAGCTTGTTCGCCATCCGCTCGATGTCGCTTTGCGCCCAATGTCCCTGGATATCCCCGAAGGTTCGGTTGGAGCGAACCGCGGTGAACACGCCGTTATATGCGCCATAAAAAGTCACTGTCTCTCCTTCAAAAACGGAAGGGACGAAGCGCGGCTTCCCTGCCTCATCCACCCAAACGACGGTGGAATGGTCGGGTTCTGCCGCACCGTTCATCGAGAATGTGCGCTCCAAATACGTGCCTTCCGCTTCGATTTTTACATTGACGTCGCTGTATAGCTCAAAAATCGTCGGCCTAGCCAGCATGTCATAGCCTTGACGGGTCAATTCCTCATCCAGCTCACGGTTTGCAGAATCCGTCATTCTCGCGATGACAACCGTTACGGTCGCTCGGTTCGGGAGGTCGCTCAGCACGTGCAGCGGAACGCTGTAGCTTGCCCCGTTCACCCCAATGCGAATGGCTGCATTCGGCTTCGCCGCAAGGAGAACCTGCAGCGCTTCAGCCGGAAAATCGACCTTCACCACCGGATCCTCATTGTCGATATCGATAACGATATCCTCCCCGCCGGCGATCCATGACCGAACGAGATCGGAGTCCGGTATCAGTCTCAGAACGGTGCGCCCGTCATGCTCCTGCTCTTTTTTGGCGGTGACCCGAACTTGTTTGCCGTTGATCGTTACGATCATTCTTGGATCCGGCGCAGGAGAAGGAGCAGGAACTGGAACCCAGCTATAGGATGGGAGTTCCGGTTCTGGGGTATAGGCAGCTCTCAAATCGATGCGTCCTACGTCGACCGTCTCCCCGGCTAGGACATTTACGGTTGTCGCATAATCGTTATACGTCGCTGCCGTCACCGTGAGTTCATGGCGGCCTGCCGCTACGTTATTCAGTGCAAATCTCCCCTCGGCGTCGGTCATATCCTTCGTACCACCCACCGATACCGCCGCACCGGCCAGCGGTGTATTCCCTGTACCATAGACTGCGCCGGTCACCGTCCCCGTATCCGTTGGAGCCGAATGTACCGTCACTGCTGCGGTGGCCGTGAACCCGCCGTCGACGGTAGTCACCGTAACGACCGCCGTACCTTCAGCGACCGGCGTCACCTCGCCGCTCTGGTCCACCTGGGCGACGCTTGAATCGCTGGAACTCCAGGATACCGCCTGATTCGTCGCATTCGCCGGCATAAGGACGGCTGTCAGCTTCTGTGAAGCACCTCCTGCCGTAAGAGTCAAAGCCGTCTGATCCAGACTCACCCCCGTAACGGGGATGGTGTTACGAATATGGCTCGCTTCCACTTGGATAACGCTCCATGCCTGGATGCGCTGCTGTGCATCCAGTTCAAACACCTGGAGATATTGACCCGGGATTGGATCCACAATGTCCGTACCTAACGAATACAAGGCTGCTTCGCCAGGCAGAGCATCTCCCAATAGGGGACGCTCACCGGCATCTGGCCCGAGCAAATAAGCAAACGTATGCCCCGGATTCCCCGGAACCGCCGTCACGCTCGTCGAACCGTTCGCGCTGCCTGGACGAATAGAAAGCCCGTCGATGTCCGGTGCCGGTTCATCCACATACAGAGTCAATACTGCGCTAACGGTGTTCTGGCCCGCATCGGTCGCCGAGACCGTTACCTGAAACTCGCCACTCACCGTAGGTCTGCCTTTGAGCATGCCGTGATCCGTCAACGCCAGGCCGTCAGGAAGTCCGGAGGCGTTCCAAGTCAAGCCCCCCCTTGCGCCGTCAAAAGCGTCTATCGCAATCGAATAAGGAGCGTCCTTGACCGCCCGCGGTAAATCGGTTGTCAAAATGTCCGGACGAAAATAAGGATATCCTCCATTAACACCGGCATCGACGGCCCAGATATCGGTGAAATCCCAGCCTTGGTAATTGGATGCTTCCCTCATTTCGTTGGTCGTAAGGCCCGTAATGTGAATCGAGCCTGTACCACTACCATCTCCTACGCCGCTGGTTTGGGTGGTAGCAACGGAATCGAAATACGAGGCATGAATTGAGGGATTCGTCGAATCGAAAATAAAACCAACAAAGCCGCCCATCCTGCCATATCTGAATTTTCCGGATTGAGTGACAGCTGTCGACGAGTAACTATTGGAAATAGCCCCATATACTAGGTGCCCCACCAATCCGCCTCCAAAGAAAAAGTCATCATCTCCCCAGTTGGTAACCGATCCCGTGGCATATGAGTCGCTGATGGAGCCTGCACCTTGGGAACCGACAAGCCCCCCGGCATATTGGTTGGAGGCATCACCGCTCTTGACGGCAGCGGATGAAGAAGAACGAATAATACTGGAATGATCGTATGCCACACCGACCAACCCGCCTGCTACACTCACGCCTGTATAACCGGTATTGCCGCTCGTAACAGTGCCCTGAGAATGCGAGTTGATGATGATGCCGCCGATCAGATGACTGGCCAATCCCCCGGCATAGCTGCCGCCGTGAACTTGAACCGTGACACCCAGATAACGAATCGTACCCGACACGTGGCCGAAGAATCCGACATCCTGCAGTGCGCCGCCCTCGATCTTAAGACCTTCAATCCGGTATCCCCCACCGTCGAATATTCCACTGAAGGCTGCCGCTTCATTGCCCATCGGGACCCAATCGTATCCGGTCATATCGATGTCGCTGGTTAATCGGATATTCCGATCCAGGTAGGACGCTTGATTCCGATTGATATAGGCCAGTTCTTCGGCCGTACCTACGAGAACCCAACCGGACTCTTCAGCCGGAACAGAGTCGTAACCAGCCCGGACCACGGGCTGAGCGGAAGCCAAGGGAGCAAGCACCATCGAAAAGATGAGCATTACAGCCAGAAGGATGGACATTTTTTTCATAAACAGGTTTCTCCTTTGCATCAGTACAGTCATCGATGAGTCATAGAAACACGACGTGATCTGATAAATTTCAACCTCTTTAATTAAGTGTAATATAACAATGGAACAGAGACTGTCTCAATTTTGTTTCAAGTTCTTAGGAAGGGGCTGTCATAACGAAAAACCGAGCGAATACAGGGAACGGCCCTGCGTTTTCGCTCGGCTTGATATATGTGTGAGGGACCATCGCTTTTGCGAAGATTCCGCATATCGATCAACTTAAAATAAAGGAATATGTAATCATTCCTACTACTAGTGATCCCTTTTTATCTAAAACGGGTGATGCCACATTTTGGGCTTTGTTTCATTCTTTCATGAATCACTCGAAAGGCATTCAAAATCTTCGTCTATACCTTCTCAACTGAAATTGATTTACAGACAATTTCGGCATTAAGAGGAGGCATTGTAATTTTACAATTTAGTAATTGATAACCTTCACTTTGAACATCTGTAACTTCGATATCTTGTAGAAAATAAGGAATTTGTGGTCTAGTCAACTCTCTTAAAGGTTTTGTCCTATCATCTACATTTGTAATAAAGGAAAATTTAGAACATCCCGTAAAGGACAATTTGACGTCACTCTCTGTGTCCTCAAAAATAAGTATTAATTCGTCGCCAAAAAAACTCGAATCAAATTTTAGTACTCTAGCATCCCAGTAATGCATTGCTTCAATCTTACCCAGGATCTCTTTAGCTTTCACTGTATCACCTCATTTTTTATATGGAATATGAGCATCAGGACTTTTTCTGTCAACCACATTCAGACTAACATCGATTGGGTTACCACTTTCATCAAACAAATGAACATGGTCATATTTGGTGACTTTATCAGGTGGGTCGATTCTCATGCGAATGTTTCCGTTTACATCTCGAATATGAACAAAACCGTTATTATCAGTATACTCCCAGTTCTTTGGTAAGCTATCCAAGATTTCCTGCTTGGACATATTAGGAATGCTTTCAGCATTAATGTTTCCTGCGAAGTTGCGGATAGAGTTACCCGACCCCTCAACCTTTCCCC
>NZ_JAVFHM010000153.1:0-1072 GCF_041954005.1 Priestia sp. BR_2 | reverse complement strand
CCTCTCTTTTTTATTTCAATTATATGGTATAATTGTAAAGTTTAACTTAACTGAAAATATAAACGGGATTATGCTATTTTAATCCAGAAATTGATTGTTTAACATTAAAATAAACAATATTCTTTGAAAATAAGATATAAGGAGAAGTGTATGAAAAAAGTAATTCTTTTTAACTTCAACGGGACCATTACAAATACAAAATTTTTAGCAATTGATATGTATAACGAAATTGCTGAGAAGCAGGGATACAAAAAAATTTCGGAAGAAGATGTTCCTTATTTGAGTGCATTATCGATACGTAATAGATGCAAGATACTTAATCTACCTTTATATAAAATGCCCTTAGTTGGGATCGCTATAAAAAGAAGATTTCAACAATATATTCCTAATTTGGAACCTGTGCCTGGAATGAAAGACACTCTCAGACTTTTAAAACAGGGGGGTTATAAAATAGGATTTACAACAAGTAATAATCAAGTTGTACTGAATGAATTTTTAATAAATAATTCTATTAACATATTTGATTATAGTTATTTTTCTTTTAGTCCTCTCTCTAAATCAAAAGATATTTCTTCATTTTTGAAAAAGTATGATTTAAAGAAAGAAAATGTGGTTTATGTAGGTGACGAACTAAGAGACATCAAAGCAGCTAAGAAAAATGGCCTTTTTTGTATAGCAGTATCTTGGGGATTCGACTCAGTAGAACTTTTAAACACAGGACGTGCAGATAAGGTTATAACACAACCTAAGGAGATCATAGATGTTTTATCAAGATTATAATAATGGTTTTTATATTTCTTAATCTATTCCGGTAAATTTGAAAACCCTTTGCTTATATGAGTAAAGGGTTCTTTTTTTATGTGAATATTTCTTAAGGTGCAAATCCTTGAAAACTAATAGTAAGATATATACCAAACGAAATAGCACATAAGGAAACAAAATGTAATGCTACAAAAGGGATTTTCTGTTTACCTTTGATAAAAAAAGAATAAATAAATCCGAGGATTGTAACTAAAGTTAAAATAGGTACAGTAATCTTAATTACCTCACCAAAAATATTTGCTGTAACAAC
>NZ_JAVFHM010000152.1:0-1427 GCF_041954005.1 Priestia sp. BR_2 | reverse complement strand
GTTGTTTAGTTTTGTTTGAATACGGGCATTGTTATAATAAGTAATATAGCTTTTGACGGTTTGCTCTACGATGGTGGTCGTAGTGTATGTCAACTCGTCAAGGTAGAACGTTTCAGACTTTAGCGAGGAATGAAACGATTCGATAGAGGCATTATCTGCGGGAGTCCCTTTGCGGGACATACTCATGGTAATGCCTCTTTCTTTGATTTTTTGTTGATAAGCATACGATGTGTACACGGAACCTTGATCGCTATGCAGCGTGCATCCTTCAGGCAAAGAAGGAAGTTGACTTAACGTATCTAAAACAAACGCTACGTTTTAACAATCACCAATGGAATACGCAATGATTTCTCCGTTAAATAAATCCTGAATACTTGAAAGATACAACTGTTTGGGTCCAAAAGGCAAGTAGGTAATATCCGTAACTAGTTTTTGAAGAGGACGATCAGCTCGAAATTCACGATTTAATACATTCTCTGCAACCTGATAAGGTTGCCCTGTTCGCTGACGTTTCTTCCGTTTTACGCGACATTGCCAACCATACTTGTGCATGGCACGCTGCACAAACTTATGATTAATCTTCATCGTTCGATTGAGTAATGCTGTAATCTTTCGATAGCCATATCGAAACTTGTGTTTATGACATTGTTCACCAACTTGTTGTTCCATCCATTTCTTTAATGTATCCCGTTTTGTATGTTGCTTCCAACGATAGTAAGTGGATCGAGGGATATTAAGATGTAAACAGATTTGATAAATAGGCACCTGACCTTTTAGCTCTTCCACTGTGTTCACTACGATTTCTGGTACCACTTCCTTTCCAATTCCTTGTACTTTTTTAAGATCTCAATCTGTTGCTTTAACTGCCGGTTCTCTGCCTCTAACTTAGACGTCTCGCTCTTAAATTCAGGACCTTTCCCATATGAATATTGCTTGCCTACAGGCTGTTCAAATCGATGCATTTCTCCATTTTTATACCATATCATCCACGTTTTTAATTGGGTATGATTGCGAATATTCAGCTGTGATAATACTTCTTTTACAGGTATACCAGCTAATCTCATTTCAATCGCTTTTAATTTTATTTCTACCGGATAACTGACTCTTGTCCCCATAGAAAAAACACCTCCAAGTTATTGTTAGGTACTACATACCCGTTTTTTAACTTAAAGGTGTTTTTTATTTGTCTCACTCTAGGGGGTCAGTCCCATGAAGTAAGAGCTTTTTTTGTAAATTTCTTCTAATTCATTTAGCTTCTTATCTAATGCTTGACTTACCTTTCCCATGTTATCACTTACAATTCCTTTTTTAAAAGTTATATTTACCGTAATTTCCTTAACGTGTTCTATTTCTTCTAATAGTACTTTCTGCGTTACACGTGTATCGTCCATCCCCATAATCTCCTAATTAATTTACATGTTAGATAT
>NZ_JAVFHM010000151.1:0-849 GCF_041954005.1 Priestia sp. BR_2 | reverse complement strand
CTTCTAGCAATCAGCATTCACTTCAGCTTCCAGTTAATATCGGTTACCTGTTAATGATTTTAAGTACATTAAACTGGGCAATCTATTCTGTCCTATTAAAAAAGCTGGATATCCAACTTCCCTCTCTTGTTGTTACGTTTTATATGTGTTTAATAGGGTTTACTCTAACAACTCCTTTTCTCGTAAGAAATAAAGGATGGGAGATCATGCCTTTTTTAACGAGCGTGGAGTGGGCTCATTTACTATTTCTCGGTGTATTCGTTTCAGGTGTTGCCTATTGGTATTGGGCAAAGGCATTAGAGGTTTTAGAGGCGTCACAGGTATCTGTGTTTCTTTATTTAGAACCAGTAGCGACATTGATAACAGCTGTTTTACTGTTACGAGAAAAGATTATTCCTGTCAGCATATTAGGAGGAGTCATAATTATAGTGGGAGTAATTGTAGCTAATGGAAGACTACTAACTTTTTTAAGGTACTTGCCATGGAGAAACAAAAAATTGTAGCTATGCAGAAAACCCAAAAATTTGTGCTGCTCATAAGGAGGTAATGCGTGTATGAGCTTAATTGAACAGGTAAAGCATATTTTAGATAACTTGGACTCCCCTACCAAATTGGAACTGAGAGAGGCTCTTTTGGCTTTAGATATAAACTTTAATGATTTAAAACCACTATTGCAGTCAGCAAAAGACAAGCCATACTATAGAAAGCTTCTCTATCAAAATGACGAAGTAGAATTACTTGTTATGAACTGGTCAGCAATAGAGTGTGCTCCTCACGATCACGGTCATTCGCATGGATGGATTCAAGTGATAAATGGTACAACTATAAATACGGTTTACGAAGTTAAAG
>NZ_JAVFHM010000150.1:0-623 GCF_041954005.1 Priestia sp. BR_2 | reverse complement strand
CTACTGAAGAAACGCCTATTACGTTTCCTCGGCTATCCCATATGGGAGTCTTGGCTTTAATTGCAAATCCTGAAATTCCTTTTCCTTTATAAATAATGGATTGATGCTCCTTTAAAGAAGCTTCGTTGCTTGTTTTGGTATGTTTTCCAATATAGCTACTATTGTGATGAGAATAGCGGATTCCTTTATCATTAGCGATGGTGACGTAATCTGCTCCAGTGGTTTTTCTTATTTTTTCTGCAATAGGTTGGATGTGCTCAGAAGGATTTTTATTCCTAAAAGCTTTTACAATCGTTTTGTCTTCAGAAGCTAATTTTGCTACTGTCATAGCTTGCTTACCTACATATTTTTCAACAACTTCATCTATCATTGCAGAAAATAAAATGAATACAAGGACGGTACTCACAAGAATAACTACCGTAATAAGTAATGTAATTTGGGCAAGTAAGCTAGGTCTTCTGTTCATATTGAGAAAACGCATACATTCCTCCTTTTAATGAAATGAAATTTCGGCTGTTGTTTCAAGTGTAGCATAAAAGCAAAAAAGTTTAGCACCCAACTTCAAATGTTTATAAACAGACTTCTAAAGGGGAAAATAAATCGAATAAACGCTTGACTTAAAG
>NZ_JAVFHM010000149.1:0-724 GCF_041954005.1 Priestia sp. BR_2 | reverse complement strand
TTTCCTAGCACGAGCTAAATACGTTTTGACAGCTTCAGGTTTCATATCTACATATTCCGCAATTTGTTTATAAGACCAGTCTAACTCATACTTTAAAAGAAGTAGTTGCTTAAAGGTGGGAGACAGCTTTTGAAGTATTCTTCTTACTAGAAGCTGATTTTCTTTTGCAATCATCATCTCTTCAATTAATCGCTCATTGGTAATAAGGTAATCTTCTACTACCACGTACTGAGATTTTTTGTTCTTTCGACAGTAATCGTAATATAAGTTTATAGCTACTTTAAAAAGCCAAGATTTATATTTATCGGTATCAATCGATTCAAGATGAATAAGTAGTTTACAAACTGCTTCTTGAACAATATCTTTAGCTGTTTCTTGGTTTGCACCTTGTTTGATTAAGTATAAATAAAGTTGATTCATGACATTCTTTAATTGATCGTTTGATAACCGATTTTTCAAGTGTTTTTCCTCCTTCCTGTCTTATAACGTATGAGTAGTGAAAAAGTATACAATCATTTCATATTTTTCTATAAAAAAGAAAAATAATTGCTTTTTAGGCAATTACTTTTCTTAAAAACTCAATTTAGTTAACATAAAACCCGTTAGCGGAAATCAAATAGGCAGAAGTCCTTTTAAAATAAAGAACTTCTGCCTATTTGATTTTTATTTAATATGGTTAACATATGGATCATATATTCCAGTTAACAATAGAATACTTGTAAAT
>NZ_JAVFHM010000148.1:0-648 GCF_041954005.1 Priestia sp. BR_2 | reverse complement strand
GAGTGATTCCGTTAACTAAAGATATATACTATATATAGATTAAAAACAAAAACTACTGGAACGGAGGGAACCAGTAGTTTTTTTCGCTGTTGAGTAATTGGTTTTTATGAAATGATGCCCCGTTTCTTTTTAAATAGTTTGCTCAAAGTATCAACAATAATTCTTTGAATTTGCTTTTTTCTACATTAAATCTTAATTAATTATATAAAAAGACTTATATTGCAAGAATTTAGAAGAAATTTGTTGAATAAATAGTCTTAATTTTAATCGTTTATCATTAAATGATAGCACTTAATTAATCTCAATTAGGACAGTTGAAGGAAGTATAAGTGCTAAAAGAAGAAGAAAATAAGTTTGATCAGGAATGGATAAGTCTCATGAAGGAAGCATCTCATCTAGGTCTTTCACTCATAGAAGTAAAGGAATTTATATATTCAAAGCAAAAAGAGCTTGTTTCTAAATGCTTTAGGCTCTTTGTGCTTCTGATAATGTTGATAAGCAAGGAAATGGTTTCTCATTTTAAAGTGGAAGACGGTTTTAATTCAATACCTAAACCTCTTTTTTCGTTGAATGTTGTGACGATAAACAAGTCTATATTGTAAATAAAAAACTCACTTCTTAAAAGTGAGTCTAAAAGGGGGAGTAAAC
>NZ_JAVFHM010000147.1:0-2136 GCF_041954005.1 Priestia sp. BR_2 | reverse complement strand
ACATATAGGAGTATAAAGTTTTTCATCAGGAGGATACATACATGTTATTTTGTAAAGAATGTGGCAAGCAGCTAAAGAAAGGAGCGGAATTTTGCCAGGAATGCGGGCGACCTGTTGAACAAAACAGCGCACAACAGACTTCGCTTCAAGGGAATTATAGCAGTGGGCGAATATCAAATCAATCACCCGAGCCACCTAAGCAAATGTCTAAAAAGACAAAAGGAAAACTTATTGCTGCAGGAGCAGCGGTCGTTCTATTAATAGGAGGATATAAGGCAGGGGAGCATTTTACTGATAAAGATAGAGTTATTGAACGCTTTGAAACAGCCGTACATAATAATGATCAAAAAACTGTTGCTCATCTGTTAAGTTCTGCAGATTCAAACTTGGAAATAAACAAAGAAAGTGTTAAAGGATTTATGACATATTTTCAAAAGCATCCTGATGAAATAAATGACATGATAGACGTATTAAAAGTAGAATCTCAAGCATTAGATAAAGGAATTAATCTGGATAAAGAGTTAAGCAGCAGCTACGAAGATGATCCGGAGGTTCTTCCTTTTCAGTTAGCACAACGTGGGAAAGCAGCTTTTCTTTTTGATAAATATACGATTGAAGTAAAGCCCATGTATCTACAAGTAGAAACGGATTATAAAAATACAGCCATTTATGTAGACGGGAAAAAAGTTGGGACTGCTTCTTCCAATAATTTTTCGAAGACGTATGGACCTTACGTGCCTGGTATGCACAGAGTAGAAGGAAGATATAAAACGGAGTTTGTCGATTTGGTCACAAAAGACACAGTCTCATTTATGGATAATATAAACAAAAAAACAGTCTCCTTGGATTTGAAAGGCGAAGACATTGCCATTGATTTGGGAGAAAATCCTCCAGATATGAAAGGTAAATTGTTAATTGATGGGAAAAAGGTAAACCTTAATCCTTTTAAAACACCTGAATTTGGTCCTGTTGTAACGGATGGCTCAATGAGTATGAAAGTAGCAGCAAACTTTCCTTGGGGAGAAATAACAAGTAAGGATATTCCCATTGATAGCGATGAAATCTATTACAACTTTGGTAGAGATAAAGATTTAGAAAATGCATTAATAAAAATAGCAGCTGCTGAAAATGAAAACTTATTTAAGGTTTATAGCACAGGTAAGCCGAATGCATTAGAGAACGTTACGAATCATTACAAGCGTGCAGTCACGGAATCTATTGGCGATGGAATGGACACGGAGTACTCAAAAATCAAATACGTAGGTACAACGTTTGATTTGAATACAGGCGAACTGAATTACACGGATGAAGGAAGTTGGGAAGCTACCATCGTCGGTAAAGAATTGTACGGTATTGACTATGGTTCAGGCTTTGAAAACGAGGAAAAAGTTCTTAAATACAGTTTAGTGTACGATGAAACGAAAAAGAAATGGCTGCTTGATGATGTAGAGGACGCATATGATTCGTTCTCAGAAAATGTGGAGGAGGTTAAAGAGGAGCATCCAATAGTATATCAAATGAAAACCGCTAAGTTAGAGGGAAACGATAATGATGATAGTGAAGTGGTAGTTGATGATACAGACGTGGAAAATACGGATGAAGGTGTTCGTACAGAAACAGAAGATACAGCAGAGGTGGAAGATGAAGATGTATCCGATACAGCCGACCTTACACGATTTATGACAGAGTACATGGATGCAACGATGGAATCGATTAAAAGTCATAACTTCTCAATTGCAGCGCCGTATATTGATCCAGCTGGGAAAAAGTATAGCGAACAAAAAGAGTATACTGCATATCTAAATCAAAAGAATATTACAGAAGATTTATTGAATTTTGAGGTGACGAAAGTAGAACCTATACCAAACGGTTACCAAGTAAATACTTCAGAAGAATATAACATTACATATGGCGACGGCAGCGTGAAGCACAAAAAATTCAAAAGTGTGCACAAAATTCAGCAGCAGGCTAACGGAAGCTTAGGCGTGAATGAATTAATTAGCTCGACTGAAGTGAATTAAATATAAAATTATATCTAAAAAAGCTCTGTATCAAAGTTTGTACAGAGCTTTTTTTAACGGATATATTTAAAAAATAACGCTCCTAAAATACCAAAAATGGTGTATAATGCTAAAA
>NZ_JAVFHM010000146.1:0-2294 GCF_041954005.1 Priestia sp. BR_2 | reverse complement strand
ATTTAGTTGACCTCAATAAACATCTCTAGCGTTATTAGCCCCCTCTTATAAGTTCAATTTAAACTTTTCAGCTAATTATACCAACTTATAGTTATTTATAACCGCAACTTTAGTCATGAAATCTTTTCATAATTCTTTTTATATTGGTAACTTTACAAAGCAAATTTCTTCATAAAAAAGAAGCCATTATTTAAATGACTTCCCTTACACAAAGTTCTTCCCTTACCCAATTTAATTTTATAACTTTTTCACGATTGAACCTGCGGCTGCAGCGTTTCTTTTTCAGCAAAATACCAAAGGAGAATAGAATAAACTGAAAATACTTTGCGAATGTGAACTCTGCTGCTTAAATTTGGCGATCGCAGCAATCTAAATAAGATTTTACGATTAAACATCGCATCAATTTCTCTTGTTTCCATTGTGGATAGATACTCCAAGCATTTTTCTTGAACGGAACCTAATTCAACTACTTGCCAAAGAGGTGCTCTAAGCTTTTTGGCTCTTTCAATATGTTCAGGCAACGCCTTTGGAGACTTCATTCCTTCAACAGGCTTAACCATCTCGCTTAGCGCAAATTGCGGACGTCTTTCACTTTTAAACTCTCTCATAGTTACATTTCCGCGTAGTTTAGAATACGTTTCTGTATAAATTTCTCGATCGAAAGGCAAAGTCGATAACTCAGAGAATAGACGATTCATGAGATCAATACCAACAACATTGGCAGAACGCATTTCTTGAGAAACAGATAGGGCACACTTAATACCGGTTAGCGTATAAAGCGGATCGAATCGCGCTCCAAAACTACTCCAGCGGTGAGAAGTCACTCCTACGTAATATCTGTTTCGAATTACGAGATACATATAATCCAAGTATGCATCTTCACGAAGGCCATTTTCACGACAATCATTAAAAAATTGTTTAATCTTTTGCGAAAAGCGCTTTTTAAATTTTTCCGACAGTAAAGCATTATCTGTATCTTTATCAAAAAAGATTTTCCCCCACAAAGTTGGCATTAAAGAATCAATATCATGAATTTGCTCTAGCTCTGCCCTTGAACCAAAAAATGATCTAAAGCATTCACCGTAACCGCCGCTTAGGACAATATTCGAGTTCGTCTCATAAAAACGGTGCGGAGACGCGGCAAGAATACCGCTAGAGAAGTCCAATGGCCATAAAAATCTTTCTTCTAGCGTTTGTGGTGCCTGTAAGGCATTAAAACCATTGTATTCCGTCATTGTTAACCCAAATTCGGAACATAATCGCTCAGCCGTATATCGATCTGGCATATTGGGACGGCCTGAACAAAAGAAACGATAAGATTGCCCTGAATCCGTACCTAGTATAGCAGCCAATACTAAGCGCGAATCAAACCCACCTGTTAAATGAGAAATTTTGTAAGCTGCATGTTTATAGTTGCTAACGGCTTTTATGTTATTTTTAATTTCTTCTACAGCAAGCGCAAGCTGCTCTTCATATGACTTATCACTTGAGAAGAAATCTTGTTTCCAGCTATATTCATTAATAGAGAAACTATTGTTAGTAGAAGTTACATATTCAAAAGGTTTAAGCGCTTGAATCTCTTCATAGCTTGATTCAAAAAAGCCTCCATTTCCTGTTCCAATAACTTCATTCAAGTAGTCCATAGACTTTTGAAGTGAAATACCTACACTGCTTAGCACATTAACAATAGAGTCAATATCCGTTGAAAAAACAGTAATCGAACGCGAGCGGTAATAGAAGACAATAGCGCTTCCAAAAGGATCTGGGATAATCATACTTTCTTGAGCAGACTTGTTACTGATAAATCCGCACAATGAACCTCGCATATCTCGACCGATAAAGTCACCTGAAATATGATGACCCGCTTCTTCTAAAGCAGTAACCCAGTCGCTTGGGTTCATAATAAATTGACTTCTGTATACTCCTGAACCACTGCTGTCTATTAAATAGTCAGCGTTTTTTATTTGTGTATGTACAGCTACGTTAGAAGGCATAAAATAGCAGCCTTCATAAAGCTTAAATTTCATTAACTCTGGATAATTATTATTTGAAAAAATAAGTACAGGTGCAGTTTTAGGCAATAAAATCCCCTCGTTCCAATTAATATATAATTTTCACCTTCAGTTTATAGTACTAAAGGCTTTATGTAATATTTTATAGCAAAACTATTTTATAACAAAACGCATACTTTTGATATACACATTTACTTATTTTTACTTAATATAGCTAAAAAGATTTATTTTTTAATCATGTCTATAGATTCACATCATAACTTCTTTTACTTTATTTATCAC
>NZ_JAVFHM010000145.1:0-1689 GCF_041954005.1 Priestia sp. BR_2 | reverse complement strand
TTTTATCTCTTCTTACTATTTTCATTTGGTTACCGCAATTACGAAATCGACATAAGTCTACGAAGTCTCAACAAACAGTGCAAAAGGTTGAATCTATTAACTTATGGCGTTCTAGATTAGCATGGAATGTCACATTATTTATGGGATTTCAATCTTTTATCTTCTATACAGTTATTACATGGATGCCGGAAATTCTTGAACAAAAAGGATTGAACACTCACGACGCAGGCTGGATGTTATCGCTAATGCAGCTTGCTGTACTTCCTATTACGTTCCTCGTTCCTATTTTAGCCGGCCGTTTGCAAGATCAGCGTTTATTAGTAGTCATTCCAGCTGTTTTGCTTATTGGAGGATTATTCGGTATCTTGTACGGAAATACACTCCTTATCCCATTATGGATTATTATGGTTGGAATTGGAGTCGGGTTTGTATTTAGTTTGGCAATGATGTTCTTTAGTTTACGCACACAAAGTACTAACGAGGCAGCAGAATTATCTGGTATGGCTCAATCATTTGGTTATCTTTTATCTGCTATAGGTCCTGTGTTATTTGGAGGGCTACACGACATTACACACAGCTGGACTATACCTTTACTGATGCTAGTTTTAGTTTCGATCTTTATTTTTATCGCCGGTATGGGAGCAGGGAGGAATGAATATATGACTTCTAAATAATAAAGAGGTATAAAAGCCCTTTAGAACTGAGTTTTTAAAGGGCTTTTATACTTGGTATTATTTGACGGCTTCTTTTTCTACCAATCACCCGCATTATATAAACTGACTTTGTATATGCTATACGTACTTTACTAGTGAGTGTTGTTACTGAATTTTCTTTTCACAGATTCAGCTATAGATATAATTAGTAGGGAGATAAGTGATGAGATAAAAGCAGTAAAGCTAATTGTTCCTACCCTCATACCAATCCATCCTCCGATAAGGAAACTTACGATAACAACGCCAATACTAACCACTCCTACAATTAGAGGTGTTATATATTTAATAGTAGGTTTTTTTCTGCTGAGTTCATATGAAAGTGCAATTAAACTAACAATTATAATTGTAGAAACTATGTGTAAGTCACCCATTATTAACAGCCTTTAAATTTAAGATATCCATACTAGTATATTCTCCTAATGAAGTATCAAATAACTCCTTGCTCAATCATAGCATCAGCAACTTTTATAAATCCGGCAATGTTTGCACCTGCGACAAGATTACCAGGAGCGTTGTATTCTTGAGCAGCTTTCTTGCTATTTTGGTATATGCTTTTCATAATCGCATGTAATTTGCTATCGACTTCTTCAAAAGTCCAAGAAAGCCTAGTGCTATTTTGAGCCATTTCTAATGCTGATACAGAAACACCACCAGCGTTTGCTGCTTTAGCAGGGGCAAATAAAATATTGTTCTCTAAGAAAATCTCGACAGCTTCTAATGTAGATGGCATATTTGCACCTTCACCAATTGCTTTTACTCCATTGGAAACTAATAATTCTGCAGAGTTTTGAGCGATTTCATTTTGAGTAGCACATGGTAAAGCAATATCACATGGTACTGTCCAAATCCCATTACAACTTTCCACGTAAACCGCTTCGGGATGATCATTTACATAAGTACTTATGCGTTTTTTTTCTACTTCCTTAATACGTTTAACTGTCTCTAAGTTAAGACCATCTCTGTCATAGATATAACC
>NZ_JAVFHM010000144.1:0-1811 GCF_041954005.1 Priestia sp. BR_2 | reverse complement strand
GTTTATGATAAATCATTATATGGAGAACACCGTGATTATAAATAGAATGCTCCCAAAAAGGAAGAAGTAAATAGTCAAACTTGAGTTTGTGAGCACACTAAGAGCATAGGAATCGTAATTCCTCATATTCCTTTAAGTATGTGTTTTAAAAAAAGCTACTCGTTTGAGTAGCTTTTTTTAAAACACAACGAACATCCATCAGCCCGCTTAACATCAGCCTATGTTTTAATTTAAATACTCTAGCTTATCGACGAATCTCGTTCCTGTTATACATCGGCCTCGTTTATCTATAATGTTTTAATTGGGATGAAATTAACCTGTTTTATTTGATTGTTCCTTAAAAGAAATCTCTTCAGCATGAAGCCAGCTGTTAAAACCTACATACGTAAATAAGTGGAAGTTTTTCATATAAATAAACCGGGAAACGGAACGTTAGATAACAGTAAAGGAGAACATGTTATGCATGAAATGACAGAAAAACTACATGACTTTTTACTAGAACATATTGATGAAATGTCTCAAGAATGGTTAGACTCGCGGGAAGTGGAAAAGGATTCAATTTACACTGCTGATGCTTCTTCCGAAACAACAGAATATCTTCGAGTACAAAATCAATACTTTACTCGTAAAATTGTAAAAGTTCTTATAGGAGATTCTTTAGATACTCTTAGTGATTGGGCACAGGAAGTTGCTACAAAAAGGGCTCAGAGAGGCGATTCTCTGTATCATAGTATTCATCATTTTAAAAAGTTTCGTTTAATCTTTTTTAAACAGATTGAATCATTTTTTCACCTTCATTCATCTAGCATTACATACGAAGATCTTTTTTCATGGAATAAAATAGTGAATGAAGCATTTGATCGGATGATAGAACTTTTTACCCTTTATTATGGACAAGTATCAGAAGCGCAGTCTCAAGCTCAAAAAATGCTAATTTCTGAGCTTAGTACGCCTGTTATTAGTATTTCCGATACAGTGGGTGTGCTGCCTCTCATTGGTCAGGTTGATGATTATAAGAGTAGTGATTTTGCGAAGAAAGTTATGCTGCAAGCAAAAGAGCTCAATCTGTCTTGCTTAATTATTGATTTATCAGGTGCGCCTTCCATTGATACTATGATGACCAATGAATTATTTCAAGTTATAAAGATGTTGGACCTACTTGGAATTGATACAACCATCACAGGTATCCGTCCGGAGATTGCTTTAACTGCGGTTCAATTAGGAATAGATATGAGCAAATTGAAAACTTATGGAAAGTTAAAAGATGCAGTAAATAAGCTTTTGCATGAGTGATATTGAATTAAAGTACTAAGCCTTTTTTTATGTCGGTTATATTATAAATAGACGTACCCTTCCTAAAGGTGGAAATTAGGAAGGGCATCTATTTCTTTAGTGATGGCTTTAAAAAATGTATTTGAGTTCTCTTCTACTGTGAGTTAATTTTTAGGACTCCTAATATTGAGAGGTAGAAATAAAAAAAGCAGTATTCGGTGCATTTCTTTTAAGCTAGTCATATTCATCATAATTCTCGCCAAAAAGAAGCCTTTGCTATCATTAGCAAAGGCTTCTTTTTGATGAGTTTCTTCTATAAGTTATGTAAATGATGGAATCAACCTTAATATATTTAAATGGTTTGCACATTTTTTATTAAGGGTTTCCCGTTCTTATACTCCGTTGGATAGTAAACAAATAGTAAAGTATCTCATAAAAATAATTCATTCATCTATTTATTCTTCGTGTGGACAAATGATTGGATATTTTAAATTTAAATTATCAATAATACCATTATATGTATTTTCAACAAAAGGAGC
>NZ_JAVFHM010000143.1:0-708 GCF_041954005.1 Priestia sp. BR_2 | reverse complement strand
GGACTATTAAGAGTGAAGTATTTAAAGTGATTGAAGATAAAGTCATACCTTGGGGTACAGAAGAAATAACGTATGATTTACTTGGAAACTTTAATGCATCCTTCTCAACACACAGTACGATTGTTAATGACACTACGATGTATCATATTCCTAATGGACAACGTGAGATGTTATTTTACGTACCAGAATACAAATATAAGTTGTATGCAAATGACTTTGACATAATTAAAGATTATCCCAATGGCAAATACATGGAGGTGGCCATATCTTTCAATAAAAATTACACATTGAAAGAAGTACAAAAGATGCTGCCTACATCTGCTCATCAAACATGGTATTGGGTAGATAACTATGCAAAGTCTACTGGTTACAGAGGTGAGCCAGAAAATGGACGATGGTTATTAGGTATTTCTAAACCATCACCACAACTAGGAGCAAAACTAACGACTACTAAAATTAAAACAGAAGCAGACTTTTTGAATGAACTCAAAAAAACAGATCCGGGGGAGTCGAAAAACCTAAAAAATAGACAGAAAAACGGATTGATTATAGGTGTAGTAGTCACGGGAACAAAAGAAGAGCTGCTGTCCTTACGAAATGAGCCATATGTTAAAGCAGCTAGTTTAGGAGCAGTAGTAGATAAATATTGAATTTTAGAGAATTGAAAAAGAGAAAATCCATTTTATGTTAACTGGTAGATAAATAAAT
>NZ_JAVFHM010000142.1:0-1184 GCF_041954005.1 Priestia sp. BR_2 | reverse complement strand
AACATTTTCACGATTAACAGTTTCAACAATATCATAGGCCTGGCCAAATGTATTTACTGTACACTGTGGATGTCCCACAAACTCAACTGCAATTTTTACTCCATATGGTTCTGCAATGTCTGATAGCTCTTTTAGTACCTTTACGCAACTTTTTTTAATATCTTGTTTCAATATCTTCTGTTCCGTTACCAGAGGCACGGCAACAACATATTTCACGCCTAAACTTTTAGCTATATCCATCATTTCTTTAAACTCATTAATGATTTTCAAGTACTCGTCTTCATCACGGTTGTTGAAAAATACTAAAGCATTTAATGCCAAGGGCTTAATATGGTGTGTATTAAAGTATTCAGCCAATTCATTAAGAGATTTTTCCTTTAAATACTCGGATAATTTATCCATCGTGCGAATTTCTATATAATCATATCCATGTTTATCACAATATTCTAGATCCTTTGCTAAATTAGAGTTTTCTAATGTCGTAGCTTGATTAAAACAAAGTTTCATATTAAAACCTCCGTATTTTTGTCTGCCTCAAATTTTATTTTAGAAACAAGAAACCTCACTTTTTGGGAATAGATAAACCTAGTATTAAATAACTTTCATCATATACAACTTTAAATTATAACGCCGTTCCTTCATTAGCTTCGTTTTGGAGGCCTTTATCATCATAAGTTCGGAAGTAATGTTCCAATTCCTCTAGTGTACGCCCCTTCGTTTCTGGCATATGCTTCTTCACAAACAGGATACCCCCTGCTCCCAGAACGACAAAGATAAAAAAAGTTGTTGATAAACCGATGGTTGCAAGCAATACCGGGAAAACTAAAACGATGATAGAATTCGTAATCCATAAGAAAAAGACACTTAACCCCATACCAAGACCTCTTAGCCTTGATGGAAAAATCTCTGCAAGTATTAACCATGTGACTGGTCCAATAAATCCATGCATAAAAGCAAGAAATACAACGGACAAAGCAAGTACAACAAAGTGACAAGATGCAGATCCCTTAAGTGTTAATGAGAGTATTACAATAAGTAATAGTGTTATTGTATTTTCACTTAATCCAATTAGTAACATTGTTCTAAGTCCAAACCTTCCAAAGAGCCAATTCCCAACGAAATCAGTCAATATGTAAATCGCACCGTTATCTATGTTACCTGTGAATCAAACTTATTTTTGAAAA
>NZ_JAVFHM010000141.1:0-505 GCF_041954005.1 Priestia sp. BR_2 | reverse complement strand
ATCGATGTATCTTGTGTCCAGATGGGGCACGGACGTCGGAGGGGCTCCAACCTTGACTTTTCCGTATACCTTGGCAGTATGCTGCGCAAGGACTTCTTGATTTTTGCAGACCATGACCAGTCCGCTTACCGGGAACCCTCCGATATGCTTGGATTCGGGGATGCCGGTTTTTTGCAGTAAATGCAGGCTGCCGCCGCCGCCGCCGATAAAGACGAACTTGGCCGTATGGAACTCGGTTCTGCCGTTATCGATATCCAACGCTTTTACTTTCCACGAGCCATCGGGAGTACGCTTGATATCCTTCACGCTGTGCTTGTAGTTGACCTCCACGTCTTTGTTCTTCAGATGCTCAAACAGCATGCGCGTTAAAGCGCCAAAGTTAATGTCCGTCCCGGAATCGATTTTGGTTGCCGCTAACGGTTCGTTCGATGTGCGCCCTTCCATAATAAGCGGAATCCATTCCTTCAGCTGCTCGGGATCCTCGGAATATTCCATTCCTTGAAAG
>NZ_JAVFHM010000140.1:0-793 GCF_041954005.1 Priestia sp. BR_2 | reverse complement strand
GTTTCAATACTACTTGTTTCATAAGGAACCTGGGGTTCAAATTTACCCCTTGCACATAATTCTAAAACTGTACGACGAAAACCATATCCTTTTTTTAATAAAATAAATGGGCAATTTGCAAAATCTTCAATGGATAAGATTGTTTGTTCTTTTAATTTCGATGAAGCTATCACATTTTCAACTTTTTTTGGAGTCCACTTTTTCCGTTCTTGTGGTAAGGCCAGGTAAAGTGGTTCAGTAAGTATTATTTTTGTTTCTAAGCGAGGATCTTCAATAGGGAGTGACAGAATAGAAATATCAACTAAACCTTTAGCAGTTAAGTCTATTAATTTTTCTGTTGCTTCTTCAATAAGCTGAATATGTACATTTGGATACTGTTTCTCATATTTTTTAAGAAGTGAAGGTAAAATATGTCCTCCTGTAATTGCTGTTGAACCAATCTTTAAATCACCTCTAATCCCTTCTTTGCGTTCCTGTATCTCCCTTTTTAAATCATCACGCATTTGTAGTATTTTCTCAGCTTGTTTTACAAAGCATAAGCCATCTGAAGTCGGTTCCACTGTACCAGGTTTTCGATGAAATAAACGGATATCGAGCTCATTTTCTAACTTTGCAATTTGCTTACTTAAAGATGGCTGTGCAATATGGAGATTAGAAGCAGCTTTTGTAAAACTTTTGGTTTTATATATTTCTAGGGTGTATTCAAATAGTCTCATATCCATAGTATTCCTCCATAGCCTCTGGCTATTAACTTAATAGATTATATATCTTAGTCGAATATATGCTTATATAT
>NZ_JAVFHM010000139.1:0-339651 GCF_041954005.1 Priestia sp. BR_2 | reverse complement strand
TTAGGTGGCCACCTACGGTGTAAAACAAGTGAGGATGCCCTGTGAGTAAATAAGTGTTTTGGTTTGAAGAGGCAGCTCGAAATGGAATGGATAGTACTCCAAAACTAAATAACACGGAAATGCCCTGAAGAACGGGATGTTCATACTCGTAATGTTCATGGATTGATCAGTTGCGCGGAAGACGGCATCCGAGATGAAACGATAGGCGATGCTGACGATGAACCAGAGCAGCAGATAATACCGCAGATCCTTCTCGCTGCACGATTGGATGAATTTGCTGATCAGCGGCACCGTCATATAGATGGCAATAATAGCGTACAGGAACCAGAGATGGACGTAATTTCGGTCGGTCAGCAGCCGGTAGCCGAAGTCGATAACGAACTCGTACGCACTCAGCTTGCTTCGCATCAGATAGTATTGATTGTACAAGCCGTAGATGAGCGACCAGGTCAGGAGGGGGATGAGCAACGGCACGACGCGCTTCGTATAGAACTCACGGTAGGATGTTATCTTCGTCCGCAGAATCATCGCTCCGCTGATCATGAAGAAAACCGGGACGGCGAACCGGGAAATGGAATTGAATCCGTTGCTGATCCACCATGAGGAGGAGTGGAAATCATTCGTGCCGGTCAGCACCTCTGCCGTGTAGTGCAGGATAATGACGGCTACGATAGATAGAATTCTTAGAATATCGACATAGATGATTCGTTTGTTGGGAACCATGCGGTTTCGGCAGTCTCCTTCACTATAATTTAGTTCGATCCAGCGGCAATGTTCTGGCTGATGGCGGCCACGCCTTTTCGCTCCACGAATCCCCAGCCCTCATCATTGTCAAAATATTTGAACGTGCCCGCAATGTTGATGTACAGCAGCAAATTCCGATAGGTTAGCAGTTCCGCTTGGCTGAACAGGAACATTCTCACGTAATCGCTAAACGCATAGGTGCTGCCATATTTACGGCATAAGTACAGGGAGATGACGATCTGCGCGGCATTCAGCACCACGCTCATCAGCAGAAAGATAATGGCATGCCACAGGTTCCCGCCCACAACCAGCGTCTGCCCCAGATAAAATATCGTGGTAAACGCCGAGAGCGTCCCCAGCATAAATCCGTCAATCGCAAAGAACAGGCTCACGCTGACGCTGAACTTCCGGGACAGCCTGGACCAATAGATCAGAATGCAGTCAATGAAGGCCTTCTGCCAGCGAATGCGCTGTTTATAGAAGTTCGGCAGATTCTCCGGACATTCGGTGTAGCATACCGCTTCCGGGGCGTAGACGAGTTTTTTCTTCAGCCGATGGGCCTTGATGTATTCATGGATTTTCAGGGTAATGTCGATATCCTCGCCGACCGTGCTGCGGAAGCCGTCGACATGAACGAGAACCTCTTTATAGAAGGCGCCAAAGGCGCCTGAAATCACCACGATCGAATTAAAATACGATTGCGTGAGCTTGCGGACGTAGAAGCCGTGCGTATAATTGATGATCTGGCTTTTGATGAGCCCTTTTCCGCGAAATTTCTCGACGACGGCACCGTTCTTGTCCCGGACGGCACCCTGCACGATTTTGACCGTACCGCCTAGCGCAATGATATCGTCATCGTGAAAATATTGATTCACATACTTGAGCGAGTCGGCTTCCAACATACTGTCCGCATCCAGGGTGATGACGATGTCGGAGACGGCATAGTCGATACCAGCATTCAGCGAGTCGGCTTTCCCGCCATTCATCTTATCGATAACGTAAATATGGCGGTATCGATTGGAACGATAGAATCCTTTTATTGGCTTATAGTTCAGCTTGCTGTCGGCCGTCCTGACACTCGGCTCCAAATCCAGGAGCCCGTCTAGGGCGGATAAGGTTCCGTCCTTGGAGCCGTCGTTGATGATCATGATCTCATAGTTGCGGTAGCGCAAGCCCGCCATGGCATCGATGCAATTCCGGATCGTCAGTTCTTCGTTGTAAGCGGGGACGAGCACCGTGATTGATTTTTCGGCGAGATCGGAATTCAGTTTCTTCACCTTGCTGCATAGCAGCGGTATGAATGTGTAGAGGGCCTGAAACACGAGAAACACGCCGGCTAATCCATAAAAAAAGTACTGCAAACTCCTCACTCCTCTCTTTCTCTGTCTTTTTGTGATGAAGACCAGTATGATGCGCCTTGGGCCTGCTCTATGGGGTGCGGATTAGGTGAGCGCTTTTTCTGTCCATTCGATGTCAAGGGATAAAATCGGGCATAGAGGGATAAAATCATACATTTATAACCTCTAATTCCATATAAATACAAATGACATCCTATGTAATAAACTATCGCAATCGTCCTACAAATGTAAAACCGCTCCATGGATCAAGAAAACGAATACATTGATGCTTTTCGAGAACAGTCTCTGTATAGGTTCGTCTTTCTATATTTTAGGCGGCTAAAGCGATTAAGCATATATGTACATGGAGCCCGTTCATCTTTCGCCTAACTTCGGTTCAACTCGTCTTAAATCGACAAACATTCGGCAAAATGACTTGATATTTACATAGGGTCCCTTAGAATGGAGAGAAAGAAGGAAGAGCATAGAGGAGTTTATGTCATGAATGAGGTTATTGCACGGAATCACGTGAAGGTGCTGGGGACAGGGGAGCGTACGCTCATACTGGCGCACGGCTTCGGCTGCGACCAGAGCATGTGGAGATACATCCTGCCTGCCTTCGAACCGTTTTATCGGATCGTGCTGTTCGATTACGTGGGCTCGGGCGGTTCTAATTTGTCGGCGTATACATCGGAGAGGTACGGCAGCCTTCGCGGCTATGTGCAGGATGTGCTGGACATTGTGGAGGCGCTGGAGCTTCGGGACGTGATTTTTATAGGCCATTCGGTCAGCTCCATGATCGGGATGCTGGCATCGATCGAACGTCCGCAGTATTTCGCTCAATTAATCATGATCGGGCCATCTCCGCGATATCTGAATGATGACGGGTACGTCGGAGGATTTGATAAAAGCGATGTGACGGAGCTGCTGGATATGATGGAGATGAATTTTGCCGGATGGGCAAGCTTCCTCGCGCCGATCGCGATGAAGAACCCGGAGATGCCGAAGCTGACCCAAGAGCTGGAGCGCAGCTTTATTTCGGCGGATCCGGCAATTACGAGGGAGTTCGCCGAGGTCACCTTTTTCTCGGACTGCCGGCAGGCGTTATCCCAAGCCACGGTTCCCTCGCTGATCCTGCAATGCTCGGATGACAGCATCGTCCCTATTGCAGCAGGCGAGTATTTGCACAGTCATCTGGATAACAGTACGTTCCGGTTGATGGAGGCGAAGGGGCATTATCCGCATATCAGCCATCCCGAGGAGACGATTGCGTTGATCAATGACTATCTGAAATCTGAAGCGGCGTATACAGGCTAGCGGGAATGTATTTGGAAAGGATCGATCGATAAGCAATGGATGAACGATTGAACTATGCGCCATGCGGCTATGTCTCCATCACCCACGAAGGCATGGTGGCGGAGGTGAACCAGACCTTCCTCGACATGATGGGGTATCGGCTGGAAGACGTGGTGCAGAAGCATTTTGAAGCTATGATGTCGACGGCGAACAAGCTTATATTCCACTCTTACTTCTATCCGCATATCAATCTGGACGGGCATGTGGAGGAGTTGATTATCCGGCTTAAGAACAGCCGGGGGGAATCGGTGCCGTTTATATTGAATGGACGCAAATTGGAGCGTGAGGGCCAGGAACGGCTGGACTGCGTATTGGTGCAGATGGGCAAACGCTTCGATTATGAAATGGAGCTTCGGATGGCCAACAAGCAGATTGAGAAGGCCTATTGGGAGAAGGACCAGGCATTGGCCGAGCTGCAGCAGATCCATGCCGAGATTGAACGGAAGCAGACGGAGCTCATGGAGATTAACGCGGTTCTGTTGGAACTGTCGAATACCGACAAGCTGACCGGATTGAAGAACCGGAGATTCTTTCAGGAGGAGCTGGAAGAGCAGCTGATGCAGTATAACCATAACCGGATTCCGCTTTCGTTGTTCATCATCGACATTGATCATTTTAAGCGCGTGAACGATACTTGGGGACATGGGTATGGGGATGAGGTTCTGTTTAATGTAGCAACCATCCTGAAGACCCACGCCGTCGAAGGGGAGACGGTGGCCCGCTATGGCGGAGAGGAGTTTGTCATGATCCTCCCGGAAACGGATGCGGAGAAAGCAAAGGCCGGCGCGGAGCGGTTACGGCGGGCAGTCCAGGATTTCAGCTGGAAAACGGGCAGCATGACGATCAGTATCGGCATCATCACGGCCACTCCGGACGCCAATGAAGCGACGCTCCTGCAAAAAGCGGACGAAGCCCTCTATGCCTCCAAGCAAAATGGACGAAACCAGGTTTCCCATTATGAGGATTTGAGGCTCCAGGGATATTCGCCTTAATACGTTCTATCCACGAAAAAGCCATAGCCAAGTTGAGCCTAAGCTCGCATGGTTATGGCTTATAGAGGTTCAGGCCCCTGAGCCTTGTTAACCTATTTTTTGCATGAGAGGCGAAACTACATAAAATCGTAAAAGTAACGGATGAAATGAAAAAAGATCGGCGAGGTATACGTCAGGCTGTCGACGCGGCTCAGGTAACTTTTCTTCAAAGCATCGAATCGTCCGTCATCCCCGATCAATAAATCGCGCTTCAGCACGGAAACCGTCAAGCTGCCGAAGAAGCCGGCGAGGCTGATCAGCATGCCGGACAAGAGGCCAAAGGTCGGGCTTAGCGGCGTCAGATAGGGATAGATGAGATAGGAGCATCCGGTGGTAACGAGAAACGCGCACGCAAAGCCTTCCCAAGTGAGATTCGGGTTCGATGTCGGCACGATTCTCCGTTTGCCGAAATAGAGGGAAGCGATCGTGTGCACCACATCGTTCAGCTGCGTTAAGACGACGAGAAACAGCACGAGCCCAGCTCCATACTGGGGCGTGGCAAATTGAAAATAAGCCAGGTGGCTGAGACCGAATACCATGAGCATGAGTCCCCACTGGGTCGAGCTAACGCTGCGCATAAATCCGACGGTGCCCTTGTTGATCAACCGTGGAAGCGGCAGCACCAAGAATACATAGATTGGAATGAACACGATGAACATCCCGTACCATTCGATATAGATCCAATAGAATTGGACGGGGATGGTTAGATAAGCCCACAGAAATAAACGGCGATCGGCCTTCCGGGTTTTGATCATCGAGAAATATTCTTTGAGCGTAAAGAAGGTCAGCACCATAAGGGATAGCAGGGATACGACGGGATTCAAAAGGGTCGCCAAACAGAAGATGACGAGCATGCCCCACCAGGTTTTGATGCGGAATCCTACTTCGGTATAGTCGATATTCGGCTGCGTCTTACTCATCACGTAATACAGGAGCTGGATGACCGATAAGACGGAGAATATAAGGATCAAGGTTAAAAGCGAGCTTTCCATATGCCTGTCATCACCAACTTGTCACGGGGTACGATTCTTGTTCTACTAAAAGAATCATATGTTATTATGAAGGAATAATTCAATACGGATAAGGGGAAATTTCGTAAATGGTAGACGATCAATCGGTCTTTATATTGCTTACCAATACCGGAACGCTCTTTACGAAAGTCATTCAGGGCTATACGAGAGCGCCTTATAATCATGCCTCGATCTCCTTTAACCGGGAGCTGTCGGAGTTATATAGTTTTGGGAGGAAGAATCCGAACAACCCCCTGAACGGCGGGTTTGTAAAAGAGGATTTGAAAACGGGAACGTTCAGCAAGTACCCCAACACGACCTGCGTGATCTATGAGCTTCAGGTATCCGAACGCGACATCGCGAAGATGAAGCGGGTTTTGCAGGCTTTTATCCGAAAGGATAAAAAGTATTTCTATAACATATTGGGCGTCCTGGGCATCGCCCTGAAGGAACCGATCGAATTCAGCAATTCCTATTTCTGTTCGCAATTCGTGGCCGAGATTCTGCAGCGTTCCGGAGTAAGGTTATGGGATAAGCTGCCTGCCTTGGTAACGCCGGACGATTTTCGCCAAAGCGAGCGCCTGCAGTTGATATATGAAGGGAAGCTGAGCGAGTATGAGCCTTGAACTTACAAAGCATTGTCGGCATCCTGCGGACATGACCAACTTGTAAGGCGGACGGTTGCTAAGACATTCAGCTTCAAGCGCATCCATTTATGCTCGTCAGTGTCAGTTTGTTCCATTCGAATTACCTTATTACGAAATAAGGAAAAAGCCCGCTTAGTCTGCATCCAGATGAGGCTGGGCTTTTTGCAGTTCGTGGATGATGAAGGTCGGGAGCCCCTTCCAGCAGCAAGTACTGGAGATTAAACAGCATTTGCTATAAAATGGAGTTATGAAAATGAAATGCAGTTTCATCTAATGAAACGAAAGGATGTCGTAGTCAGGATTCGCTTATATCTTGGATGGGAGCGTGGTTTAGGATGAACAGCAAGGAACGGTTTTCGAATCGCGTGGATTCGTACACGAAGTATCGCCCGAGTTATCCGCAGGAGGTCATGGATTATCTGTATGACACGGTGGGACTGCATGGCGATATCGCCGATATTGGCGCAGGGACGGGGATATTCACGAAGTTGCTGCTGAAACGGGGGAGCCATGTGACCGCCGTGGAGCCCAATCAGGCGATGCGGGAAGCCGCCGAGTCGGACCTTGGCGGCGAGCCCGGCTTCCGCATGGTTTCCGGTTCGGCCGAAATGACGGGGCTGCCCGATCAATCGATGGATCATATCGTAAGCGCCCAGGCTTTTCACTGGTTTGACCGTCATGCGGCCCAGTCGGAGTTTCGGCGGATCCTGAGGCCGGGCGGGAAGGTTGCCCTGATATGGAATTCCAGGCTCACGGAGGGAACGCCGTTCCTGGGGGCATATGAGCAGTTGCTCCTTACCTATGGCACCGACTATAAAGAAGTGGACCAGAAGAATATTGGGCATGAAACGCTGGCGGCCTTTTTCCGTTCAGGAGATATGAAGGAGGCGAAATTCTTCAATCGGCAGACATTCGATTATGAAGGCTTATGCGGTCGCCTTCACTCGTCATCTTATGCTCCCCTGCCCGGGCATCCGAACTACGAGCCGATGATGAAGGAGCTCCAAACCATCTATGAGCGGAATGAGCAGGATGGCTGTGTGTTTTTTGACTACGAGACGAAGGTGTACTGGGGAGAGGTTTAAGTCCTTTCGGAGGTAAACATAGAATGAACAAGACCGATCGATTACTGGCCATCCTGCTTGAGCTGCAGCAGCGCAAGGTTATGCGGGCCGAAGATTTGGCATCCCTATTCGAAACGAGCGTCCGGACCATCTACCGGGATATTCAGGCTCTTAGCGAAGCAGGCGTACCCGTGATCGGAGCCCCCGGGCAAGGATACTCGTTAATGGAGGGGTACTTTCTGCCGCCCATCATGTTCACGGCAGAGGAAGCCGTGGCGCTGCTCATAGGAACGGATTTCGTCGAGCAGCGCTTTGACGCAGACTATGGCGAGAAGGCTAGGGCTTCCCGCAAGAAGATAGAGTCCATTCTGCCGGACCGTGTCCGCGCAGACGCTGCCCGGGTTCGAAAGACCATGCGGCTCCTTGCTCCCGGCAGCAAGGCAGCTTTAGGAGAAGAGAGGGATTATCTGGAATTGGTTCGTAGGGCCATACTTGAGGAACGGAAGATAGAATTCCATTACGTGAAGAACATGCCGGATTCCAAAGGCAACCGAAAGAGCTTTCGCTCGGCGGCCCCTTATGGCCTGGCCTTTCTTCAAGGCTCATGGACATTGATTGCCTGGTGCGACCTCCGGCAAGGCATTCGTCATTTTCGGTTGTCCCGCATGAAGGACCTGACGATCCTTGAGGAGCGCTTTGAGATGCCGCCGGATTTTCATTTGGAGAATTATCGGCCACGGGATGACCGCAATTTGCTGGTACGGGTTCTGGCAAGTCATGGCATCGCGGATCGAGTGAAGGAAGCCGGCAACTATTATATGGAGACTTTAGAGGAGTGCGAGGAAGGACTGCTTGTGAGCTTTCGCGTCCGCCGTCCGGAGGAGATCCTGCATTGGGTGCTCGGCTGGGGATCGGATGTCGTTGTGCTTGAACCGCAATCCTTCCGAGACCGAATCCGTGACGAAGCGGAGAAGATGTTTAGACGCTACTGACATGACGTTGTCAGTAGCGTTTTTGTATATTCGGTACAAAGACGATGAAGGGGTTGTTGATATGAATACAAAGGAAGCATTGCAGCGCTTGGAAGAGACGGTAAAGGTATATGTGCAGGAGCTGGATGGATTCAGCGAGGAGCAATTAAGATATAAGCTGGCGGAGGACGAGTGGTCGATCGGGCAAATGTACCAGCACTTGATTCAATCCGCACTGTACATGCATCTGCGGAACATCGACCAGTGCTTGAACATGAATGGAGATGCGGCAGCTTCCCCGGCCGGAAAAACGGAAGTGGGAGCGGCGATATTCGAACAGGGCAGTTTCCCGCCCATCCGCATTCAGGTTCCGCCGTCTCCGCAGTATACCCCGGAACAGCCCGCAGACAAGGAGCAGCTGATTCAAGGCTTGAACGCGGTTCTCCATCGGGTGAAAGAAACCGAACCGAAGCTTGGTGAGGCATCCTTGCAGCATACCGTCCCCCATCCGAGGTTCGGAGGATTGCATGCCAAAGAGTGGTTTTTGCTCATTGAGATGCATTATCGTCATCATGTTCGGCAGCTGAATCGGTTGAAACAGGCGTTAGAGCAGCGGGTGTGATGACATATCAAGAATATCGTTTTTCTTGCAAGAAGATTGTTTGAGACACGCTCGGCCCGGGTACTGGTACACGAGTGAACAATGAATCGAAAGGAGCGGATGACCGTGGAAGTACATGTCAGATCATTTTTCGTGAATGACGATGGAGAGGTTCCCAACAATCCCGACCTGCCCGTCATTGTGTACAATGGGGTATTCGCGGATGACCCGAGCGGGTTGGAGGCAGCCTTTAACCGGCATCACTGGAGCGGCAGCTGGTCAGGCGGCGTATACGATTACCATCATTATCACAGCAATACGCACGAAGTCCTTGGCGTGCGGTCCGGAAGCGCGACCGTCCTTGTGGGCGGGGATGCAGGGGAGCGGCTGGAGCTTGCTACAGGTGACGTGATCGTCTTGCCGGCGGGTACTGCACATATGAAGCTTACCAGTACGCCCGACTTCGAAGTGATTGGTGCCTATCCCGAAGGGAATACGCCGAACATGAGGGAGCGGAATCCGACGGATCGGGCCCAGGCGATCAACGAAATCCAAAGCGTGCCTGTTCCGGATACGGATCCTGTCTTTGGAGAGGAAGGGCCTCTGCTGCATAAGTGGGTGAAATAACCTAAGCATGCGACATTATTAGAACGAAAAGACTCCCGCCTGCCGCAAGCAGACGGGAGTCTTTCTGCGCGTTACAACAGCACCTTAGCCTCATGCCGGTTCACGCACGATCTCTATAATGCTTCCTGCCCCACACTCTGCTCAAAGTCTTGTGCGGGTCAACCCTTTTTGGAAATTGTAATGCACCCGTGCCCATGCTATGGTAAGGGATAGAAGGTCAAGTTGCAGTCAGTCTTCTCATTATTGCTACCGGAGGTGCAGTTTATGAAAGCGTTGTTTATTGGAGGAACCGGAACGATCAGCACGGCGATTACGAAGCAGCTGCTTGAACAAGGTTGCGAGTTATACTTGCTCAATCGAGGGAACCGAAACGACACGTTGCCCGAGGGCGCACATATTTTGCAAGCCGATATTCATGACGAAGACCACGTAGCGAAACTGATTGAGCATCTCGATTTTGATGTTGTGGCCGACTTTATTGCATTCGAGCCCGCCCATCTGGAAAGGGATTACCGCCTGTTTGCAGGAAAAACCAAACAGTTCATCTTTATCAGCTCGGCCTCAGCCTATCAAACGCCCCTATCCGATTATCGCATTACGGAAGGGACGCCTTTATCCAATCCATACTGGGCGTATTCCCGAAACAAAATAGCATGCGAAGATTATCTGATGAAGCAGTATCGGGAGCATGGCTTCCCGGTGACTATTGTAAGGCCAAGCCATACGTACGATGAGCGGTCCATTCCGCTCGGCGTGCACGGCAGCCAGGGAAGCTGGCAGGTCGTAAAGCGCATGCTGGAGAATAAACCGGTCCTTATTCATGGAGACGGGACGTCGCTGTGGACCCTGACGCATAACCGCGATTTTGCTAAAGGCTTCATCGGCCTGATGGGCAATATCCATGCCATCGGGGAGTCGGTGCATATTACCTCTGACGAGTCGCTTACCTGGAATCAAATTTATGAAATCATTGCGGATGCCCTTGGCGTACAGCTGAATGCGGTGCATGTCTCTTCCGAGTTCCTGGATGCTACCAGCACGCAGGATTTCCGCGGGTCGTTACTGGGAGACAAAGCGAATACGGTGGTGTTCGATAACAGCAAGCTGAAGCGGCTGGTCCCTGAATTCGTGGCAACCATCCGTGCCGATCAAGGGATCAAGCAGACCGTGGACTATATTTTAGCCCACCCGGAACATCAGCGGGAGGACGCAGAGTTTGATGCGTGGTGCGATAAGGTCATCTCCGCGCTGGAGAAGGCCAAGTCGATCATTACGGGGTAAGGCTTAATCTTTCAGGGGCGGAAGTATATAGCGGACATCTGTTTCGAATATAGGGTATAGTTATTGTAAAACGAATGGAGAAACGAAACGATGTCTACTTTGCCGAATTGCCCGAAATGTAATTCAGAATATACGTATGAGGATGGGAACCTCCTGATTTGCCCCGAATGCGCTCATGAATGGACCCCGGGGTCCCAAGCGGAGCATGAGGAAGATGCGAGGGTCATTAAAGACGCGAACGGAAATGTATTGGCCGACGGCGATTCCGTAACGGTAATCAAAGATCTTAAAGTAAAAGGCAGCTCATCCGTATTAAAAATAGGCACGAAAGTGAAAAATATACGTTTGGTCGACGGCGACCACGATATCGATTGCAAGATCGAAGGATTCGGGGCCATGAAATTGAAATCGGAATTCGTTAAAAAGAGTTAAGATGTGTTAGCACGGTTCCATCATGAATAGCAGCAGCAAAAACCCTCCATCAAGGAGGGTTTTTCTCGTCTAACCAGGGTTTTTGCAGCCTATTGCGGCAACAAATGAGGAGCAGTCTTGTGATGGCCTTATGGTACAATGACAGGATGGGCTTGCTTCGTATAGGAGCTCCCCGAATAGGTGGAGAAAGCAGGTGCAGCGTGGATATCATACTATTTGCGGTTATCATATTCGTGGCGTCGATTCTCCAGACCAGTACCGGTTTTGGGTTCTCCATCCTGGCTACGCCGTTTCTGCTGTTGTTGTTCCGGCCCGCCGAGGCCATTCAGATTAATCTGATTCTATCGCTTGTCATATCGGCTGCCCTGATTGCCAAAATCCGCAAGGACATCGACTACGGCATCCTTAAACGATTGGTGATCGGAAGCGCGGCAGGTCTCCCTCTGGGCATCGTTATTTTTTCGCTCATCGATATCGGCTATCTGAAGCTGGGCGTCAGTCTGATCATATTGGCCCTGACCGTCATGCTGATGCTGAAGTTTAGAATAAACCAAAGCCGCGGCAGGGACTTGGCTGTGGGAGGACTCTCAGGCTCTCTAACGACGAGCATCGGCATGCCGGGTCCGCCCCTGCTGTTATATTTTTCGGGCACCGATACGCAAAAGGCCAAACTGAGAGGGACGACCCTGGCCTTCTATTTGTTCATCTACTCCCTGAGTTTGATCATTCAGGTGATCGTGGCGGGAACGTCCAAGACGGTCTGGGTATCGAGCGGAATCGCGCTGCCGCTGGTATTCATCGGGCTGTTTATCGGACAACGTTTATTCAACGTCATCAACCAGCGCGTGTTTCAGATCTTTACCTATATCATTTTGATCTTTACCGGTGTGTACATGCTGATCGAAAGCTTGTAGTCATGCCAAAGAAGATGGAAGGATCATCATTTGGACTGCTCGAACAGCGTCTCGGCCAGCAAGGGAATCAGGTTATCAAAAGCATGCGTATTCCCGTCAAACACGTATCCTCCCGGATAAGCGGGATCCTGATCCCGGAATTGGAGCATGCGTTCATGCAGCTGCTGCGCCCATGGGAGGTCATTGGTTTGCAGCGCCAGAATGATGGCCAGACCGTAAACGGCAGGCGACTCGTAATCCGCGTCCGGTTTGCGGCTTTCACGGGTGTAGCGGCCTGCCAGCCGCTGATGCTGGCGGAATTCTCCCTTCAGGAACGCTATAAGATCTGTCGGCGGATGATTCATCTCGGCGAGATGGACGCCAACGATCAATTGGTCGATCAGATTGACCGATGCGTCGTACTCATATTGGCCGGAGCCGATGTGATAGGTTTTGGGATAGAAAACGCCGTCCGAAGGCATATGAGCGAGCAGGTTTTGATATCGTTCATAATCCTGGGAGGGTAGGATTTCGTTATTATGCATTTCGCGCAGTGCCGATAAGTCAACGTAGACCAGGCTTAACGCGGCGGCGGATTCATCCCGTGCAAAATCATGATAATCGACGAGGTAACCTTCGGTTTGAATCGCAAGGAGTGCAGACCCGATCCTTTTTGCCAATTGAAGGTATTCTTCCTCGCCCCAGCGATTGAACGCCTTCAGCAGGGCATCGAGGATTCGCAGATCATCGCCCAGCGCATTGGTTGTGACCTCGGATTGACCGTCCGGCCTGAGCTTCCATTGGATATAGGGCTCTTGCTCCTGATTAAGAAAATAGGTGGTAAGAAGCTGGACGCTGTCGTCGAACCGGGCTCGATTGCCGGATATCACGGCAGTCCGCATCCAAAGCCCGAGCGACTCGGATAACGCTTCCCGGCCGGCAACGATGTCCGGATTCACGGAAGCAGCGGGTTTAAGATAGGTGGCAATGGTACCGTTATCGTTTGTCATATGCTCTTCAATGAACGCTGCGGTCACGTCAGGATTCTCCTTGTTCTTGTTGATCCAGCAGGCTATGAGGACGATGCCGGCAAGGGCAAGAACGACGATGATCGCAAGAATGGCTTTCTTGTGCGTTGAAATCCGGTTTGTCATAGGTTCACCTCGACCATACTATTTCGATATTCAACAGGTTAAAGCCTTCAAGGAAGACTGGGCGGCGGTGAACATAGCCCCCGGCTGTAGGAACGGGTATACTTCACTAAAAAAGGCTGTACCTGATGTTGGAAGCTCCAAATCATCAAAGGTACAGCCTTTCTTGCATAAGCGTATAGCGATTATTGCAGACTGACGATGGTTAGTCCTTGATCCTGCAGGCTCTTAATGATCTTCGGTAACGCATCCACGACCGCCTGGGATTCATGCAGGAGAATAATGGAGCCGGAAGCTTCGATGTGCTGGACATAATCCAGGATTTTATCCTCGTCGCGAGTCAGCCAATCCTCGGGATCCCGGTTCCAGAGCACCACTTTATTGCCTTGCTGGCGGCTTAACGCCTCGGTCCGGTCATCAAAGGCACCGTAAGGCGGACGGAAGAGCACCAGCTTCTCATCGGTAATATGCTCAATGAGATCGGCTGCGCGGGTCAGTTCCGCCTTTTGTTCTTCATAAGTAAGGTTTGGCATCTGGCTATGGGTCATCGAATGGCTGCCGACGGAGTACCCGTTGGCATGGATGGCCTTGACGTAGTCCGGATGTTTTTTCACATTGGTGCCGACAAAGAAGAACGTCCCGCCAACCCCGTGTTTCTTCAAGACGTTCATGATATCCATGGAGTGCTTGGATGGCCCGTCATCGAACGTAAGGGCGACATACCCTTTGGGGATGCTGTAGGAGATGAAATCCTTAAGCTCCAGCTGTGGAACGGCAGCCGAAGTCTTGATCTCCTTCCTCGGTTTGCTATCCGCTTCCTTCTCCACGGAAGCGGCTACAGGTTTGGCAATCATCGCATTCCGGTTCTCGGCAAGCAATTGGATGACCGTTTCGACCTCCGCTGCGGCGGTTATAGCAGCTTCATGCCGGATGTCACTCGGATACGAGTAATTAAATGAACTTAGCAATACCACAAAAATCAAGCTCATCAAGGTTGCGCTTGCCAGCTTAAGCGGAAGACGATGCGGCTTCCTTGCAGAGCGCGTGGTGTTTCGATTTCCATCGGTCTGCACCTCTTCGGCCGGACCCGGTTCGGATGGAGGCGCGGACAGGAAGGACAGGGTAGATACATCGTCCAAATGCCGGATAGCCTTGATCGCCTCTAATTCGTTTCTGAAGTGAACGGAGCAAGCAAATGAAAGTCGCTCGCCGTGGTCACGATATGTACGCGTAATGGAGCCTATGTATTGCTGTTGGATGGCATCCCATGTTGTATGTAAAGATAATCGGTATTTGTGAACCCCGTTAAATTCCGACACGGTCGCTATATTCGCTATGGTTTCATGATCGGTTAACCACAACAGCTCCGCCGATTCCGAGAAGGATAGCTTGATTCGCAGAGCGAAAGCCCCGGTATCCGTCTCGATCGCCAGCAGCTCAATGACTTTTCCATAGGAGTCAGACATGACGGCCCTCCTTTCTCTAGATGTTCATGCAGTGATTATGCTTATTCCGATGGTGTGTTGGGAGCCGATGTTTTTGGCGAGAAGGAGAAGGACATCTTCTCGGTAAAATCATTGATGGTCTGCATCAATTTGGCTTTATCGTCCAGAATGTTCTGGTACTGCTCCGCATACTTCTGGTTTGCAATCTCCAACTCGCGCACCTTCTCTTCAAGCGCGTTGATCTTGAGCATGCTCTGATATTGGGTGTTGTTAGACTCTTCGTAGAGCTTGTTGTACTTGGCGGTTTCGGTCTCCAGCTGGTTGGAGAGCTTCTCGTACGCCAGGTTCGATGTCAGCTGGTATTCCTTGTAATCCTCCAACAGCTGGTCGTAACTCATCTGTTTGTTGGTCAGCACGTTCTCGAGCTCGCGGATTTCCTTGTTCTTCTCCTGGACCAACTGATCGCGCTTGATCTGCTCATGCTTATACCGGTTGATCGTTTCGTTGGCGGTAAATAGCTGATCCTCCAGGCCCTTGTTCTTATAAGACAGCAATTGCCGCTCCTTCAGCATGTTCTCGATCGAAACGATGACGTCGAGGCCGATTTTGTCCTGGTTGTCCTTGGAGAAAAGATGCTTGCTGCTCTCCGCGGCGGGCAGTTCAGGCTCCGCGGAATAAGCCGGCTCTTCTTCGACGGTTATGGCAATTTCCTGGTGTTCGGCACTGTTCTTCTCGTGTTGGTTCTGGTTTGAGCGGGCATTCTTAAACCAGGCCATTCCCTTTTTTTCTGTTTCCCTGGCCAAAATATCAACTCCTATATATTTCAATGAATACAGCATGAATTTAGGATAAAAGACCCTATTAATAGTCATCGGTAAAAACACCCTAAAAACTTTGCCCTTTGACCCTATGAAAATAAAAAAAAGCCCCGCAAGCGAGAGGGGGCTTTTTAGAGGGCGGATCTTCCGGTTTATGCGGCCTTTCGACCCGCCTATATTCATGAATTGAAACGAACGCGATGCTTCGACTTATTCCGTCTTCTTTATGGTCAGCTCCGGGGCGATAACGTCGACCCGGTTCGTCCAAATCCCGCCGCTGTAGTCGTCCGGCAGCCTTTCCAAATCCGCTACGGAGTCAAAGCCTTCCGACCAGCCGCCGTCCCCGGCCACGAGGATGACCCGCGTATTGATGCTGTCCATCCGGTTTAGGAATTTATCCGGCCATCCCCATAAGTAACGGGCATATTTCTCTGGTATATGGAGCTGGGTGTTGCGGCAAACCGATGGAAGGTAGCCGCTCCAGCCGGCCCCGGCGTAGGATACGAGACAGCTTTTGAGCGTATTCATGGACATGACGCGCAGCGAGGGGAGCTGCGATTTTAACGTGCGGATCGGCTGGTCATCCCCGTAAACGGTCAGCTGGCTGAGACGCTTCACCGGCAGACCGGACAGATAATCGGCCAGTTGTTTTCCTTCTTCAGGGTCCGTGCTTTTGATATGGATCAGAAACGCGCCGTCCGGGAACGCCTCCAACACCTCGCCTAACGACGGAATCAGCCCGACTCCCTTTCCCCGAAAAGGATAAGTCGCTCCCTGGTCGGCCGTGTAGCCGTACCCGATGTCTATGTTTTTCAGCTCGTCCATGGTATAATCCTTGACCGAGCCCTCCACGTTGGTGCGGCATTCCAGCGTCCAGTCATGGAACACGGCGAACTGGCCGTCCTTGGTCGGTTTGATATCCAGCTCCACGATATCGGCACCTGCCTCGAAGGCGGCTCTCATGGACGGAATGGTGTTCTCCAGGTAAGCGTGCTCCGGCACATAGATGCGGGAGGCGGTACACGTGTCGGCTTCAATGCCTTCCATCGTAAAGGTCTGCCCAAGCCCGCGATGCGCCAGCAGAAGCGGCTCGCCGTCACGGTCTTTGGTGAACAGGGATGAATTGTTAACGAACAAAAACACGAGCAACACAACAAAAAACAGTATGATTTTCTTCCATCTTTTTAGTTTTCGCATGATCCAATCCCCCAAAATCGTATACAATATGCAATAGTAGATTTATATTTTTCTCTTTCTCTATACGAAGTTCTCTATTTATATCCTTCTTTATTCAATCTTAGTGATTTTGGGCGCATACTCAATGGCTGGAACATAACAATTGCATAATAACGAACTAACAAATACGAATGAGCGAGTATATGGGAACAGGAGGGAGCATGATGGACAAATCCTCCTTTTTGATGGTGGAGCGGGGAAATCCCTACGAACGCGGGGACGTTATAGCTTTGACCAAACCGATCACGGTGCTTGGCCGCAAGGGCCAGCATTTTGATCCGGATATCGCGTTTGACAATATTTTTGTGTCCCGGCGGCATGCGGCGCTGCTGCATCGAAACGGGAAGTTCAGCATCAAGGATCTGAACAGCAAGCATGGCACCTTCGTTAATCAGGCACGGCTGGCTCCCCATGATGAAATACCCCTTCAGCATGGAGATACCATCGTGCTTGCGGGAGATCTGATCGTGCTGTCCTTCTCCATCCTCAGCATGGATGAGACGATGGACATTACCCCGCTGATCAAGCAGCTGGCGGCGGTTGAGGGCTCCGGCGGGCTTAAGCTGAATCCTTTCAAGCAGGAGCTGGTATACGGCGAGGACGTGTACGTTTTTTCGGAAAAAGAGTACAAGTGCATGGAGCTGCTCGTCAATCACCAAGGACAGTTCGTGTCCAAGGAGCAGCTCAAGGCATACGTTTGGCCCGAGCGAAGCTACGGGACGGACGAAGTGCCCGATGTGAGCTCGGAAGAGCTGAATGCGCTGATCTACCGGGTCCGCAAGAAAACGAGGGATATTTTGGCCATTGAGAGCATCCGGGGAAAAGGCTATATTTTGCAGTCGACGGCTGAATGACGATCGCAAAAACGAAAACGCAATGAAATCTAAGGAACCATCAAACGGCAGGCCCTTCCTCCATGCAGGAAGGGCTTGCTTGCATGAACAGGACAAATTCGATGGCGGTGAGAGGGAAATGGCAGGCCCCAGCGAACTGTTATAGCATGGAAGTTTCGAATGAAACGACAATCGAAAGGGATGTGCAGAGCAGATGAACATGGAGCACGTGCAGCAAAACGGCATTGCCGTTAACCAGTTAGGTTATCGGGGCCGGGACGCCAAGATTGCCGTCATTGCCGGTCAGGGCGGACGGTTTCGCATCGTCAATGCGCGAAATGGCGAGGTCGTATGGCAGGGGCAGACGGCGCCCGCCATAGAGGATGCGTCCAGCGGACAGACGGTAAGCAGAGGGGAGTTTACGGCATGGGAAGCACCCAGTACCTATCGAATCGAGACGGAGGATGGGCAGTCGTCGGTACCATTTGCCATTGCCGACGATGTATATGAGGATGCCCACCGAGCAATGTTGAAAGCGTTTTATTACTTCCGGTGCGGGACGGCTTTGGATGAGCCGCATGCGGGGCCTTGGAAGCATGAAGCCTGCCATCTCACGCAGGCCATCGTTCATGGACATGAATCGCGGCGGGTGGATGCTTGCGGAGGATGGCATGATGCCGGGGATTATGGCAAGTACGTCGTGCCTGGCGCCAAAGCCGCCGCCGACTTGCTGCTGGCCTTCGAGCTGTACCCCGAAGCGTTTGCCCAGCCGCTGCCGCTGCCTGAAAGCGACGGCCGCATGCCGGATGTGCTGCATGAATGCAGGTATGAGCTGGACTGGCTGCAGCGCATGCAGGATGAGGAATCGGGGGGCGTGTTCCATAAGCTCACGACGCTGCGGTTTCCGGCGGGAGACGTCATGCCGGAGGACGATACGGCCCCGCTGTACTTGTCGCCGATCTCCGCAACGGCAACCGGATGTTTTGCCGGTATCATGGCCATGTCGGCACGGATCTATTCTCCCTATGATGAAGCCTTCGCCGCGAGCTGCCTGAAGGCAGCGGTGCGGGCTTGGGCATGGCTGGAGGAGCATCCCGACGAGCCGGGCTTCCGCAATCCGGCTGATATCGCTACAGGCGAGTATGGCGATGGCCAGGATGCGGACGAACGGTACTGGGCAGCCGCAGAGCTATACCGTACAACGGGGGAGGCGCCATATCATGAGGCTTTCCAAGCTTTAGCCAAGCAGGACTCTTTCGGAAAGTACGAGCTGGGATGGGCGGACATGGGCGGTTACGGGACGTTTGCCTATCTGATGTCGGAGCGGGAAGAAGAGCCCGAGCTGGCGCAAGAATTGATGGCGGGCCTGTTACGGCGTGCGGATGAGCTTGCTGCTGTCAGCGATCGGGACGGCTATGGCCTCTCGCTTCTGCCGGATCAATATATCTGGGGCAGCAATATGCTGGTCATGAACCACGCGATGCTTCTGTTGGTGGCGGGAAGACTGTCGGGGTCCGAGGACTTTGAGCGGCATGTGCACGAGCATGTGCACTATGTATTCGGGGCGAACGTGATGGAGACAAGTTATGTTACCGGATATGGGGCGAGGCCGATCCGGCATCCCCATCACCGTCCTTCCGAAGGCGACGGCGTGGAGGAGCCGGTTCCGGGCCTCGTCTCCGGCGGTCCGAACAAGGGGCTTCACGACGATTATGCGCGTGAGCACTTGGCCGGCAGGGCGCCCGCAGCCTCTTTTGCCGATGTGATGGAGAGCTATTCCACCAATGAGGTGGCTATTTATTGGAACTCGCCGGCCGTGTTCGTGCTGTCTCATTTTGTATAGAAAGAGCATTACATAGAAAAAGAAACGCCGAGAGATTCTTGACGTTTCTTTTTTTGTAATGGACTGTGGATTCTTCCATCTCCAAAGAGTCGAGTAAAGCATGGGCCTAATTTATCGTGATCGCTCGGTGAGGCTTGCTGTAATGGCTTGTTCCGCCCCCGCCGACCAGAACTTTCCCTCCTCTTCTAAACACCAGCAGCTTGGTCAGTCCGCCTGCCAGCAGCACCTCGACTTTGGCATGGTTCGAAGTAGCGATATAAACGACATAACCGCTTTTCGAAAGCACGGTTCTCCAGTTGCCGTCAAACTCTGATCTCAAGACGCGGCTCGAGTATACCTGATTTTCAATTCGACCCGATGACGGTGTTCTCAAGGCGTACACCTCCCCTTCATTCATGAAAAACGTGGGAAATGACCGTGCTGTCGCTGCATCATCTCCTATCTATTCTATGCAGCTGCAGATGATAGGTTTGGATGCTAGCCTCTTAATTTCCCCTTCACCAGCGTATGAAGCAACGTGGCAGCAATGCCGCAGACGCTGCCGACGACCGTACCGGTCACGATGCTGCTGATGAAGGCGAAGGTTCTGGTCAAAAAGCTGTTGGCTGCTGCAGGGAGGTCGGCCAGATTGCCCCCTAGAGCCGGCGGCGTTTCGAAGGCCATATTCCATAACAGCTGATGCGTAATGCCAAGAAAGAGCCCATAGACGGCTCCGATGGCCATTAAGGGCAGAAAAGGATGTTGAACGTGATGCCGCTTGCCGAGTACATAGAGTATCCAGACGATCGGGGGAATGAAGACAAGCAGCCGATTGATGATCCCGTGGGGATCGACCCATTGCAAATCGTGGGCAATGACGCGGGGAACGCCGAGCAATGCCAGCAGTATGATTGAGAGCATCGGCAAGCCGTTGTTATTTCTTCTTTGTATGTTCATCTCGCAATTTACCTCCGTAACCTTGAATTTAGATTCCCGATGTTAGCCGAGATGGTTTTAGTTTACCGAAGGCATGTTGTGAACTTATGACGAGGGTGTACGCAATCCGTGAATTTGAGCCGCTTCGGCTTGCAACTTGGAATATACAGGATCAAGGGGCAGGCTTGTTCTACGAATGAAACCGCGTCAGGACTGCATTTTCATAATGATGACATGATCCATTTAAAATTTGTCAACAATATTCTTGACGAAACCCGCTTTTCCTTTCGTTGAGCCTTTTGCCGGGCTGACTTAACATAGAGGTGTCAGATGAAAGCAACACTACAACATTCAGCTTTATTTTCAAATATGACTAGGAGGTCAGTACGATGTCCAACGAGACAAATACAAACGCTTCCAAAGGCATTCGCGTAAGGGTTCAGCAGCTCGGCCGGCTCCTTAGCGGCATGGTGATGCCGAATATCGGTGCGTTTATTGCTTGGGGCCTGATTACGGCGCTGTTCATCCCGACCGGCTGGTTCCCGAACGAGAAGTTGGGAGCTCTGGTTGACCCGATGATCAAGTATCTGCTTCCGCTCTTGATCGGTTATACGGGCGGACAGATGATCCACGGCAAACGCGGTGCGGTTATCGGTGCGGTTGCCACGGTCGGCGTTATCGTCGGTGCAAGTATTCCGATGTTCCTTGGCGCCATGATTGTCGGCCCTCTGGCTGCATGGGTATTAAAGCAGTTCGACAAGCTGATCGACGGCAAAATCAAATCCGGCTTCGAGATGCTGGTGAACAACTTCTCGCTGGGTATTATCGGCGGTGCGCTGACGCTGCTGGCCTACACCGGAATTGGTCCCCTTGTGCAGGGCATTACCAAAGTTCTTTCAGCCGGCGTTGACGTACTGGTCGATGCCAACCTTCTGCCGCTGGTCAACATTATCATTGAACCGGCGAAGGTATTATTCCTCAACAATGCGATTAACCACGGGATTTTCAGTCCTCTCGCTACAGAGGAATCGGCTCGGATCGGTCAATCCGTCCTGTATATGCTGGAATCCAATCCGGGACCCGGGCTGGGCATTCTTCTCGCCTTTTGGTTCTTTGGACGCGGTTCTGCCAGATCCTCTGCTCCGGGGGCGGTTGTGATTCACTTCCTGGGCGGTATCCATGAGATCTACTTCCCGTATATTTTGATGAAGCCGGTCCTCATCCTGGCCGCTATTGCGGGCGGCGTGGCCGGAACCTTCACCTTCCAGATTCTTGGAGCGGGACTCGTGGGACCTGCGTCGCCAGGCAGTATCCTTGCTTATTTCGCCATGGCGCCTAAGGGCGGCCTGGTTCCGGTGCTGGCCGGTGTCCTTGCTGCAACGGTCGTTTCCTTCGTGATTGCGGCACTGCTGCTCAAAACGGGTAAACAAACAGAAGAAGAGCCGAATTTGGAAGAAGCATCCGCCAAGATGAAAGAAATGAAAACCGGCGGCATGAACGACCAAGTTGCCCCAGCTTCTGCGGCTGTGGCCAATCTGGACAAAGACAACGTGAACAAAATCGTGTTCGCTTGCGATGCCGGCATGGGCTCCAGCGCGATGGGCGCCTCGGTATTGCGTAAGAAACTTCAGCAGGCAGGCGTCAACATTACCGTTGTGAATTCGGCGGTAAGCGAAATACCGGATGATGCGGATATCGTCATTACCCAGAAGACTCTCACCGAGCGGGCCATCGCCAAGAATCCGAATGCCGAGCATATCTCGATCGACAACTTCCTGAAGAGTCCGAGATATGACGAGCTGGTGGAACGACTCAAAGACTAACATAAGCTTGAACCATATGACACGCTGGCGTAATCACGCCGGCGTTGTCTCCATTTCATGAAGAAGGGAGCCATGGATCTGGGACACATTACTGCCCGCCAGCGACAAATCCTTCTGCTCCTCATGAGCAGGACCGATGGCATGACGGCTGCAGAAATAGCCGCTGACGTTGGGGTCAGCGTCAGGACGGTTCACCGGGAAATGGAGGAGATCGAGAAAGACCTGCAAGGTACGGGCGTTGTGCTTCTCAAAAAGTCGGGAACGGGCATCCGGCTGGAAGAAGAGAAGCCCGAAGGGATGTCCCTGCTGCGACGATCCCTGCTTGCGGGGAAGCCGGCCGATTATTCCGTGGAAGAACGCAAAATCCTCATGCTGTGCGCTTTGCTTGAGGCGGATGAGCCCGTCAAATTGTTTGCTTTGGCCCATAGTTTGAAGGTAACCGTCCCGACGGTGAGCAATGATCTGGATGAGCTGGAGCCGTGGATGAAGCGGTTTAACCTGAAGCTCATACGGCGCCGGGGCTACGGCATCGAGATCGACGGCGCGGAAGGGGTAAGGCGAAGGGCGATTGGCAGGCTCGCCGAGGAATATCTGGATTATTCCGATCTTGTCGGTGACGGATACAGCGACACGCGGGAGCCGGTGACGGCCCGGCTGCTGTCCATGATCGATAAACCGGCTCTGCTGGATGTAGAGAAAACCTTGTGGGATATGAATTGGGATTGGACGGAGGATCTTAGCGAAAGTGCCTACACTTCCACGCTGATCGCGTTATCGGTTTCCGTAAACAGGATCAAGCGGGGACGGGACATGGAAGCTGCCGATATTGCGAGCTACCCTCCTTCCTCTGTTTCCGTCGAGGAGGCGCGGGATTTTGTTGGTCGCCTCGGCGAGAAACTGGAAATGAATTTCCGCGAATCAGAATTGATCTATATCGCCCAATTGTTTGAGGCGGCAAAGAACATGTCCGAGGTCAGCGAGCTGGTTCATGCGGACGTCGAAATGGTGGAGATCGCCCATCGCCTGATTGAACGGGTTCAGGGGCGCACCGGCATTCCGTTCCAGGAGGACCGCACGCTGCGGGCAGGTCTGGTGGAGCACATCGGAGCTGCACTGAATCGGATTCGGGAAGGGACCCGGATCCGAAATCCGCTGCTCAGTCCGATTCGGAAGGATTATGAGGAATTGTTCGGGATCGTCCGGCGCTCGGTCGACGAGCTGAAGCTGGATTTAAGCATCCCGGATGAAGAAATCGGGTTTCTGGTTATGCATTTTGGAGCATCAAGCGAACGGCTGAACCAGCCGGAACACCATCTGAAGGCCATCCTGGTATGCTCCAGCGGTCTCAGCTCCTCCAGGCTTCTCGGGACAAGGCTGAATAAGGAGATGCCGCAGATCGAGGTGCTCGGCAACGTATCGTGGTATGAAGCGGCTCGGATCCCGAAGGAGCAATACGATCTCATCATATCGACCATTGATCTGCCGCTGCCGAAGGATCGATATGTAAGACTAAGCCCGCTGCTGACGGCGGATGATAAAGAGGCGCTGCTTCGATTCATCCAGAGCACATCCTTCGAGCCGGCCAGCAGCAGGGCTGCCGTCAGCCGAATCGAGGAAGATCGTAAAGCTGCATCTTTCGAGCGGCTCCGCATGCAGGCCGCCCTGATGAACGAAATCGTATCGCTTCTGGACGGCTTCCATGTCTACCATCTGGATAATCTTCAGAATGATTTGCAGGGAACTTTGAACGAGGCCTTGGCCAAGGTATATGAGCAAGGGGCTCTCCGTGATGCGGAGATGGTGAAGGAGCGCCTGCTTGAACGCGAAAGGATGGGTACCCAGCTTATTCCCGACACGACGCTGGCTTTATTCCATACGCGAAGCCGCTATATCACCTGGCCTTCGCTGTCCCTGTTCAGGCTGGCGCATCGAGCGCCGCTTGAGGATGGGGCCCAGGCGGGCGTCATTCTGCTGATGCTGGCACCGAAGCAGCTTCCGAAGGAAAGCCTGGAGGTGCTCAGCGAAATCAGCGCCATGCTGCTTCGCTCCGAGCTGATCGAGCTGATGGAGCGGGGCGGCGAGGAAGAGATTCGATCCTATTTGGCGGAAGAGCTTCAGCATTTTTTCAATCACAGACCATAGAAAGAGGGAGACTAACATGAATAACATACTGTCCAAAGATAAAGTCGTACTGAACGCAAAGGCTGACAGCAAGAGTGAAGCCATTCGCATGGCGGGGAACCTTCTGGTACAGGCAGGCCATGTATCGGCCGATTACGTGGATAAAATGCTGGAACGCGAAGAAATTGCGTCCACTTATATGGGCGGGGGACTTGCAATTCCCCATGGCACCAAAGAAGCGAAAGGCATGGTCATCTCCACGGGATTGTCGATCGTCCGCTTTCCGGAAGGCGTGGATTTCGGCGGAGACGAGCCGGCGTTCATCGTCATTGGCATCGCGGCTGCCGGCGGCGACCATATGGAGATTCTGACGAATGTGGCCATGATTTTCACGGATGACGAGAGCATCGAGAAGGTCATGAACGCTTCCAGCGAAGAGGAGATTCTGGCCATCTTCGAGGGAGGAATGGGCGCATGAAGGCAGTCCATTTCGGCGCGGGCAACATCGGACGCGGTTTTATAGGGCTCTTGTTGTCACAGGCCGGTTATGAGGTTTGTTTTGTCGACGTAAACGAAGAGCTGGTTTCAGAGCTGAAGGCGCGCGGGGAATATCCCGTAACCCTGGCCAGCGAAGGGCAGGAGACCACGGTGGTCAAAGGCATCACCGCTCTCAATAGCGCCTCGGAACCGGAAGCTGCCGCGCGCGCGGTAGCGGAAGCGGATCTCGTCACGACGGCGGTCGGCGTCAACATCTTGAAATTTATCGCCGGCACCATTGCCGAGGGGCTGAAGCTTCGGCTGCAAACGAACTCGGCATCGCCGCTTCATATTATTGCATGCGAGAACGCCATCGGCGGCAGCTCGCAGCTGAAAGAGCATGTCTATGGGAAGCTTGATGACGAGACGAAGCGTAAGGCTGATCGGCTCGTGGCTTTCCCGGATGCAGCCGTAGACCGGATCGTGCCGCTGCAGCAGCATGAGGACCGTCTGAAGGTCGTGGTGGAGCCGTTCTATGAGTGGGCTGTGGATCGCTCGCAGATGTTTGAGGATTATGTCCCCGTTGAAGGCATTCACTACGTGGACCGCCTGGAGCCGTACATTGAACGCAAGCTGTTCACGGTGAATACCGGACACTGCTCGGCTGCGTATGTAGGCTTTCTGAAAGGCTATGAAACGATCCAGGACGCCATGAAGGACGAGGCGGTGGCAGGCCATGTCCGCGCGGTGCTCGAGGAAACGGGAGCTGCGCTCATACACAAGCACGGCTTCGGTCCTTCCGAGCACCAAGCATATATTGACACCATCCTGGAGCGGTTCCGCAATCCCGCGCTGACCGACGAGGTGTCGCGCGTTGGCCGCTCCCCGATCCGGAAGCTGTCCCCGGGCGACCGCCTGGTCTCGCCGGCCATGCTGGCTTTCGAGAGCGGACTGGCGTATAAGAGCCTGGCGAAGTCCATGGCGGCAGCCCTGCTGTTCGATGTTCCGGAAGATCCGGAAAGCGTGGAGCTGCAAGCCTCCGTTCGGGATATCGGCGTAAGCGACACGGCTTCCCAATATACCGGCATTGCCGGAGAGCATCCCATCATGGGTGAGGTAATGGAGCAGTATGAGGCCTTGAAGGCCGAGCTCGAAGCGAATGCATAATCATTGGAAATATAATGATGGGCCCCTGATCCTCTTCGCGGAGATATCAGGGGCTTTATGCATAGCGGGGAGTTCCTCATGCTTCAGGATGTTGTGCGCTTTGTTGGCGCTTATCGTTGGAAACCATAAGGAACTAAATTCCAAATATTCCATCCATAATATTTCAGAAAATTTTCGCTAATTTTCGAAATAAAGAGTACACTAGAAGTAAGAATCTACAAATTGGATGTGATGAGCATGGCAGAAGAATTGATCTTGACCCAGGAGGGCTATGACAAACTCCAGGAGGAACTTGACGATCTCAAGTATGTAAAACGCAAAGAATTAGCGGAACGGATCAAGCTCGCGATCAGCTATGGTGACTTGAAGGAGAACAGCGAGTACCACTCAGCCAAGAACGATCAGGCATTTATGGAAACGCGCATCATCATCCTGGAAAAAACGCTTAACAGCGCCCGGATCGTCGACGCTAAGGATGTAAGCTCGACCACGGTCAACGTCGGTTCGAACGTCGTTCTGAACGACATCGAATTTGGCGAGAAGCTTGAATATCAGGTGGTAGGCCCCGCAGAAGCCGACGTATCCAATAACAAAGTTTCCTATGAAAGCCCGCTCGGCAAAGCGCTGATGGGCAAAGCGGTAGGCGACCAGGTCCATGTGGAAGCGCCCATGGGCATCGTGAAATACGAATTGTTGGAGATCAAGGCGCTGTAATCGCCGATGGATCAACGAATATATAGATGCAAAAGGCGTAACCGGGTGCCGCATGTCCGGTTACGCCTTTCTTATGCTCGTCCCGGTTAAGGGATCGGCTTTTCATGCCTGTTGGAGCCCTTTAAACATTAGCCGTCACGGCCTTGCGCTCATACATATAGCAGGCTGCTCCCAGAATGAAGGCGAGCCCTACCAATCCGGCGCCCACCCAAGGCAGGGCCGTTAAGCTTAGATGCGTAATGACCAATCCCCCGATAAAAGCGCCCGCCGCATTTCCGAGATTGCCCGCGGAATGGGTTGCTGTGGAGGCCAGTGCAGGAGCGGATTGGGCCAGACTCATCACGCGCACCTGCATTCCCGGCATAACGGCGAAAGAGGCGGCCCCCCACAGCACGATGGTCAGCACAGCCGTGACCGGGTGATGGATGGTCACCGTGAGGATGGTCAGAATGACGGCCGTCGCAAAGTAAACGCCCAGGATGGAGGGCAGCAGTTTCCAGTCCGCCAGCCTGCCGCCTACGATGTTGCCTACGGTCACGCCGATACCGAACAGGATCAGAATCCAGGTGACGCTGGGTTCCGCAAAGCCCGTGATCTCAATCAGCAGGGGCGCGATATAAGTGAAGACGGCGAACAGGCCGGCATTGCCAAGCGCGCCGATCAGCAGGAAGAGAAGAAGCTGGGGTCTAATGATGGCCGTGATCTGCTGAACGATGCTTGTCGCTTGCTCCTGCCGTATCTTCGGTATGAAGATCAGGATGCCGATCAATGCCAACACGCCCATGACGGCAATCGCGCCGAATGAAGCGCGCCAGCCCATCGTTTGGCCGATGAAGGTACCGATCGGAACCCCGATGATATTGGCTATCGTTAATCCCGCCATCATGATGGACACCGCTCCGGCACGCTTGTCCGGCCGCACCAGATTGGATGCGATGACAGCGCCCACGCCGAAGAAGGTCCCGTGGGTCAGCGCGGTCAGCATCCGGGCTCCCATCAGAACGGCATAGTTCGGAGCGAAGACCGAGATGCCGTTGCCCAGGATGAACAGGCCCATGAGCAGCAGTAACAGCTTTTTCTGCGGAATTTGGTTAGTAAGGACGGTCAGAATAGGGGCTCCTACGGCTACCCCGAGGGCATACATCGTAATCAGCTGCCCGGCAGACGCGATGCTGACATTCAGATCATCGGCTACATTGGGGAGGATCCCCATAATGACAAACTCCGTCATGCCAATGGCAAATGCGCCCACGGTGAGAGAGAGTATAGAGATGGGAAAGGGTTCTTTGCCGCTTTTTTCCCCAGTGGCATGTTGCGAAATATCCATGGTGTTCAAGTCAACCTTTCTGCTCTGTATGTTAAAGATATAATCCCAATCTCCATTATCGGTTTTATAGAGGGACTGTTACATATTATTTAACGTAGCGGGAGGATAATCAAGAACTTTATTTTTCGTAAAACAGGGGCATCCTGTTAAGGTAGACTCTTCCATGAACAGGAGCTTGTCCGTCATGTAAGAGCTTAAGAGCGCCATTGCAGGCGCTCTTCCCATAAGCAGGCGCTATAGAGGTGCCTGTGGGAGCGGATTGACCCATTCCTTTTGATATAAGAGCATCAGAAACAGGTGAACGACTCGATACTTCTTAAGTCGAGCCCTGAATATACCCACATCCATCCCGTCCAGCGGAAGCCGGCCACCGAGGTGCGGCCCACAAAAGTCGGGTAAAACCAGAAGCCGGGTCCACGTGTCGGCCAAATATAGGTATTTCTGAACAAACAGCCCCTGATCGCTCCAGGATCAACTGCGAAGGTACTGGCCATAGGCTGTTGGGGGACAGATGTTGGAGGCGGGGATGAGGGCCCTTGCATCGGTCCCTGGGGTCCTTGCGGCGGCATAAATGCCATGAGGATTCACTCCTTAATCGGGTTTTTAGGTTTGGAAGTGCGCGGGAGACTTGCCGAACTACAATGTAAAGCCCTTCTTCTAGATGTAAAGCAAGGTGATGACAAGCAATTCGAAGAGGACAAGTGGCAGGATTACATTGTTATAGTAACTGGGACCGAAGCCGCGCTGGTTTCCGTATCCGGGCATGCTCAAATACAGAATCCCTTTCTCGCAATGCATAATAGTGCCTTCAAAGACATCGCCGTCAAGCGTTTCGACGCGAACCAGCTGATTCGCATGCTGCTTGCATAGATGGTGGATATGATCGCGAACCGATTTGATGTTGTGCTTCATGCTGGGTTCAGCTTGATATAAGGTTTGCTCCTGGTGTCCGGGATATTGAATGCTCATATGGAAAAGACCCCCATCGTGAATTAGTCATACATAATCCCATCCTATGCAAATGCCCAGAGAAGGGTGTTAAGGGTCTGTTGAATTTCCCGCATGGGCAAATGAGCCGATCAGTGATACGATTTAGGTCAATACATTGAATAGAGGAAGTGAACGTTAGCCATGATCGATATAACCATCCCCAAGCCGGACGTCACCATAACCAAGCAGGATGCTCCGGAACTGAGCCATATTTACGGATTTACGGATTTCCACCTGATTCCGAGAGACCGGGGCGGGATTTTCATGTTCTACAACAGCAAGGAGGAGCTTCTGTTCGTTGGCAAAGCTAGAAAGCTGAGACCTCGGATCAAGAAGCATTTTGAAGATAGCGTCTCCCCGATCAAGGAGCATCGGAATGAAGTGACGAGCATCGAGGTTTGCGTCATTGAAGACGCGGTGCATAGAGAGATATATGAAACCTATATCATTAATGAATTCAAGGCCAAATACAATGTGGACAAGGTGTTCTTTCGATAAGGAATACGAACGGTAAAGCGAAGAGGGGCAATAAGCGAGGTCAGGTAAGGAGCCGCGTTTGTTGCTTTTTTTGCGCTGTAATAAAAATAAATTGAAAAAACATCTAAATATTCCTTTACACGAATATTCCATTTGTGGTATATTGAAAACAAGAAAAACGGCAGCAAAAAAAGAAGCCGAAAAAAGAGGTGATGATGGTGACGGGAACAGAGAGAGTTGACAATCGCCGTAAACGCCATAACAGCGGGTCTGTACCGGTCATCACGACAAGATGGAACTGACAACATTTAACGCATTAGCCGAACCAAGCCGTTTTCGTATCGTGAATCTCCTGCAGAAGGGGCCGCTTACGGTAGGGGAAATCGCCGAACGTCTCGACATTCGGCAGCCTCAAGCCTCGAAGCATTTGAAGGTACTGCTGGATGCCGGACTGGTCGAGGTAAGGGCGGATGCGAACCGACGGAATTACATGCTGCGGTCGGAGCCGTTTCAGGAATTGGACCGTTGGCTCGATAATTACCGCCGCATATGGAACGAACGGTATGACAACTTGGATGATTACTTGGAGAAGCTGCAATCGGATATGAAGAAACAGGAGTAAACACCATCTAATTCGAGGAGGAATATATAATGACAAGCAAAATGATTACACGGGTAGAAGGTCAAGTGATCGTACTGGAGCGCGTATTTAATGCACCAAGAGAGCTGGTATTCAAGGTGCTTACCGATGGAGAGCATCTGAAGCAGTGGTGGGGGCCTCGCGGATGGGACATTACGGTATCCGACATGGATTTCCGTCCTGGCGGCCAATGGCATTACTGCATGAAGTGCATGGATCAGAATCAAGGGGATTTCTACGGCATGGAATCCTGGGGCAAATCGGTCTACCAGGAAATTGAGGAGCCGGAGAAAATCGTCTATATCGACTATTTCTCGGATGCGGAAGGCAATATTGCGGAGGGCATGCCCGCAACCACGGTGACGATGACGTTTGAGGAAGTGGATGGAAAGACCAAGCTGGTCAATCGAGGTGTATATGAATCCGCTGAAGCGCTCCAATCGGTATTGGATATGGGAATGGAAGAAGGCATTACCCAAACCTGGGATCGCTTGGAGGAATACCTGGCATCGAAACAATAAGCCCATTTCAAATGCATCGTTAAAAGGTAAAATGCATGGCCGGAATCCGTATGGATCCCGGCCATATTTAGATTTCCTATGCATCGAATCCACCGATTTCACGTTATCAGTTAACTTGTAACTTGAAAAATCCGAACCAAAAGTTCAATATAAAGATAATTGCAAGATGATTAACGATATGGACTGCCCTGGGCGGGAAGCATCGATAACCTTTGCCTGCGGTTCTGACCGCGGCAAAGGATAATAGGAGGAAAACATAATGGAAATTGGGGTTAGCTCGTTCGTGGAGACGTGGCCGGATGTGAAGACCGGCGAAGTGATGAGCCATGCGCAGCGGCTGCGCGAGGTGGTTGAGGAAATCGTCCTGGCCGATCAGGTGGGATTGGATGTGTATGGCGTAGGGGAGCATCACCGCAAGGATTATGCGGCGTCTTCGCCTGCGGTCGTTCTTGCCGCGGCTGCGTCGCAGACGAAGTGGATTCGGCTGACCAGCGCGGTGACGGTGCTGTCTTCCGCGGACCCGGTACGGGTCTTTCAGGATTTTGCTACCTTGGACGCGATTTCGAACGGACGCGCGGAGATTATGGCCGGCAGGGGTTCGTTCATCGAATCGTTCCCGTTATTCGGCTATGATCTGAGTCATTATGACGAGTTGTTCGAGGAGAAGCTGGAGCTGCTGCTCAAAATCCGCGAGTCGGAAAAAGTCACCTGGCAGGGCGAGCATCGTCCGGCGATCCATAACTTGGGCGTCTATCCTCGTCCGGTTCAGAACCCGCTGCCGGTGTGGATCGGAAGCGGAGGCAATTCGGAATCGGTCGTGCGGGCAGGCCTGCTCGGCCTCCCGCTGGTGCTGGCGATTATCGGCGGCAGTCCCCTGCAGTTTGCGCCGCTGGTCAAGCTGTATAAAGAAGCGGCAGCTCATGCCGGGCATGATGTGTCGAAGCTGCCGATCGGCTCGCATTCCCACGGATTCATTGCGGAAGAAACCGAGCTGGCCGCGGACAAGTTCTTCCCTTCGACCCAAGCCAGCATGAACGTGCTGGGACGGGAGCGGGGCTGGGGATTCTATGACCGCGCAAGATTCGATGCGGCCCGCAGCTTCGAAGGTGCGCTGTATGTAGGGGATCCTGAGACGGTGGCCGAGAAAATCATTCACCTGCGCAAGCATGTGGGCATTACCCGCTTTATGCTGCATGTGCCTGTGGGAACGATGCCTCACGACGAAGTCATGAGAGCCATCGAACTGCTGGGAACCGAAGTCGCCCCTCGGGTCCGGAAGGAAATCGACCGCTGGGAAGCGGCTGGCGAGCCTGCGGAGTAAGCAGAATTACTTTTTGACGATATGAAATGAAGACGCATGTAACTTTTTCCGGCACGAGTTCGTCTATGACATAAACAGGCGGGGCGGTGTACATCTTGCGGGTGGCCAGATATTTTGTGTTGTGGTTCGTCTTTATGTTTCTGTTTACCGATGCTGTCGTAGGCTTGGAGTATATCGAAGGATACAAGATCACGACGACGGAATATTTCGGCCTTCGTAATGCGGGTTTTGTTCTGATGATTATTCCGATTCTCATATCCTCGCTACTATACCCAATGATCGTGCTCCCTTTATCGTGGCTCATGGGCATGATTCGATGGGGCAGAACTTCACTCATCCTGTACGCCCTGCTGTATGCCGTGATGTGGGCTGCCGCCGGGACAGTGCTGTTCTACGAAAGCTATGATGATCGATTCATACAGGAATATGAACTACATGTCAGCACCGCGGTCATTCTGTTTGGTGTAATCGGCTTGATCTACGGCGGGATCGAGCGGAAGGTTCTGCGTAATCATCCGGCCGGCTCGGTTAAGGTTCAAGAAAAGACCATGGGAAGCCATTAGGGCATCCGATGGTCTTTTGATTAAAAATATACTTATTCGTCGCTCCTGAACTGCATCTCGACGGACTCGCTTGCCGGCGGCAGCTCCATGCCTTGTTCCCAGATCAGAACCCGGTCATCCGGCGTCCCCAAATAGAGGGCCTTGATCTGAACGCCGTCGCCAAAGCTCTTCTCGTAGGCATTTCGTTCTTCAATATCGTTCGTATAGTACATATTGGACAGTCCCATATCCGCGAATTTTTTAGATTTGATGATGGGACGCTTGGGTGTCACATAGAAGTTTCCTTCCTCATCCGTATCGTAGCTGGCTTGGTTAACATTATAGCCGTCGGTCATCTTCACGTGATAAGCAATGCGCCCATCCTTCAGCTGGCTGATATCGGATACCTGCATCACGCGGGTCGGCACGCTTGTAATGTTCCATTCGAACAGACCCGCATATGCCAGGAACAAGAGACCGACTGCTAAGCAGCTGATCAATAGACCTTTGGTAAACGAGATCCATTTGGTGCGCGACCACTGGGCCGCAACTTGCCTCAATCCGGCTCCTTCATCCTTGTTTTGCTCCATCGTATGGGTGGGCAGCGATATTGGGGAGCTCATATGGCTCAGCACCTCCCGGCAAGCCGGGCAATCCGCCAGATGCTCTTCTACCAAGGTTTTGGTGTCTGCGCTGCACACATCATCATGGTACAAAGGCAGCAAATCCTGAATAATCTCGCACGATATTCGGCTCACGATTGATTCCCCTCCTTGTACAGGCTTTGGATTTTTTGCTTGGCTCGAAAGAAGGTGACTCTTGCCCAGCTCTCGGTTTTTCCAAACAGCCGGCTGATTTCGCCAAAAGACAATTCCCCGAACACTCGCAGCGTAAACACCTCTTTATACGGCTCGTCCATCCGGTGCAGGATTTGATGGATGCGAAAAGCCTCAGCCCTTTCCACGGTTTGCCATGCGATATCCTGACCGCTGCCGTGGTCGATCTGCGGGGCCGGCTCATACCGCTTTTGTTTATCAAGATAGGAGAAGTATGTATGTTTAGCGATTTGGCATAGCCACACGCTCAGCTTGCATGTGCCTTGAAACGAATCGATATGCTTCAGCGCTTTGAAAAACGTCTCCTGCGTGAGTTCTTCCGCAACATGCTCGTCTCTGCTGAGCGACAGCAGAAACCGATACACGTCTTGAAAGTGTTGATGGTAGATCTGGTGCAAATCCGTCACCTGCTCACCTCCTTGCCTATATGACCGGGCCATGGCCGATTCGTTACAAGAATCCGCGAAAAAAGTTAACTGTAGGCTGGGCTCTTTTTTATTTGTACGGATGGTGGTATGCAGAAGGATAATCCGTTACCTTCGAGAATATCATGTGGCATAGGCGTGAGGGAAACGGGAAGGTGTTGATGTAGGGGTGTCGACATACGAGTATTATAAAGAGATTTTCGCGGAGATTCCGAAGCCGTTCGCCTTGGTGGATCTGGACATGCTGGACGACAATGCCGAAGCGATTGCACAAGCGGCTGGGGGTAAGAAAGTGCGGCTGGCCAGCAAGTCCATCCGCTCCGTGGACGTGTTGAACCGTCTCCTTCGTTCGAACCCGATCTTTCAAGGAATCATGTGTTATACGGCAGCGGAGGCCGTATTTCTGGCGGAACAGGGCTTTGACGATCTGCTGCTGGGATATCCGCAGTGGCAGCCGGAAGCCATTCGCTCCATCGTGAATCTGGTCGGCGAAGGTCGCAGCATTACCTTCATGGTGGACAGCGTGGAGCATGTCGAGCACATCGAACAGTTCGCCAAACAACAGCGGACCGTGATTCCATTATGCATCGATGTGGATATGTCGGTCCAATATCCAGGTCTGCACTTCGGTGTATGGCGATCGCCCGTCCATTCGTGGGAGGGCATGTACCCGATAGTGGAGCAGATTATCCGCTCTCCATGGCTCCACCTGGACGGCATCATGGGGTACGAGGCGCAGGTAGCAGGCGTTGGGGATAACGCAAACGGTAAGCATATGAAGAATACCATGGTCCGGTGGCTGAAAAGCCGCTCCATCGTTGAAGCGGCCAAGCGGAGGAAAGAAGCCGTGGAGCGGCTTGCCGCCATGGACCTTCGGCTCCGCTTCGTGAATGCAGGGGGAACCGGAAGTTTGGACAGCTCCCGGGAGGAAGCTTGGGTAACCGAAATTACGGCCGGCTCAGGCTTCTATGCGCCGGGTCTGTTCGATCATTATGCCTCGTTCCGTTATAAGCCGGCAGCGGCCTATGCCGTAGAGGTGGTTCGCATCCCGAAGGCAGGGATCGTGACCTGCATGGGAGGAGGCTACACGGCATCGGGTACGGCAGACAAGGATAAGCTGGCGAAGCCTTACTTGCCTTCGGGATTGAAGCTGTTCCCGCTTGAAGGGGCCGGGGAAGTGCAGACGCCGCTGCGTCTGCCTGCCCATGTGGAGCTTGGCCTGGGAGACCCGGTGTTCTTCCGCCATGCGAAGGCCGGCGAGCTGTGCGAACGGTTCAAGGTGCTGTATGCGGTCTCGCAAGGCCGTATCGTAGGCGAATATGCAACCTATCGCGGAATGGGGGAGTGTTTTCTATGAAGCAGGTCCAGTGGTCGAATTGGTCGGGATCGGTACGAGCCAATCCAAGAACGGTGTTGTATCCTGCCTCCATAGCGGAAGTCGAAAAAGTGGTCCGGATGTGCCGGCAGGAGGGCAGGCGGCTGCGAGTGGTCGGTTCAGGGCACTCTTTTACCCCCATTGCGGCATCCGAGGACTGCCTGATCTCCTTGGACAGGATGCAGGGCCTGGTCCATGTCGACGCCGAAGCCCGAACCGCCACCGTGTGGGCAGGGACGAAGCTGAAGCTGTTGGGCGAGCTGTTGTTTCGGCAGGGGCTGGCACAGGAGAACCTGGGGGATATTGATGTTCAGTCCATTGCCGGCGCCATTAGTACAGGGACGCATGGTACGGGCCGGGCCTTCGGGAATATATCCACGCAGGTTGTCGGAATGACGGTGGTCACCGGTACGGGCGAGGTGCTGGTGTGCAGCGGGGAGTCGCACCCCGATTGGTTCAAGGCGCTGCAGGTATCCTTAGGTACGCTCGGCATTATCGTGCAAGTGACGTTGAGGCTTGAGCCGGCTTACAAAATCGAATATGAAAGCCGGAGAATACCGCTCGACGAATGCTTGAAACAGCAGACGCGATTGGCGGAGGAGAACCGTCACTTCGAGTTTTATTGGTTTCCTTACGCAGAGCCGTGCCAGATCAAGCTGATGAACAAGACGGACCAAGAGGTGAGGGAGCATCGGATCAAGGATTATATCAGCGACGTGTTGGTGGAGAACACCTTCTTTGGGCTGATCTCGGAGCTGTGCCGCAAGCTGCCCAAAGCAAGCCCGTATGTGAGCCGTCTCTCGGCGTCGCAGGTTCCGCTGGGTCGCAAGGTGAATTACAGCCACCGGTTATTCGCGACCCGGCGGCTCGTTCGTTTCAACGAAATGGAGTATAACATTCCCGCGGAGTCGATGAACGCGGTCATTGAAGAGATGCGTGAAGAAATGTCGCGAAACAAGTACCATGTGCATTTCCCCGTAGAATGCCGTTATGCCAAGGGCGATGATATTTGGTTAAGCCCTGCCTACGACCGGGATTCCGCCTATATTGCGATCCATATGTACAAAGGCATGCCGTATGAAGATTACTTCAGTGCGATGGAGCACATCTTCCTGCGGTACGGCGGCAGGCCGCATTGGGGAAAAATGCATCATCTCGAGGCTGCTCAATTGAAGGAGCTGTATCCCATGTGGGAAGCATTCCGCGCGGTTCGGCAAGAGCTGGACCCGGACGGTATCCTGCTGAGCGATTATATGGGCAGACTGCTTGATGTATCTGGGCCGATTTCCGATTCGTTCAGTGATATTGGATAGAATTCACAACAGATTTGATACCCAATTGAAATTGCCGCATAGATCGCATACCTGGTTCGAATCGCCCTTGAGATGGCAGACCACCTTCCATCGCCCCAGGGCGATTTTTTTTGTCCACCGCTACTTGTAATAAGCGGCAGAAACGTGAATAGAGCCATTCCTAAACAGGGAGAATAAGCGTCGGTATGCCGTCCGCATCAGTTCGAACTTGGATTTGGAAATCATTCCGGATGGACAAGCAGAAGGATCTTCTTTATAATCAATAAATAGTTACCCAAGGTAACTAATTTGAACGGAGGTCTCGAATGGACGCCCACAGACACTTTTTTCATAAATACTTTACGCTGTATCGCCCTTTCGTCAATGAGCTTAATCGTAAGCTCGAAGACTACAACTTGTATTATGCCCAGTGGTCCATCATGTACTATCTGGATTTTTATCAGTCGATGACTTTGGTGGAGCTGTCCAGAATGCTGTACGTGGAGAAGCCCACCGTCACCCGAACCGTCAACGCGCTGATCAAGCTGGAATATGTGGAGCAAATCCCGGTGCGGGATAAACGGGAGAAGCGCATTCAGCTATCCAAGGCCGGAGCTGACGTCTTCCTGCAAATTCGCAAGATATTTGACCAATATGAACAGGAGATTATGGAAGGCGTTTCTGAAGAGGATCAAAGGGCGGTCATCCGCGTGATGGAGACGGTCAGGGACAACATTATTAGAAAAGGTGATTAACTTGGAGCAAGCAGACTCGCGAGAACGATTGTGGAGCAAGGACTTTTTGATTGTGTTCGGCGTCAATTTTCTGCTCTTTTTATGTTTTTACTTATTAGTGGTGATCATGTCCTCATATGCAAAGAATGAGTTTCACGCATCGACGGGAATGGCTGGCCTGGCTTCCAGCATTTTTGTCGTCGGCGCATTGATTGGACGGTTGGTCGGAGGAAGCATCATCGAGCGGGTCGGCCGCAAAAAACTGCTGTTTACCGGTCTGATCGCCTTCAGCGTTCTCATCGGTTTGTACTTCGTCGTAAACAGCTTGAGCGTGCTGCTCGTTGTCCGTTTCTTTCACGGTATCGCCTTCGCCCTTGCCTCAACGGCAACAGGCACGATTGCGGCCAGCCTGATTCCGAATTCGAGAAGAGGCGAGGGTACAGGCTACTATGGCGTGAGCATTATTATCGCTTCGGCAATTGGCCCTTTTATCGGCTTGATGATTAACGAGCATGCTTCGATGATGGCTAACTTTACGCTGTGCGCCGCGCTAGGGGCGCTTTCGCTGCTGTCGGCTTTCTTTATGAACATACCGAAACTGAAACTGACCACGGAGCAGAAGAAGGATCTGCAAGGGTTGAAGCTATCCAACTTTATTGAGCCGAAGGCGGTGCCGATTTCGCTGGTCAGCTTTGTCATGGGGTTCGGGTATTCCAGCATCTTAACGTACCTGATGATTTTTGCCGGGCAGATCAGTCTGGCCCAAGTGGCAAGTTATTTCTTTATTGTCTATGCGATTGTGGTCATTCTGTCGAGACCGTTCACGGGTCGCTGGTTTGACCAGAGAGGGGCCAATGTGGTGATGTACCCGGCCATTCTATCGTTTGCGATCGGGATGGTTCTGCTCAGCCAAGCCCATCAGGGCCTGACCTTGCTGCTCTCGGCCGTATTCGTCGGTCTGGGCTACGGCACGACGCAGTCCAGTGCTCAGGCCCTGGCCATTAAGCGTTCGCCGGCGCACCGGATCGGGCTTGCGACATCGACCTTTTATATTTTCGTGGACGTGGGCATCGGGTTTGGCCCCTTTATACTCGGCTTCCTGACGCCGCTTGTCGGTTTCCGGGGCATGTATATCGCGATGGCGGTCCTGCTAGCTGCGGGAATCGTCCTCTATCATATCCTGGTTGGGAAAAAAGAAAACGACGGGAACGACGGACATGCGATCGTGCATTCATCAACGATTTAAACCCATGAAAGACTGCCTTTGGGCAGTCTTTTTTTGTATAGGCAGGTACGAGGCTGCAATCGGATTAAATAGGATCGAAAAGGAGACTCTAAATAGAAAAAACGAAAAAGGTGAACGCGTATGAAGCCACGATTCTTCATCTGCCTGCTGCTCTCAGGCGGATTGATTCTATCAAGCTCGGGAAGCAGCACAGCTTATGCAGGGCCACAGGACAAGCCTAGAGAGCAGCAGCTTGAGAAGGCCATGCTGCAGCTGCTATATCCGGTTATCCGGTCGGCCCTTCAGGATATATACAAGGAGACGTATCCTGCCTTTGGCTGCGAACGGATTCTAGCGATTAACGAGCGGACGACGATGAAAGAGGATAACCAACAGGCCAGTCCGGTTGATGCGGTGCACGGGGCAAGCTATTTTGAGATCACGGTGGGGCTATGCAAAAGCGGGGAGAAGATCGAGCTGCGTTTCAAGAACGATACGCCAACGGCACAGTATTATTTGGATTTGTTCCATGTGAGGTAGAAGTTAATCCAGACGGGACGAGCCGAGAAAGAATGATTTTAATCATTTTTTGCGAATCACAGGGGTTCATCCTATAGTAAAATTAGTCATGATTTGTGATGCTGCCCATTACAGGGCGCATGAAGGAGTGAATGACCCATGGCGCATGCAAATGATGTTCTATTGAATCAGCTGTTAGCGAACGCGAACGATCCCAGCTGGCACGTCCCGTTCCAGCAATCCGTGGAGGAACTGACGGAGGACGAAGCGTTCTGGACGCCGGCCAATGGCAGCCACAGCATTGCGGAGATCATACAGCATCTGTTGTATTGGAACGAAACGTGGCAGACGCGGTACCGCGAATCGCAAGTCGATGCCGTACCTTCTATTGGAGACAACCATAATAGCTTCATGATTCCGGATAACGCGACTTTTGCCGAGTTAAGGGACCGGCTGCTTGAGGTTTTGCTTCAATGGCAGGAGCTGTTGTCGGCGGCCAAGCTTGAGCAGGAAGTGAACGGATTCCCAATACCGGCCAAGTGGTGGGAATTGGTGAGTAATGCGGCCACGCACAATGCTTATCATATCGGTCAAATCGTGTATATCCGGAAGCTGCAGAAGAGCTGCAGTCCGTTGGAATGGTAATCCGCGGTTTTTCAAGCCTGCGCACGGAAAAATGCATGGATGGTACCCGAATCGTCCCTGGGCCCAACCATGCACCTCGTTTATAACGCTTCTTTAATTACCCGTTTATAGAACATGACCGACAACAAACCGAATATGGAATACAGCGCCGTATACAGGAGCATTACCATAACCATCGGCAGCCACAGCTCGGTTCCGAAGAAGAACCAGCCGGATTTCACGGCGAAGTAACTGTGGGATAAGCCGACGACCAGGGGTATGCCGAAGTTGAACAGCTGTTTGAATTGAATCCCCGCAAGCAGGTTCCCTTGAGTGAATCCCAGTTTCCGAAGGATCGTGTAATTCGGCTTCTCCTCTTCGCCTTCGTCCATTTGCTTAAAATACAGGATGCAACCTGAAGTAATCAGGAAGGTAAGTCCCAGGAATCCCACAATAAACATCATCAAGCCCATATTGCTCTTCTGGTGGAAGATCATTTCCGGCTGAGAGAGGTTCCCTGTTCGCTCGCTAATGCCGAGATCTTTAAAAATTTGATTCGCCTGATCCATGGCGATCGGATCCACGATATCGATGCCGTGATAGACATTGGTTTTCTTCTGGATCTTCGGATCCAGATCCTGAGCCAGCTGATCAAAGACGGTCTGGTCCACAATCGCCGTCGGCAGCCCGCCGCTGGCAAAGTAATAAGAAACATAGGCTTCCTTGTTCAAGCCGATCAGCTCTTGCTTAATGCTGTGCTTAGGGCTTTGCAATACGATTTGCCCTGTGGTTTGAATGGCCATAAACTGCTGGATGGCATCGCTGGACCCGGTGAACAGCGTCTCCTCGGGAGAAACATCCATTCCTTCCACGCTTTCGTCACTGATCACAGGGAGAATCATGGAGTTCGGATTTCCCTGAGCAACCTCCAGGTTGGCCCCAATAATCTGGGATATGTCAGCACCCACCTGGATTACGTCCCGTTCGGTCTTCTTAAATTCGATATCTTCATCTGTAAGTGCCTGGATAAATGCGGAAAGATCGTTCTGATCCGCTACCGCAAAATGATTGGGCACGCTCTGCTCGGCCGATTTCTCAGCGGAATAGTACGAAATATAACTAAGAGACAGCAGTCCGATCGCGAGTGCGGACACGGTCGTAATGATCGTTAACAGCAGCGCGTTCGATTTCATGCGGAACATGATGGAGGACAGGGACAGCACATTATTCAGGGACAAGTAACCGCCCTTGCTCTTCCGGATCGCGTTGAATATAAAGCTGACCGACCCTTTATAGAACAGATAAGTCCCGATGATCACCGCCCCCAGGATCAGGATCATGGCCATGAACAGCTCGTTCATGGTGGTGAAATCTCCGCTGAACAGCTTGGTCGACACATAGTAGCCAAGAAGTATGAGTCCGATGCCGAGCAGGCCGAACAGCATTTCGGCGAAGGACATTTTCTTAATTTGGTTCTCGGTCGTCGATACCGCGCGGAAGAGGGATAGAATGCTCTGCCTTTTGATGAACGTATAATTCATGATCATGATCAGCACATAGATGACGGCAAACACAATCACGGTCTGGATGAGCGCCTCGGTCGAGAAGGAGAGGGCTGCTTCGGTGTCTACGCCGGTCACCTTGAACAGGATCATCAGAATTAAGCGCGAAGCCGCGAAGCCGGCAAAGATGCCGATGACCATGGAGCCGAAGTACAGAATCAGGTTCTCCGCACTGAGGATCCGGAAGATCTTGCCCTTGGTCAGTCCGATGAGCTGAAACAGTCCGATTTCCTTGCTGCGCCGTTTGATGAAAATCGTGTTGGCATACAGCAGGAAGATCGCCACGATGGCCACGAGCAGCACGGAGGCGGCTCCAAGCGCAGCCGCTCCCTTAATGGAGCCTTTCGCTTCATCCATTGCGGGATCATATTGCAGCGTGACAAACGCGAAGTACAGACCCACGCTGAAGATCAGCGCAAATACATACAGATAATAGTTCTTGATATTCTTCTTCAAATTCCGGTAGATCAGATAATTAATGTTCATTCTGAACACCGCCTAGCACGCCTTGAGTCTTGATGATGTCGTTGAAGAAGGCCTGCCGGGATTGCTCACCCTTGTTCAGCTGGGTGTAGATCTGTCCGTCCTTAATGAAGACTACCCGGGTGCAATAGCTGGCCGCTACGGGGTCATGGGTAACCATGATGATCGTGGAGTCGATCTTCTGATTTAATTCGCTCAGCTTGTTCAACAGATCGGATGCGGACTTCGAGTCCAGCGCTCCCGTCGGCTCATCGGCAAAAATAATGCTCGGATCGTGGATGAACGCGCGGGCCGCGGAGGTCCGCTGCTTCTGTCCCCCGGAGATTTGGTTCGGATATTTATCCTTGAGTTCGTAGATGCCAAGCTCGGTCGCGATTCTTTGGAATTTCTGATCGGCTTCTTTTTTGGATACCTTCTTAATGGAGAGCGGCAGCAGGACGTTTTCTTTGACGGTCAGCGTATCCAGCAGGTTATACTCTTGGAAAATAAACCCGAGATGATGCTTGCGGAACTCGGCCAGCTCCTTCTCCTTGAGGCCCGTAAACTCTTTGCCCTCGATTTTGATGCTGCCGAGGCTCACTTTGTCGATCGAGGAGAGCACGTTCAGCAGCGTGGTTTTCCCGGAGCCCGAAGCGCCCATGATGCTGACGAACTCGCCTTTGTCCACGCGGATGTCGATGCCCTTCAGCACTTCCTGTTTATTGAATTTGTTGCCGTAGCTTTTATGAATTTGGTTTGCTTCAAGAATTGCCAATTTCACTCACTCCTTTGTTATCTGTCCTTATCATAAAGGAGTCGAGGGCCCTTTTCCTTCGATTCGCCGAACAAAGAGCAAAAGCATGTGACATTGTTGTCACATGCCGGTAATGCTTACGAAATCATTCCGTTTCGGAAAGATCAAGGTAAAGGTTGTGCCGATGCCCGGCTTTGATTCTACCTGGATCCGGATCATCAAGGCCTCGGCTACTTTTTTCGTCAGATAGAGCCCCATGCCGGTTGCGGCACTATCCTGATGCGAGGTGGTGGACGTGAAGCCTTTATCGAAAATCCGGGGCATGTCCTTCGGATCAATGCCGCGTCCGGCATCCCGAATGATGAGTCTGACATGGTCGGCCACGAGATCGCTCTCGATGCTAATGTCCGAAGCGGAGCTGTATTTGACCGCGTTGGTCAACAGCTGGCGGATGATAAAGCCCAGCCATTTGGCGTCGCTCAGCACTTCCGCTGCCTGCAGGGAAACGTCAAAGCCGATGCCCTTTTGCATGCACCAGGTTTTGAGCCCGCGGATCTCCTGAAAGATGATCGGCTCCAGGGCGGACACCTCGATCAGAAGATCGTTCTGAATAAAAGGGATGCGCTTCTGGTGCAGCTGCTGGTCAAGCAGCAGGTGAATGCGGAGCCATTCATACTGGAGCTGCGCTTTCAACGTTTCGTCTTCCATGCGTTCGATCATCAATTGCATCGTGGTGAGCGGCGTTTTCACTTCATGAATCCAGGATAACAGCTCGTCCTTCTCCCCTTGCATCTCCATCAGGCGCATGGAGGATTCCTTCTTGAAACGCTCGGTCTGCAGGGAGAGCATGTCCATGGCAATCGCCTCAAAGGGGTGCTCCGGATCGCTGATGGCGGCTAAGTCGTAGGTGTCGTCCCATGCCTGGAGACTTTTGTAGAACTTGGTTTCCCGGTTGTATCTGACGAACAGAAACACCAGGAAGAACAGCGTCGACAGAAACACGATATAGAGGATGGGCAGGAACGGGATTTGGGCGTCCACCGCGGCTATAAACAGAAGCATCACCTGCAAGAACACGAATAACAGAATCCAGCTTAGCCGTTCCCGGATATAGGCCATCATCATGCGTGGGCCTCTTCCGTGGCGATGTAACCTTGTCCCACCTTGGTTTCGATGTAAGGGTCAAGTCCCAAGGGCTCCAGCTTCTTGCGAAGACGATTCACGTTGACCGTTAACGTATTATCGCTGACAAAATGCTCGTTGTCCCAAAGGCTCTTGATCAGGTCCTCCCGGCTGACGATCTGGTTCTTCCGCTCCATGAGGATCTTCAGAATGAACATTTCATTCTTTGTCAGTTCAGCGGTGCCCTGAGGGCTGCTTATCGTATTTTTGCCGAATTCGACGGTGGCTCCGCGCCAGGTTCTCAGCTCGGTCCGCTCGGTGTTGTAATTGTATACCCGGCGCAGGGTGGCCTGGATTTTGGCAATCAGGACATCGAAGTGAAACGGCTTCTGAATGAAATCGTCGGCGCCCAGCTGCATCGACATCACCATATCGGTGGGATGATCCCGGGAGGACAGGAATATAATCGGGACGTTGGAGTGGGAACGAATCATTCGGCACCAATGGAACCCGTCAAATTTCGGCAGATGGATATCGATAATGACCAGGTCGGGCTGAATCGCCGTGAACTCCTGGAGTACGGCGCTGAAATCGCGGACGCCATAAACGTCATACGACCATTGCGAGAGACGCTCCTGCACTTCATGGAACAGGGTCACGTCGTCTTCGATCAGCATAATTTTAAACAAGAGATTCACCACGCTTTAAAAGGTTGTTCAAACCGCACTTCATGAATGTGCGCTGTTCCGTCATGATTTTCATTCCCCAGTGTATAGCAAAAAGTCGATATATGCTATCTTGAAGCGCCTTCCCATGTGCATACATGACGAGGCTTAAATACCTATTTACAAACATTTCCTCCCTTCCCATAATAGAAATGAGCCTATGACCTGGGAGGGGACGAATATCAAAATGTATAAGAAGTTCAAATGGTTGACCTTACTCATTGCAGCCGTGTTGGTCGTTATGACAGGATGTCAGGCCGTCGGGGGACTGGATATCAACAAGGCGATGCTGACCAGTCTTGATGTGAAATCCAGCGAATCCAGCGCAAGTATTCGATTCGAGGTGGTGCCTGCGGACAAGGCCCTATCGTCTGAAGATAAAGAAGCGATTGATCTTATTAATTCCTTATCCTTGAATATCGACCATGCCATCGTGGAGGATAGCAATACGGTGTCCATTCAAGGCAGCGTTCATTATTCGGACAAGAAGATTCCGCTTCATCTGTCCATGGATGCCAAGGGAATGGCGATTCAATTGGACGGCGCCAAGCAGCCGTTCTATCTGTCGATGGATACAACCGTTCCGGGAATGCCGGGCACCAGCCAGTATGAGCAGGCGATTCAAGATGTCGTGAAGAAGGCAGCAGGACTTGTGCTGAAGCATTTCCCGAACCCGTCCAAAGTTTCGGTGAAGCCGGTCCAGGAGAAGGTGAACGGAGAGAGCTTGAACCTGACGCATCTTCAGATGGAGCTTACGGGCGAAGAGATTTTGAACATGGTTAAGCCTTTCGCCGAAAGCCTGCTTAAAGACGAAGCCGGCTTGAAGCAGGTAATCGGTGATGGTTATGACGCCATTTATCCGATGATAACCAGCATCGGCGAGGCATACGGCGAAGACGTTGAACTCCTGCCGCAGGAATCCAAGGAAGAGGTCGTCGCGTCGCTCTACGAGATGGTGCATGGCGCACTGACCGAATTTACGGAGAACTACGATGAACAGAAGGAGCAGTTATTGGAGGAGCTTCCGGGATCCGAAACCGTCTTCGGCAAGGATACGATCCTCAAACTGGACTATTACTTCGACGAGCAGCTGAATACGCGCAAGAATGCGTTGGAGCTGACCGTCGCGCTTCCGGCATCCGAGGACCTGCCATTAAAGTCCTTCAAGGTGTATTCCGAAGGTGAGGTCTGGAATATCGGCGGCGCAGTGAAAGCCAATAAGGTCGACACGTCCAAAGGCGTGCTGGACGTCCTGAATGAATCCGTGACGCCGGGTCAAGTGTTGCGGAACTTCGAGAAGGATTCCCTCATCTACAACGTGTTGAAGGATGATCTGAAGATCACCCAAAAGTCGATGTATTTGAATATCTCGAACGAGGATTTTGGATACGGCGCCATCAAGAAGAACCATCAGAGCTTCGTTCCGCTCCGTTACCTGGCAGATCAGCTGGATGCCGAAGTGAAGTGGACCAAAGGCTCGAATAAAATTATAGTCATCAATGATTTGACGGGAGAAGAAATCGTGGTGACCGTAGGCTCCAAAAAAGCCAGCGTTGGCGGTAAAAGCGTGACGCTGCCGGAAGCGCCATTCGTTCATAGCAACGGATCTACCTACGTTCCGCTCCGGTTTATGGCCGAAACGCTCGGCGCAACGCTTCATCTCGAGGGCGATGGCTGGATTTCGGTCGAACGCGATTAACGGTTTTTATATCGATAACGGGGTCGGCAACGCCGGTGCCTGTTATGAAAGAATGCAAGTTGAAGTATATATAACGGGGCTGTTTCCCGTCATCCCCGGATGACGGGAAACAGCCATTTTGTTGTTACCCTCCTTCATCGCGCTAACTGTACCGGTACAGTTAGCGTTATTTCAAATCGTAACGAAGTCTTTCCTGCCGTAAGATAAGTAACAAATGCACCGGCCCTCTAGGTTAGACATAAAAAAGAGAAGATGAAGGAGATACACAATCATGAATATACCGCATACAAGCCGTGCCTATGCCGCCGCTTTGGGATATACGGCTATCATTGGTTTTTCGTTTATGTTCGTAAAGCTGGCGCTGGTCCATGCTAACCCGCTGGATACGCTGGCGCATCGGTTTACCATTTCGTTCTTAGCCGCATCGCTGGGGCTCCTCATCGCCCGCAGAAAGGTCCCGATGGATCTGAAACGGCTGCTGACCATCGTGCCGCTGGCCATATTCTATCCGTTCCTGTTCTTTACGCTGCAAACCTTCGGGTTAGTCTATACCAGTTCGGCCGAGGCCGGAATTATCCACGCTACCGTACCGATCTTTACGCTGATCTTGGCGTCGCTGTTCTTGAAGGAGCGCTCCAGCTGGGCACAAAAGCTGTTTACCGTGTTGTCGGTAACGGGAATCATCTCTATCTTTGTGTTGAAAGGCGTGTCCTTCGAGCAATCGAGCACGCTCGGAATTGTGCTGATTCTGCTCTCTGCGCTATCCAATGCCGTTTACAGCGTGATGGCCCGCAGGATGACGCAGAAGCAGTCGGTACTGGATATCACCTTCATCATGTCGATGATCGGATTCGTGCTGTTTAACCTGATGTCGGTCGCTCAGCATGCGGCGCAAGGGACGCTCGTCCATTATTTTGACCCGTTTATGCACTCATCCTTCGTGTGGGCGGTTCTTTATCTCGGCGTCTTGTCCTCCCTGGGAACATCGCTTCTGTCCAACTATGCTTTGTCCCAGATCGAGGCGTCCCGGATGGGCATCTTTAACAATCTGGCTACCGTGGTCACGATTTTTGGAGGCGTCGCCTTCTTGAATGAAAAGCTGGCTTACTATCATGTCATCGGAGCAGCGCTCGTCATTGTCGGCGTGATCGGGACCAGCCTTGCAGGAAGAGCCGGGAACGCTAAGAAACAGCTGGCCCGGAACGAATCCAAGCCTGCTTAAAATATCTCTTCCGAATAAGTGTAAGCGAAGGATCATCAGGACCTCTAGAGCACCACTGTTGTCAAACCCCAAAGAAATGGGCTTGAGATATTAGGCAATACCTAATAAAATTAGGTGTAAGCTAATATTTTGATGAACTGGAGGGTGACCCTTTGCTCGAATGGATGTTACGTAACGTGATGGCAGAGAGAGGGATATGGTCGGGAGCGGCTTTGGCGCGGCTGATGAAAGAGAAGGCGGATTACAGCCTGTCGGCTGCTTCCATTAGCGCATTGCTGACGAACCAGCCCAGGCAGATGAAGGCAGAGACGTTAGATGCCCTTTGCACAACCTTAGAGTGTACTCCAAGTGACTTATGGGTGCATACACCTCCTTCCAAAACTAAGGGGGCTTAAGTGAATGACGGTAAAACCTATTGTGCCATTCGGCGATCCCATCCTGCGCAAGGTGGCCCGGCCGGTCGATTCCGTGAATGCCAGAGTATTAAAGATACTGGATGATATGGTCGAGACGCTGTACGACAGCGATGGGCGCGCCGGCCTTGCAGCACCGCAAATCGGCATTTTGCGAAGGCTTATTGTCATGGACTGCGGAGAAGGGCTGATCGAACTGATTAATCCTGAAATCGTGGAGATGAACGGGGAACAAATGGGCCCTGAAGCGTGCCTCTCCTATCCGGGCTACTACGGATACGTGAAGAGAGCCGACAAAGTGACGGTGAAGACATTGAACCGGCAAGGCGAGACGGTAATCCTGAAAGGCGAGGATTACCTGGCCAGATGCATGCAGCATGAGATTGATCACCTGAACGGCATTTTGTTTGTGGACCATGTTCGGGATGGATGGTTGTATCATGAGGAGACGCATCGACGCATCGAGCTGCTGCCCGTCATTGGTTTATCCAATACAGGCTCATAGGTCCATAGAGACCAAGGGCGAAATGAATAGAACAGCCGGATCTGATGTCCGGCTGTTTTTTTATTGGTTATGGCTGAGAATGTTGATGCTTGACGGAATAGGAAAGCCGTGATATTATTATCTTAAATTAAAGATGTTTTAAATCGAAATAATAAATGAATCAGATTCGACACACACTTTACAATATAAGAGACGGAGGCGTTTAACTATGAACGGATTAAAAGGAATTCACCACGTAACAGCCATTACGAGCAGTGCCGAGAAGAACTACGAGTTCTTCACCTATGTGCTGGGCATGCGGCTCGTGAAGAAGACGGTTAACCAGGACGATATTCAGACATACCATCTGTTCTTTGCGGATGACAAGGGCAGTGCAGGCACGGATATGACCTTCTTCGACTTCCCGGGTATTCCGAAGGGCAGACACGGTACGGACGAGATCTACAAAACCTCGTTCCGTGTTCCTAACGATGCGGCGCTGGAATATTGGGTCAAGCGATTTGATCGGATGGACGTGAAGCATCAAGGCATTCAAGAGTTATTCGGCAAAAAAACACTCGCTTTTGTTGATTTCGACGATCAGCAATATCAACTCATCTCCGACGAGAACAATGAAGGCGTGGCTTCGGGAACGCCTTGGCAGAAGGGGCCGATTCCCTTGGAGCATGCGATTACAGGACTTGGCCCGGTCTTTGTGCGGGTGTCCAATTTCGATCATTTCAAAGAAGTGATGGAGAAGGTGCTTCAGTTTAAGGAAATCGGCAAGGAAGGCTCGCTTCATCTGTTTGAGGTTGGTGAAGGCGGCAACGGCGCGCAGGTGGTTGTCGAGTACAACGCCGTGCTCCCACGGGCCCAGCAGGGCTTCGGTACCGTTCACCACGCGGCCTTCCGGGTAGAGGACCGTTCGGTGCTGGAGCACTGGATCAAGCGTCTGGACGACTTCCAATTCCATACGTCGGGCTTTGTCGACCGCTATTTCTTCCAGTCCCTGTACGCACGCGTCGCGCCGCAAATTCTGTTCGAGTTTGCCACCGACGGTCCGGGCTTCATGGGGGATGAGCCGTATGAAACGCTGGGCGAAAAATTGTCCCTGCCTCCATTCCTGGAGCCGAAGCGCGAGCAGATCGAGAGCATGGTTCGCCCGATCGATACGGTGCGCAGCACGAAGGAATTCGTGAAGGAATGATGCAATGAATATCAAGAAGCAATCCGCTTGTTCGTGACAAGGGCGGATTGCTTTTTTTGTGCCACCGAAATAACGGATCTTACGGTCATTCCCAAGTATCCGAACCGAATGGATGGTCCACGATGTACAGCCAGCTTCCATCGGGCTGTTGTCTCACGATCTCGGAGGTATGTCCTTGCAGCACCAGCGGTTGGCCATTCGGGTCGGTCGTTTGCAGGGTGAACCGAGCGCGCAGCATAGCAATATTTTCAAACGGGATACAGTATACATTGGTGGAGACCATGGCGCCTTTGAGCCGCAGCAGTTCCTCCAACGTATGGCGGAAGGAATGGATTCCGATTTCCAGGCTTCCGTTTCGGCGGACATGAACGCCGTTCGGTTCATACAGTGCCAGCAGTTGATCGATATCCCCGCTATTATACGCGTCTGCAAAAGCTGCATTCATATCTTCCGGCCTCCGAACTGGTTTTGAAGGATTTGATGGTTTCATTGTATCTCCTCTTTCTGTAAGATGATAATCAATAGCCTATCTGAAAAAGAAAGCCATGGTAAGTACGCAGAATATGGTGACCTAGTCATCTATTCATGACCAAGGGAGTTGAGGAATAGCAATATGCCCTATCAGGATGAGAGTTTTGGGTGTCCGGCTGAAGTCGGCCTGCACATGATTAGCGGAAAGTGGAAGCCTCGAATACTATATGAGCTGTTTCAGGAAACCCGCCGTTTCGGTGAGCTACACCGGAGAATACCTGAAGTATCACGTCACGTGCTGACCTTGCAATTACGGGAGTTGGAGGAGAACGGCATTGTGAAGCGGACGGTGTTTCATGAGCTGCCTCCCAAGGTGGAGTATTCGATAACGATGTTTGGCCGACAGTTTGAAGCGGTGTTGGAGCAGATGGTCATTCTGGGCCAGCGGTATATCGGATCTCAACAAGATTCTAAGGGGAAATAACAAACGATAGCTTTGATCGGATGAGTACCCGATGCAGCACGCGTTCAGCGATTAAGTACATCAATTCTGGTTTAAATACAAATACTGTATGGGAAAACGATGACTTATTTGCTGAGGTGGGGCTTGTGAAAGGAAGTTTACTGAAGAATATCGTGTTTTCGGTATCAGCTGTCATTATTGCCGTGTTGGCTATTCTGGGGGCCGTCAAGCCCGGGGCTTTCGGTGAAGTGGCAGGGTATCTGTACAGATTTACGACGAATACGTTCGGCTGGTTCTATATGCTCTCGATCTTTGCGATTATCATATTTCTGATCTGGGTTGCGGCCAGCAAATACGGCACCATTCGCCTTGGCGGAGATAAGGAGAAGCCCGAGTACCCGTTCTTCACCTGGATCGGCATGCTGTTCTCCGCAGGATTTGGTGTCGGGCTGGTGTTTTGGGGCGTGGCCGAACCCATGAGCCATTTTTTTAAGACGCCCTTCGGAGGCGTCGAAGCACAAGGCGTCGAAGCGGCACGCGTGGCTATGGGCTATTCCTTTTTTCACTGGGGGATAAGTCAATGGTCCGTGTTTGCCCTAGTCGGGCTTGTGATTGCGTTTCTACAGTTCCGTAAGCAGAAGGATGGGCTGGTGTCTACCGCGCTGGAGCCTGTTACCGGTTCAAAGCGCAGCGTCAAGAATGTGATTGATATCCTGGCGGTCATTGCAACGGTCATGGGTATCGCTACTTCGATCGGACTTGGCGTTCTGCAAATGAGCGGCGGGTTGAATACCATTATGGGAATTAACAATGGCGTAGGGCTGCAGTTATTGATGCTGGGGATTATTTTTGTCGCTTACATGATCTCGTCGACGACGGGATTGGACAAGGGGATTAAATACTTAAGCAACCTGAACCTCGGGATGGCGCTAGCCTTTTTATTGTTTGTGTTTATCTGCGGACCCTCCGTATTCATCTTGGAGACGTTCACATTAGCGCTTGGCGACTATATTACGAATTTCGTTTCGTACAGTTTAAGGCTCCAACCCTATGCGGAAGGCACATGGGTACGGGAATGGACGATATTCTACTGGGCGTGGGCCATTGCTTGGTCGCCGTATGTGGGAGCCTTCGTGGCGAGGGTATCCAAGGGAAGAACGGTTCGCGAATTCATTGTGGGCGTAATGGTTGTACCGCCGGTCATTGCCTGTCTCTGGATCGCCGTGTTCGGCGGAACGGCCATCTGGTTTGACCTGCACGAGAACACCGGGATAGCGGCAGCCGTTAACGCGGATGTCACGTCGGCGCTGTTCCAATTGTTCAACCAATTGCCTTTCGCTTCCGTCATGAACGTGCTGGCGATTATACTTATACTGACGTTCCTGGTAACGTCCGCGGATTCGGCAACGTATATATTAGCCAGCATGACCACTTATGGCAGCTTGAACCCTCCCCAAACGGCAAAAATCGTGTGGGGCACGCTGATGGCAGCCATTGCCGGCGTCCTGCTGTATGCAGGTGGCCTTGAAGCCCTACAGACCGCTTCGCTGATTGCGGCATTGCCGTTCACCGTACTGCTGCTTCTGATGATCGTTGCGGTAGTGAAACTGCTGAGCCGAGAGCCGCTTCCGATTCGCAAAGCCGATCTGAAACGGTTTCGCCGTCTCGAAGAGGCAGCAAACCGTGGGAAGAAGTGAGACAAGCGCGAGGTACAGCAAAGTTCAGAAGAATTGGATTCAAGAGGGCACTCACGCGGTGTCCTCTTAATTTTTATGAAAATGAGCCCGGATATGACAGCAGCCATAACCAAACCCATATAACACAGAATCGAAAAAGCCCCCATCACACCCGCGGGCGTGCAATGAGAGCTTTGGAAGTTCGGCATAAAGTATCCGTAAATCCATGTTGACCCGAGTGCAAGCAGATCGCCCGCGTTGGAGGATAACACAATCTCACGCGCGGCGAATTGGCGGGCACCTAAAGCGGGACCGTTCTCGGACTCATATGTAATGGTTCCGGGATTGCCGCAAGCGCTAGGAATGAACAGCAGTACGATAAACGGGATGAGCAGCTTCTTCGTAGTTGTCGTTATGCTCCGCCGTTTTGAGGATGTCCTCTTTTTCCCCTTTTAATAGATTATAAGTGATGCAGATCGGCTTCGCCGTGCGCGGATCGCGGCCGATCTCTGCGTCGATATGGAATACTTTCTTTAATACTTCGTGCGAAATGACGGCTTCCGGATCGCCGGCCTGAATGATATCTCCATCCTTCATTGCGATAATGTAATCCGCGAATCGGGCAGCCTGGTTCAAATCGTGCAGAACCATGACGATGGTCCGCTCTTGTTCGATATTGAGCCTCTCGAGCAGTTCCAGAATCTCCAGCTGATGCGCCATGTCCAGGTACGTGGTCGGCTCGTCGAGGAAGATCATTTCGGTCTCCTGCGCGAGTGCCATCGCAATCCATACCCGCTGGCGCTGTCCGCCGGACAGGGCATCCACCGAACGGTATTTATAATCCTGGGTTCCGGTAACCTCGAGTGCCCAGTCGATGACGTCCATATCCTGCTTGGTCAAGCGGCCAAAACCGCGCTGATGGGGATAGCGCCCGTAGGATACCAGTTCGCCAACCGTCAATCCGCCCGGTCCTTCCGGAGTCTGGGGCAGAATGGCCAGCTTCTTCGCCAGAAGCTTGGTGTTCATCTTTGCGATTTCTTCCCCGTCCAGAATGGCTGCACCGGATTGATAAGGAATGATGCGGGTAACAGCCTTCAAAAGAGTGGATTTGCCGCAGCCATTAGGCCCAATGATGGTCGTGATTCTTTTATCGGGAATATCTACGTTAAGACGATTCAATATCAGATTCTCGCCATAACCGACGCTTATTCGATCTGTACTTAGGCGAATCATCATTTCACCTCCAGAGTAGTTAGCTATCAAACGATAATGATTCTCAATTTCATCCATAAATATAATGTGAGGCCGCACCGTTGTCAATAAATATCTTAATGGAAATTTCAAATAATATTCATGTTTCAGCCGAAAAATACCCATATATAGTTCAGTGGAATATTACAGGCCTACATCTAGGCGAAATTGTGACAAAATGAATTTTTTCTAAATGTTTGATTGTAAAAAGGGCAAAGGCAACGTATACTAATTGATAATGATAATCATTTACGTTACAAGGTGATCACAAACAGCCTTTTAATTCATAGACCGGGAGTGAAACGCATGAGTGGGAATGAGATATTTGATGTAACGGTTATTGGCGGAGGACCAGCGGGATTGTATTCCGCTTTTTATAGTGGACTGCGTGGCATGAAAACCAAGATAATAGAATATCAGCCCATGCTTGGCGGAAAGGTTCACGTGTATCCGGAGAAAATGATATGGGACGTCGGCGGATTGACGCCGATTCCGGGCGCGAAGCTGATCGAGCAAATGGTTCAGCAAGGCCTGACGTTCAATCCCGAAGTGCTGTTAAACGAGAAGGTTGAATCGATCGCCCGCAATGAGGAAGGACTGTTCGAATTACATACCGCGAATTCCGGCGTGCATTTGTCCAAAACGGTCATCGTGGCGGTCGGCGGAGGCATCTTGAATCCGCAGAAGCTGGAGATTGAAGGAGCCGAGCGGTTCGAAGTGTCGAACCTGAACTACACCGTGAAATCCCTGCAGCATTTCAAGGGCAAAACCGTCATTGTGTCCGGCGGAGGGAATTCAGCCGTAGATTGGGCGAACGAGCTGGAGCCTGTGGCGAAGAAGGTCTACCTGGCCTATCGCAAGGACGAATTGTCAGGCCATGAAGCCCAGGTCGAGCAGCTGATGAACAGTAAGGCGACCTGCCATCTTAATACATCGATCACGAAGCTCATTGCTTCGGATAATCATGAGGTGATTGAGCGGGTAGAATTGACCAATAATGCCACAGGGGAAGTTTCCTATTTAGCGGTAGACGAGGTCATCATTAACCATGGCTATGAACGGGATATGTCGCTGCTGGAGAACAGCAACCTTGATATTCACCGGGTGGATGACTACTATATCGCGGGCAACGCAAGCTGTAATTCTTCCATACCGGGACTGTATGCTGCCGGCGACATCCTGCATTTTGACGGGAAGCTGCACCTGATTGCGGGCGCCTTCCAGGATGCCGCGAACGCGGTGAACAGCGCGAAGCAGTTCATTGAGCCGGATGCCAGGAAGTACGCGATGGTCTCTTCGCATAACGAGGTATTCAAGGAGCGCAATCGCGAATTAGTGAAGCAATTGATCAATTAGAACACGGGCATGTGTATACATGCATCTAACGATAGAAGGGAAGCGAGGGAATCCCCGCTTCTCTTTTTTGCGTGCCCTTATTGTTTTTGGGTAATCCCTGAAGTGATCAACGGGCCGTAATTGATCAGCTGCGTCATCATGATGCCCATCTCTCTTGCGGACTTGTTCATCCCGGACTCGATCCAGTGTATGACCAAGCCGATATTGGCGGAGATCATATACGCGATCAGGTAATCGCTCGGAATGATCTGATTCCCGCCTGTGGGCATTCTGAACGCATGCTTGGCAAACATATGCTCCTTCATGAACTCCCTGAATTGCCGAACGAAGGAAATGTCCCCATTCGGGCCGACAATAGCCTTGAAGAAGTCGGCATGCCGGACGAGCTCCTCGAATATTTGTTCTGACGCCGGATAAGGCTCTCCCTTTTCCGCATAGTCCCTGGAATCCCTGGGATCGATATGAACCACGATGTTCTCAATCTTTTGAAGCACCTCTTCTTTGATCTTATCCAGCATATCCGGCACATCCCGATAATGCAGGTAGAAGGTACCACGGTTGATATTGGCGCGATTGGCGATATCGGTCACGGTAATGGCATCTATCCGTTTCTCCTCCATAAGTTCAAACAGGGTTTGCCGCAACAGCTGATTGGTCCGGATTTGCCGGCGATCCGTCTTTTTTGTCAAGGAATTCCCCCCAGTACGAATGTGAAGACTTAATCAACAGAAGGCTCGTACACTGATGAGTAATGAACACTCCGCTGAAAGCTGATGATTGAACAAATCACTCCCTTCATTATAATTAACGCTGTGATCATTAATCAACAGTCTGTTCATTAACGAGGAGTGGTGGATATGGGGTTCTTAAGACAAAAAATGCTGTGGATCGGCGCATTGGCTGTCCTTCTGGTGCTGGCCATCTTCGGCGTAGCCATGATGGGGTCGATCGCGGGAGCGAAGCCGAAGTCGCTTCCCGTTGCGCTTGTCGCCTTGGATCAGCCGGTTGAGTTGCCAAGCGGCGAAACCCTCGCTGTCGGTGACATGATGAAAGGAATGCTGCAGGCAAACTCGCAGCTGCCCATTCATTGGGAGATCGTGAATTCGGAAGCGGAAGCGCGGGAAGGGCTCGACAGCCAGAAGTATTACGGCGCCCTTGTGCTGCCTGAGGACTTAAGCGCCGGCATCTTGTCGCTGCAGTCGCCTGCTCCGAAGCCCGCTGTGGTGCAGGTGCTGGCGAATGAGGGGATGAGCACGCAGGCATCCACTGCGGTGAGACAGATGCTGGGGCAAGCGATGAAAATGGCGGGAGCGGAGCTCTCCAAGCAGGCGTTGACCATGATCGGCTCGCAGACGGATATGCTGCCGGTCACAACCGCGCAGGCTCTGCTCATCCCGTTCGAGGTTCATGAGGAAGTCGTTCATCCTGTAGGTGCGAACCACGCAAGCGGCAATGCGCCGGGAATGCTGATACAGATTCTATGGATCGGCTGCCTGATCCTTAGCGTGTTCCTGTTCCAGGCGCTGCAGAAAGCAGTGAATGACGGCAGCAGCAGGGGAATCGCGATTGTGCTGCAAGGCGCTGCCGGTTTGCTGCTGGCGGGTCTGGTCTCCGGTTTTCTGGTTTGGATGGCTTCCTCCTGGTATGGCATGGAGCTTGCGAACGGAGGCAGCGTATGGCTGATGCTGTGGCTGGCCGGGTCGGCATTTTTCCTTCTTCAGTCGACCTTGCTGAACTGGATCGGGCTACCGGCCATGGGCATCTTGGTGCTCCTGATGTTCTTCTCGATGCCGCTTCTCAATATGGCGCCGGAGTTTCTGCCGCAGGCGACGCAGGATTGGCTGTACTCCTGGACGCCGCTGCGATTTGCCGCTTCCGCTCTCCGGGATGTGATGTATTTTGACGGGTACGCGCCATCTTCTTCGCATTCTGCGGTAATGTGGTTCATAGCCGGAGGTTTTCTTGTTCTGCTGCTGGCCTCGACATTCAAGAAAGGGAGTCGTTCAGACCCAAGAAAATCGATGGCCGCTTCTTAAGAGAATAGGTTGGCGCCTAAGCAGTGCGGGGTTTATCCCTGCACTGCTTTTTATAGTTTGCTCAAGCCGACCGGTTCATGTGGAAGGGATCATGGCCAAAGTCGCAGCATCAGGACGTTGCTCCCTTTATTCAAGTGAATAAAATACTATCGTTCTTCAGGATGGCAGCCTGTATAATCCTGAATAAGGGAGCGTGAGCGTAAATTGAAGATTAAAGTGATCATTGCGGACGATAACTCATTTATCAGGGAAGGCATGAAGATCATTCTGGCGACGTTTGATGAGTTCGACGTGGTGGCAACCGTTGAAGACGGACAAGAAGCGGTCGCCTATTGCGAAGCGCATGAAGTGGATGTGGCGCTGATGGATGTCCGGATGCCGAACCTGAATGGCGTTGAGGCCACGAAACAGCTCACGGAGCGTACCAAGACCAAGACGCTGATCTTAACGACGTTCGACGACGATGAATACATTACCGATGCGATCCTGAATGGCGCCAAGGGTTATCTGCTAAAGAATAACGACCCGGAACGGATTCGCGATGCGATCAAAACCGTATACCACGGCCATCATGTGCTGCAGGACGTCGTACTGGATAAAATCAAATCCGGGCTGTCTCCCGGAAATCCTGATAAGACAGACAAGGCAGACAAGTTCGACCGAAACTTATTCACCGAAAGGGAACTGGATATTATGGCCCTCATCGCCAAAGGACTCGCCAACAAGGAAATCTCGAAGAAGCTGTTTATTTCCGAAGGCACGATTGCCAATCATATTACTTCGATTCTCAGCAAGACGGGTCTTGAGCATCGGACCCAAATTGCGATTTTTTATCTGACGGGGGAAGTGAATAAGTGAGCGAACGCCGAAATTATGCCGAATCGTGGATCATCGGGTTAAAAGCCATACTGTTACTGTATGTTATCGGCCAGTCTTATGCATCTGGCCATGGGATAACCCCGTGGTATATATTAGCCGTTCTTCTCTACCTGTCCGTTAATGTATCCGTCTATATTTTCAAGAACCGGAATATACAACCGTACCTCATGCTGCTTGCTGTTCTTGTCGTCGCGGCTTCCTCACTCTACATCCATCCGCTGTTGTTCATGCTGCTTCCCGTGAATCTGTACGAGCTGTTGTCGCTTTACGTTCGCAGGAGCTGGATGATCCTGATCCCCTTGCTGGTTCCAGCGTTTATCGTGCCTCAGTGGCTCGTCATGCCCTATGTTTATACATCCGTATTATCCTATATTTATCTTACGATGCTCAGAACCTTTGTTAACCGGGCCGTATCCTACCAGGAGCAGAACGAGCAGATGCATCGCGAACTGGATCGGTTGACCCAGCGGCTGAGCGAAAATAATGAATACATCCGGCAGTTTGAATATATGTTCAAGCTGGAAGAGCGAAATCGGCTGTCCCAGGAAATTCATGACAAGATCGGGCACTCGATGACGGGAGCGTTGATTCAGATGGAAGCGGCCAAGCGCTTGATGACATCGAATCCGGACAAATCCGCCGAGCTGCTGCAGAATGCCATATCCATCTCCAAAGAAGGCATTGAGAGCATCAGGCTGGTTCTAAAGAACGTAAAGCCTCCGACGGAGCAGCTCGGCATCAACCGAATGCGTTTATTTCTGGAGGAGTTCTCCGCCCAGCACTCGATCAAGACCGTACTAACGCATGAGGGCAATATGGATGTGATTACGCCGCTTCAGTGGAAAATCATTCAGGATAACACCCAGGAAGCGTTAACCAATACGATGAAGTATGCGAATGCAACGGCAGTCTCGTTACATATCGAAGTTCTGGGCACCATGATCAAGGCCAAGGTCAGCGACAACGGCAAGGGCATGCAGAAGGTAATCAAGGGTCTTGGAATCATAGGCATGGAGGAACGCGCCGCGGTCGTGAATGGAACCGTGATCGTGGATGGCTCGGGCGGCTTTTCGGTGACCACTTTAATTCCTTATAGCTAAAACCCGGTAAGCCGAAATTGGCGGATAAGGGATATCGGGTCAAACAAGACATTCCCCACAAGGGTGAAGATTTGGATCGTCAACAACATGAATATTCTCATGGGTAAGGATGAACTTGTGCACTATCGCAAGGGCATCCTTTTTTCGTACGATAAATGCAGATCAAGTCCACCGGCTGATGCGTGGATGGAATATGGAGGCGAAAAACGTATGAACGTGCTGGAGATCAAAGGGCTCACGAAGAAGTTTGGGGATTTCATAGCGGTAGACCAGCTGTCGTTGAACATACGGGAAGGCGAGATTTTCGGCTTCCTGGGCGCGAACGGAGCAGGCAAGAGCACAACCATCAATATCATATCGTCACTCATGCCCATGACCAAGGGAGAGGTTCATGTTCTGGGCAAGAATCTGACGAAGCATCGAAAGTTCGCGAAGCAGCAGATCGGCATGGTTCCGCAGGAGGTTGCGATTTATGAGGATCTGACCGCATATGAGAATGTTCATTTTTTTGCCGGATTGTATGGACTGAGAGGATCGGAGCTTAGGAGCAGGACCGAAGAGGCGCTTACCTTCGTCGGACTTAGCGACAAACATAAGATGTACCCGAAAAGCTTCTCCGGCGGCATGAAGAGACGACTGAATATCGCTTGCGCGATTGCCCACAGACCGAAGCTGATCATCATGGATGAGCCAACCGTCGGCATCGATCCCCAATCGAGGAACTATATCCTAAACTCGGTCAGGAAGCTGAACGAGATGGGCAGCACGATCCTGTACACGAGCCATTATATGGAGGAAGTGGAGGAGCTCTGCACCCGGATTGCCATTATCGACCACGGCAAGATCATAGCAGAGGGCACGAAGGCACAGCTGAAGGCCATTATTACGGACCAGAAGGATATCGGGATCGAAGTGCAAACGGCCGCCCATCTTGAAGCGAACAAGTTGAAGGAGATCGCGGGCGTCAAATCGGTTGAAGTGAAGGAGAATATCGTGCACATCAGCTCCGACGCAGGGGTCAATAACCTTAATAAAATCATTCAGCAATTCATGGCGCAAGGCATTGAAATTCGTTCCGTTCAAGCGTCCGAGCCGAATTTGGAAACGGTGTTCCTGACGCTGACCGGCCGGAGCCTTCGGGATTAGCTGATTTAGGAAGAGGGAGGTGGAAGTACATGAACGTGCTGAGAATCGCGCTGAAGGAGATGAAGATCGTCCGGGAGCCACAGATGCTGGTATTTATGCTGGCAACCCCGGTGCTGCTCATTCTGATCCTAGGGACGGCGCTTTCGAATGCTTTTAACGGCAGTACCACGATTGGAGACATTCGGGTGCTATACCATAACAATGGAGCAGAACCCGCGCTTACGGAGCAATGGCAGGCATTCATGCAGGAGGCGGAGCGCTCATCGGGCATGGCCTTTGAGCAGATCGAGGAAGGCATGGACGGAGGGCGGGAAGTGAGAAACAACCGGTACACCGGTTACGTGGAAATAGACGGCCAAGGCATCCGATATGAGGGGAACAGCCGCAACAGTATGGAGAACGGGATTGTGCAAGGGATGCTGTCCGCCTTTGCCGACCGGTATCGGCTGTCAGCGGAAGCCGCGAAGATCGATCCGGAATATGAGAGCAAGCCGCTTGTTCATGATGGAGGGAGCTATGTGCTGGAGTCTTCCATTCAGGGAGTGAGGCAGCCGGGTTCGCTTGATTATTTTTCGATTGCGGTTACCACGATGATCATCCTGTACAGCGCCTTGACGGCAGGCGGACTCATCGATAGTGAGCGAAAGCGAAACACCGCACAGCGCCTATTGGCTTCACCGGTGACGAAAGCCGAGATTTTTGCCGGAAAAATAACGGGCACGCTCGCAATCAATGCCGTATTTGTCATCATCGTCGTGCTGATCAGCAAATATATGTTCAATGCCTACTGGGGGGAGAACCCCATCATGGTATTCCTGGTGTTGTTCACCGAGATCCTGTTTGCGCTCAGCCTCGGGCTCGGCATCAGTTACGTGCTGAAGGGAAATGCAGCCGGAGCTGTCATCATGGTCATTATTCAACTGGCTGCGTTCTTTGGCGGAGGGTATACGCCGGTTGCAAGCACAACGGGATTCATGAGGGAGGCCGCAACGTATTCTCCCTTGCATTGGTCCAATGAAGCTCTGCTGCAGCTCATTTATTCAGGCAGTGGGTCGGCAGCCATGCATGCGATGATGCTGAATATCGGTATTTCCATCCTGCTGCTGGCGGTAGCCATGATTTCGATGCGAAGAAGGGAGGGGCTGTAATGTCGAAGGATATGCTCTGGCTCATTCGAAAGACGATATTGACCTCGTTGAAGGATTATAAAAATCTGCTGCTCGTTATTGCGCTTCCTATTGTCGGCATTCTGCTATCCACCTTAATCTACAAGGGCTCCGGCGATACCTCCGTTACCCTTGGCATCGTGAATCACGATATTGAACAGAAGGTCACGCAAGATACGATCGATTTTGTTGCTCAATTGGAGCATACCGAGGCATCGGTCATTAGGGAATCGGAAGCGGATGACTTGGTTGTGTCGGGTGAGCTGGATGCGGTGCTGATCTTCCCCGAAGGGTTTGCGAAAGGCCTATTTCAGGGGACACCCGAGCCGGTCCGGATCGAGTCGATTAAGGGCGCTCAGGTTACGGGGTATGTCAAATCGTATCTGAACGCGTACGTCCAGAATATTTCATCCTTGGGGGTTATAGCGGGTGGCGACGCCGCCGCGTTTAACGAATTATACAGCGGTTACCGCAGTTCTACGTTTCAATTGTCCACGACTATGGTTGCGGATCAATCGGCCAATCATGATATGACCAACCGGACGATCGGTTACTTGGTTGTGTTCATGTTATTCTCCGCCGTGAATCTATCGGCATTGACGATCCGGGATCGCGAGAACCGTACGTACTATAGACTCTTATCGTCGCCTATTACGGCCCGCAGTTACGTCTTCTCGAATGCCATCGTGAACATCGTTCTGATGATGATCCAGATTGCGGCCACCTTGTTCGTCATGACCCGGTTCTTTCATATCGAGCCAGGCATTCCATTATGGCAGATGTTTCTGATTCTGTCGCTGTTCGCTCTGGTCGCGGTTAGTTTATCGCAGGTCATTGTCGCGTTCTCGGACAGCACCATGATGGCTAACGGAATCCAGACGATGGTGATCATGCCGACATCGCTGCTGGCGGGGTGTGTATTCCCGCTCTCCGTGATGCCCGAAGCGATTCAGCGAATCGCCGATTTCCTGCCGCAGTATTGGCTGCTCGATACGTTCGGCAAGCTTCAGCAAGGAAGCGGCCTGACCGACGTGATTCTGAACGTGGCGATTCTGCTGGCTTTTGCCTTGGCCTTATCGCTGATTGCAACCTACAAATTCGCAAGAAACAGAGATACGCAGAGCTATATTTAAATTTAATGGCAGGGTCTCCTTGTACTGCACATAGGATGGCCGGCTATAAGCGATCAGGGGCTTGCTTGAACAGCAAGGCTCCTTTTTTTTCATTAGTCTAAAACCCGTTCTTCCGGCGAAAAATCTATTGGAAAAAATGAACAAAGCTATTTCATCTGGAGTTACTCCATGGTTTACAATGAGTTCAAGATACAGGATCTGGTTGAAACGTTGAACGATCGGGGGATGGTAAATGTTAGGTAAAGCGCGAAGTGCCTTGCGGCAAGCCTTTCGCTTCACTGCTACCGGACTGACTCTAGGGGAGAAATGGCGTCTGGCTCTTCCTGGTCCGATCCTGTCAGTCGGGGGAGTGCTCATCCACAATGTGTTCTTGAAGTATTACACGGATATCATCGGTCTCAGTCCGAAGTATGTCGCTTGGGTGTACATTATCTATAACATCTGGAACGCGATTAACGACCCGGTGCTTGGCGTATGGATCGATCGAATGAGGCATCGCGCGCAGCGTGGGAAATACGTCTATATCATGAGAGTGACGGTGCCGTTCATGATCGTTTCCTCCTTCCTCATGATGCTGTCTAATCCGGCATGGGATCAGTGGTTGATCTTTCTGCTGTATACCGCGTTGTTATTTATTTACGACACGGCTGCAACCGCTTACAGTATAGCCTATCAATCGTTTATGCTGATCGCTGCTCCAACCAAGGAGGAACGCATCGATGTTGGTGTGATCCAGAACTATTTATCCCAGGCGATGTCATTTCTGATCACCTTGATTCCGACGCTGCTGCTCGTTGGGGACGGAAAGCAGGAGGTGATCATCCCGATCTTCTCTGCCGTAATCGTGGCGGAAGCGATATTCTTCACCTGGGCCCTGAGGGGACTGAGAGAAGATGCGTTAATGTACGAATCACTGGATAAGCAGCATATCGATACAAAAGAGGTTTACAAAGAAGCCTGGCAGATCATCAAATCAAGGCCTTTCCTCACCTTTATTATATTTACCATCGTCACCGGCCCCGTGTTTTTCTACTTTACGCCATTTCTCTACTACATGGACAGCGTAGTGCAATCAACGGGTATCGAAGCTACCGTCATCGATGTGAGTACGCATGTGATCGCGCTCTTGTTCTTGCCGGTCATGGGATCTATCGTCAAGAAAAATGGAACGAAGAAGAGTGTATACCTGGGGACCATCTTTGTGGTGCTCGGATACGGCGGGATTTTTCTTGCTTACGGCATATGGACCGCGGCGGCATCCTACGTTCTGATCGTTTTTGCCGTGAATTATCTCCGAACGGCAATATCTCCGGTCGGGGCGCTGCTCATCGACGAAAATGAGCGCACGACCGGCGTGCGGAAAACCGGGCTGTTCAACGGATTGTTCTCGTTATTCACGGTCGCCTTCTCCAGCCTGCAGACGGTTATCTTCATTAATGTGATCGGGGCATACGGATATGACGGTCTTGCGGCGGAACAGTCCGAGTCCGCCATGCTCGGCATTCGGGTAGCAACCGGCTTGATTCCATTAGCCGCTTTTCTCCTCGGATTAATTCCGCTGGCGATGTATCCTTTTGATAAGAAAAAAGAGGATGACATCTCCGCGTTCAGCAATAATGCCAGAAGAGGGGGGGTGAAGATGTGAAGGAACCGGCGTTAAATTTGAATTTTACGATTGGCGAAGTGTCCAAAATTCTGGATATCCCGATCGATACCTTGCGTTATTACGATAAGATCGGACTGCTTCATTCCCGCAATCGGGACGCCAACAAGTACCGCTATTATGATCTTGAGCAGTTCGATTCACTTATCACGATTCGAATGCTGCGGGCAATGGATGTGTCGATCGAGCGAATCCAAGCGCTGCTCCGGGACAACAGCCTAAAGGCTATGCGCAGGCTGCTCTCCGACAAGCGTCAAGACATCGATCGCCAGCGGACTTATTTGAAACACCTGTCTCACAAGCTGGAAGTGCTTAATGTTCAGCTGCAACGGTTCGATAACACGGAGGTCATTGAGCTTGTGCTAAGCCACCCGAGCTGGGTGCTCCTTACCGATTCAATCATGGAGAGCGGTGATCAGGGACTCGGGAGCAAAGTGCAGCAACAGATACGCAGAATCAATGCCAAGGAATGGCTTGCATTCTGCCATACCATATCGATTGTGTCCCAAGATAACCTTAACGCAGGCCGTTATCACAATTACCTGTACAATGGCATTCTGTCCACCTTCCCGATGGAGGATGACTCTTCCGTCTTTCAGAGACTGGAGCCTCGCTACTGTGCCAGAAAATGCGTGATTATCGGCAGGGACGACTATGCCAAGATGGACCATCACTATGATCAGATGAAAGCTTTCATTCGCAATCGCGGACTAACGATCGCAGGCCATTCTCTTGAAGTCAATCTTTATAACCAGTACGACAATCATTACATTGAAATTTACATTCCGGTAGAAGAACGGTAGGGGGAAGCAGACATGAAAAAAATAGTGGTCGACGGGCAACGATTCTTGAATGAAGACGGCGCTCAAGTGATCCTGAACGGCATCAATCTCGTATGCAAGGACAAGGCAAAAGGATATGTTGAGCCCTGTGATGCCTCTTTGTTCGCCTGGTTTCGCGAACAAGGCTTTAACGTTATCCGTCTAGGTTTAATATGGGATGGCGTCGAGCCGGAGCCTGGGGTCTACGACGATGCATATCTGAGCAGAATCAAGCAGCAGGTTATATGGGCTGATCAGCATGATCTCTATGTTTTTCTGGATATGCATCAGGATTTGTACAGCGTGCACTACGGCGACGGGGCTCCGGCGTGGGCGACCCTCTCCGATGATCTTCCTCATGTTACCGGACATATATGGAGTGACGCCTACCTGGAAAGTCCGGCTGTGAACCGTGCTCTGGATCACTTCTGGCGGAATACGCCCGCTTCCGACGGGATCGGCCTGCAGGATCACTATGCAGCGATGTGGAAGCATGCGGCACAGTTTATGGCTGATTGCCCGAATATTATCGGTTATGACCTGATGAACGAGCCGTACCCCGGAACAAGCGGACAGGAGGTGCTCGGCACCATCATTGCCGCATATGCGGGTCATGTGATGGGGATAGCCGACCCGAACATGGAGCAGCTTGCCGGACTCTGGTTTGACGAGGAAAAGAGGCTGGAGGTTCTTGCCGGGATGGCAGAGATGGATACGTACCGCATACTCGTCGACAGCGCCAGAGAAGTATCGCAAATCTTCGAACGGGAGGTTCTCGCGCCCTTTTTCAACAAGACAGCGGCAGCCATTCGCTCCGTTTCCCCGGACGGATTTTTGATGCTGGAAACGAGCTATTTTTCGAACATGGGGATCGAGTCCGGCTTGCAGCTTGTGCAGGATCCAGCCGGTCAAACCTTACACCATCAGGTGTTCGCACCGCACGGCTATGATCTGGTGGTCGATACGGAGCATTATGACATTTATAATCAGGATCGCGTCGAGCTGATTTTTGCTACCCATCGCAAGGTGCAGGAACGGTTGAACGTGCCGGTCCTGGTCGGGGAATGGGGAGCTTTCTCCCAGCATCCGGCAACCTTTCAGCTTTCCAGGCAGATCATTGCGATATTGGAGCGGTATCTTTGGAGCAATACATACTGGTGCTGGTGCGACGGCTTCAAGGAAGCCCCATATGCCAAGGCGTTGAATCGCGCGTATCCGCAAGCGACAGCCGGCGTGCTCTCAGCATACCGTTATGATCATGATACCGGCAGTTTAAGTATAGATTTCGTTTCATCCGTTGGAGAGACATTGATTTACCATCCCCATCTGGAGTCGATATCCACAAGCGACGTGGCGGTCGCCGGTACGAACACTTATCAAATCGAGCTGCGTCCTTTCCCGGATTCGAAGAGCGGCATCTTGGCGATCACCGTTCCTGATCAAGGGAATAAGATTACGGTTACGATAGGGAGATGATGTCAAGGGGGCGACAGCGACATGGCAGGCATCTAATAAACAAGTCGGGAATCAGAAGAACCATGGGTTATAGCGAGGCAGGACAGACTAAAGCGGTGTAGACGCTTATGTACAACATAAAAAGGCCAGCCGACAAAAATAAGCAGGGCGTCCCTTGTTCTGATTCCCGATAAGGATCAGTAATTAAGGGGACGCCCTCTCGGTTCTTTCAGAACGTGACCAATCCCATCGCTTTCTTGGCGGCAAGCAGTGTCGTGACTGCGGTTTCGGAAGCCCGCTTCGCTCCGTCCATCAAAATGCGATCAAGCTCGGAGGAATTCACGATTTGATGGAACCTCTCCTGGATCGGTTGAAGTTTCTCGATGACCACTTCGGCTAATTCCTTCTTGAACGTACCGTATCCTTGGCCTTCATACCGTTTCTCGATGACGGAGATGGCTTCCTCGGAGAATACGGAATATATTTCAATCAGATTGCTGACCGCCGGCTTCTGCTCCCAGTCATGCCGGACCTGGCCATCGGAGTCGGTAACGGCCCTGGAGAACTTCTTGCGGATATCCTCCGGCGTATCCATCATGTGGACGCAGCTGTTCTTATTCGGGTTGCTTTTGCTCATCTTCTTGGACGGATCGTCAAGCCCCATGACGCGGGAGCCAATATCCTGAATGATCGGCTCAGGCACCGCAAACGTGCGGCCATACCGGTTGTTGAAGCGCTCGGCCACATCGCGGGTCAGCTCCAGATGCTGCTTCTGGTCGTCGCCGACAGGCACGTGCGTAGCCTGGTAGAGCAGCACATCGGCAGCCATCAGGACCGGATACGTAAACAATGCGGAGCTTACGGTATCCTTTCCGTCCGATTTCTCCTTGAATTGGGTCATGCGCTTTAATTCACCAAAATGCGCCTGCGTCTCCAGCAACCACCCGAGCTCTACATGCGCAGGGACCTGCGATTGCAGAAAGATCGTCGCTTTATCGGGGTCAATGCCCGACGCAATGTACAGCGCGGCAATGTCCCGCGTGCGCTGGTGCAGCTCCATGGGATCCTGATAGACCGTGATCGCATGCAGATCCGGCACGAAGAAATAGGACTCATACTCATGCTGCAGCTTCACATATTGACGGAGGGCACCTCCATATCCGCCAATATTCAAATCTCCGCTCGGCTTGATGCCTGACAATAATCGTTGCATAAAAACCACCTCCTGATTGTTTGCGAACAACACAAAAACACCTCATCCCTCTATGGGACGAAGTGTAACTTTCGCGGTACCACCCAAATTCGACCGTACGGTCGCTCTTTAGCATGACGCGGAAATGGGGAAACGCACCATTATCCCTGCCATATCTCCCAAAGTAACGGTGGAGAGCCGTCAAGGCCTACTGCTCCGGCACAGATCGGAGGTTCGGGTTGAAGCGAGAAGATCCATTCACTTATTCCGGAGTACCGGGCCTCGCACCATTCGCCGGTTCGCTTGGACCTCAAGAGATAAGCTACTATTTCTTCTCATAGCCGTGTGGTATGTTGTTCTTAAATTCATCTGTGCAGCTCTGTTCGAATGTGAATAGAGAACAAGATGATTTGATGAGTATCATCACACAGATGTTAGGTGAATGTCAAGAGGGATCGGGGGGTCAGGATGAGCGATAAGGACAGAGCGATTCTTGGGGACGGATTATCCATACTGTCGCAGTGCAGAATGCTAACAGGGGATATTTGGCAGGCTCATTACGGAGCGGCCGCGATCGCGGGTTATTTTTTTGTAAAGGCAAACCATTTGCCCGGGAAGGTCGAGGAGGCCGTTACGGCGGAGAACCAAAGGATGATCGCCAAGTATTTGCAGTCGGGAACGGTGACAGGGGAAAGCTTGAGTGTGAAAAGTGCCGAATCAAGGATTCTTGCGGCCCTTGACGTTACGATTGATGGGCTGCACTGGGTCGGGCACAATGTGATCTATGCCGCAATAAGCCTGGCTGCACTCCACGAGCTTGGAGGCGGTCTACGGCATGAAGCAGCCGATATCGCGGAATTAATGGCCTCTTTCACGAAGACGATTCCGGGAAGGTCCTGGATCGGATATTCTGCTGCCGAGGTCAAACGGTTGACCCTGGATGAACTTGATGGGATATCGGAAATAACGGACGGCGATCAGCTGTCGGCCTTCATTTTAAACGAGCTGGCCTCTTATTCGGTGATCTACCGCGCAGAAGCCCATCATGACTTGATGGGGCATATGCTGACGTACTCGCATGCCTTAAACATTTTGTACGATCTTGGCCATCATGATTATTTCCACAGAGGCTTGCCGGGTCTGCTCAAAATCGTGAAGGTGCTCCGTGCCAGCAGCCAGCTGGATCCTGCAGAGCCGATCCGAATCGTGTCTCCGGTGGATCGGCTGCCACTCGTGGAGGCTCCAAGATCGGCTTGGCTGCCGCACCAGCCGGAGTACTGGGCGGGTATCGACGGGGCTGTCATCGATTGGGACTTCGGCCATCTGTTTAAATTCCCGTTCAGTTTCTACCATCATTGGAACCGTGTTTCGGAGACTCCGGCGAAGGCTATGGAGAATTTTCGATATATCATCCATCCGGTGCAGACGATCATTTCCTGAAGAGAGGTAACCTTTTTCATTTAGATCGGCACTTAAGGGATAGAGACACCGGGAGGGAGGTGAAGTGAGCGTGATCCAGTGGATTGAGGAAGCACGGAGGGGAAGTGCGGAGGCCCAGGAAAGCCTGGTCTGGCATTTTACCGGCATGGCGCTGGCCGTGGCCTACGATAAGCTGCAGGATTCTCATTTGGCGGAGGACGCCGTGCAGGAGGCCTTTACGGATGCCTTTGCGAATCTGCATAAGCTGCAGGATCCCCGGCGTTTCCCCGGATGGTTCAAAGTGATCGTGGAGCGGCAGTGTTACAGAGACTTGCGCCGCAAGCAATTGCAGACGTTTCCGCTGCATGAGATAGAATTGCCGATGGGAGATCAGCGAAGCTTGGAGTCGGTCGTGGAAAAGAGAGAGCTGATCGGTCAGCTGCATGCCACGATCGCGGACTTGCCACCCGGCATGAGGATTGCGGTCCAGCTCTATTATTTTCAAGGCTACAGCCTGCGTGAGATTTCGCAATATTTGGACATTTCCTTGCCGGCTTTGAAGAAACGGCTTTTTGATGCCCGGCGGAAGCTGAAGAACACGCTGCACGTAGCCGACTTTGTATCGGTGTTCACCGATCTGTATGAGGGAGGAAAGCGCATGCTGCATATCGTTAACGGGGATTCGGTAGGGGATAAGCTGAAGCAAGGGAACATTCAAGGAGATATCCTGGTGTGGAGGGAGCTATATTCGTTTGGTCCGGTCTTCACGAAGATGGACGAGCCGGATCATCGGAGAACAAGAGCTCAGTATTTGGAGCAAACGCTGGGGATTCCGCAGAAGGAATATATCGGGACCTGCCAGTCGCAGGAGAGGAAGCTCCAGGATTTTCGAAAATATGACGAAGTTGTGCTCTGGTTTGAGCATGACCTGTTTGACCAGACCATGCTGGCCTACTTGCTGCATTGGTTTAAGGAACAGTCACTGGGGAATACGAGGCTGAGTCTGCTATGCATTGGCGCATACCCGGGCATCGAGCTTTTTCGCGGGCTGGGGCAGCTTAGCGCAGAGCAGCTCGAGACTTTGTCGGGCACATGGCATGCGATTGGAGACGAAGAGCTTATGCTGGGCAGCATGTTGTGGGAAGCCTATACCTCGGATCTGCCGGAGAAACATCAGCGCATGCTGGAGGTGGATTCCTCGGCGCTGCCTTTTGCGAAGGATGCATTCGAGGCCCATCTGGCACGGCTGCCCTCTGTGAGCCATGGACTCGGGATCATCGAGCAGACGACGTTAGAGGCTGTAGCGGGCGGAATCCATACGCCGTACGAGTTATTTCGCAATGTAGGTGACCGGCTTCATACACTCGGAATGGGAGACCTGGAATTCTGGTATTACCTGGCGAAGATGACGGAGGGATCGGATTCCTTGCTGGTTATCGATGGCACAGCTTCGTTTCCTGACTTCAAACTGGCTGTACCCCATTTTCAAGAGCGGGTGCTGCAAGTGACGAGTTTGGGGCATGAGGTGCTGGCCGGTAAGACCGACTATGCCTCCGCCGCAACGATCGATAAATGGGTAGGAGGCTTGCAGGTAAGGGGGAAGGATCCGTCATGGCGCTGGAACCCGGAGCGGAAGTCGGTTGTGCGGATAGCTGAAGCCGATTAACCGAAGACATAGGAAAAGAGCGATATTGAGCAGAGTGACGAATCCGATTAACAATAGAATACAGCAAAAGAGCTATCCTTTCTGGCGTTAATGCCAAGCAAGGATAGCTCTTTTCATAGTTACAGATGAGAGCCGCCGGTTGCATCGACCATCTGTCCCGTGACCCAGCGCCCGTCACTTGATGACAGAAACGCTACGACGTCCGCAATATCCGACGGCTGACCGATTCGGCCAAGCGCTGACATCTCTGCGGCATGCTGCTGCCCTTCCGGAGTATGAAGCCATGCAGCATTCACGTCCGTATCCACGATGCCCGGAAGAACCGCATTCACCGTGATCCCGCGTGGACCCAGCAGCTTGGCGAGGTGCAAGGTGAACGTATTGATGGCTCCCTTGGTGATGTTGTAAGCCATAATATGCGGATAGGCGATACGCGTCACACCGGAGGAGATGTTGACGATGCGCCCGCCGTCACGCAGGAGCGGCAGAGCCTGTTGGACCAGGAAGAACGGTGCTTTTACATTAACGGCAAGCAGCTCGTCGAAGCTCTCCTCGGTCGTCTCTTCAAAGGTCTTTGAGGTTCCGATGCCTGCGTTATTCACCAGAATATCAAAATGCTGGTCCCCCGTTACACGCAGCAGCTCCTCCTTCAGCGAATGGATAAGCCCCTTGGCTCCATCTACCGATTCCAGCCCAGCACCTAAGGCGATAGCTCGCCCGCCTTGAACCTGTATGGTCTGCACAACCTCATCCGCAGCATCCCGGCGGTTTCCGTAATGAACAACGACCAGCGCCCCTTCTTCCGCCAACCGAAGCGCGATTCCTTTACCGATTCCTCGGCTTCCGCCTGTAACCAATGCAACTTTGTTTTCCAATCGTTTCATGAAACTCCACTCCTCTTGTTTGATTTAAAGCTACTGTACACTCTCCGGTTAGGGGGAGAGTCAAGAGGTTGATTTAGAACTTTTCGAGAGTTATTCATGAACAACAAAGACATGGCGATTACTGCTGCTGCAAGTACGGATGGAGGCTGGGCAGAGGCCCGCTCCGGCAGCCTATCACGATAAGGATGGGTTAAAACGCGTTACCTTGTAAGGGGATAAGCAATTCCGCGGGGCGCTTCTTGCCATAGATATCTTTATCCGAGGTGAGATAAATTTCGCGGATCGGCTCCCGATCCGATTGAACGAGGCCTTGGGACGAAATCCATGCTTTGAGCTCGGGTGCAACGGGACAGCTATAACCGTACGGATCACAACGATGTACAAGAGATGCGGCGGATTGAAGCATCGGCAGGTAGTCCACACGAACACGGCCATTAACAGGTATGTCCCTGGTTATGGGGATTGCGACTTCAATGTCGGCGATGTCGACATTCTCGCTGCCGTGATCATGCCAAAGGATGGTTAACTGGCTAGCTTCCTCTTCTCCATAAGAGGTCGCATATTTCGTAATCTCATCAAGCAAGAGACATAGCTGGCTGCGGGGGACTTGGTCGCGAATCGATGCGGCGAGCTGGGATGGGACTTCCCGAATACGGATGAAGCCTGCCGGATCACCGGCTTCCGATGGCTCCAAGCGCGACATTCTGCTGTTCACCTCATCCAGCTGCAGCTGGAGGGTCTGCATCGCATGTCGAAGCTCCGTCATTTTATCCGCAAGTTTGTTCTTTACGACATCGGTTCCTATATCCTCTTCAAAAAAATCCTTGAGCTGTTCCAAGGTAAACCCCTGTTCCTTGTAGGCAGCAATCCGCTTGACGGTCAGAAGCTGCTCCTCGGAATAGTAACGGTATCCGCTTTGCTCATCAACATGGGCCGGCCTTAACAGGCCCAGCTCATCATAATAACGCAATGTTTTGATGGAAATGCCGCTGACCTTGGCAAAAACGCTGATCTTCATCATACCGTTTGCTACCTCCTTTATGATTCGGTCTCTCGTGGATAACGATATCATATCCCGCTCTCCTGCCTACGTAAAGAACGCAACTCGCCGGAACTGAAGGAACCACTCGGTCCCAAGACCGAGTCTGTTTTCATCCCGGGGCGGGAATTCAGTTCGGCCGGATTATCGTACAATGTGTTCAAAGAGGATTCGTGATTCCCCCTTAATAGCAAGAAAGGAGATAAGGCTGATGAACGGAACGCACGAGGATCGTCAGGCGATCCTGAGATTATTCGATTCGCTGTCCAAGGCGTGGGGAGAAGGGAATGGCCGGGCTTATGCGGAATGCTTTACCGATGATGCGGATTACGTAACGTTTAGCGGACAGCACTTGAAGGGCCGCCAAGAGATTGATGAGGTTCATCGGAAGCTGTGGGACGGGGTGCTCCGCGACTCCAAACTGGTAGCGGGACCGACCCCGACGCAGCTGCGTTTCCTGACCCCGGAGCTTGCGATAGCCCAGGCTACGGGAGCGGTGCAGCTCAGATTCCATAAGAAGCCGCCCACCGGCCGCTTCTCCATTAATACCAACGTGCTGGTCAAAGTGAACGGAGAGTGGAAGATATCGGCGTTTCATAACTGCCGGATTCAGAAGCCAGGCTGGATTCAGCGGATGATGATGCGTTCGAATTCAAAATCCAGCTGACATAAAGATGTGGAGGATGAGCTTTTGAAGAAGGGTGCGCTGATTGGAAAAGGCAGGAGTGCAGAGGTCTATGAATGGGGAGAGTCTCAGGCACTAAAGCTGTATTATGAAGGGTATCGCCCGGAATGGGTGACGTATGAGGCGGAGATGGGCCGCATCGTTGCGGAAGCGGGGGTTCCCGCCCCTTCCGTCTTTGACATGGTGGATATTGAAGGACGTACGGGGCTGGTGTATGAACGGATTACGGGCCCTTCGATGCTGCGTCAGGTTCAATCGGCACCGTTTCAGCTAACGAAGTGCGCCCGGGATATGGCGCAGCTCCAACATGCGACGCACAGCTGCACGACCAGCCTGCTGCCGCCGCAAAAAGAAAAGCTGGAACACGCGATTCTTGATGCAAGCGGCATCCTGCAAGAAAAAGCGCAGGCCATATGCAAGGTGCTGGATTCATTTCCGGAAGGCGATTCCATCTGCCATGGCGACTTTCACCCGGACAATGTGATCGTCGCGGAGAACGGATGCCGGGCGATCGACTGGAACAATGCCCATGTGGGTAACCCGCTATGCGACGTCGCCAGGACATCGCTCATGTTCCAATCGCCGTTTAACCCGGTCGATCAGCCGGGCATCCTGGAGCTTCCGCTTCGGATGGCCCGCATGCTGTGGAATAGAGTATACCTGAACGAGTACTGCCGATTATCCCGTGCGAAGCTGGAGGATATCGACCGGTGGATGCTGCCCGTAGCGGCGGCCAGGCTGAGAGAGGATGTTCCCGGGGAAAGAGATTGGCTGCTCAGGCTGATTGATGACCGGCTCCGTGCTTATGCGTAATGAAATCGTGACTCCTGCGGGGGGGAGAGCGGCTTCCATAATATAGGGCAAGTTCCCCGGTCGCCGCATCCGGATTTACATGCCTGTCTTCGCATGATATACGGCGGATGAGGTTCCCGTCCGGTAATAGGGGTAGCTCATATCCGTCTGGACCCGTTCTGCCGTCGCTGCATCGGTTAGCCTTTCGAGCACATATAAGCCGAGATCAATGGACGATGACACTCCGCTGCCCGTAAAGAGACGGCCGTCCTGTACAATGCGTGCTTGAACAACTTCCTTGCAGTAGGGTGTCAACAGCTCGTAAGCCGAAGCGTTGGTGGTAGCCCGCTTGCCCTCCAGCAAGCCGGCCGCGCCCAGAAGCAGCGATCCGGTGCAGACGGATACGAGATGTTTGGCTTCCCGGGCGGTCTGCAGCCAAGTCAGCACATCGGGGTCGCACCTCAGCTCCCTCGTGGTAAAGCCGCCAGGCACGAAGACCAGATCGTATTCCGAAAGATCCGGTTTGACCCGGGATACGACATACGCCAATCCGCGATCATCGGTAATTTGCGTGCTCAGCGCGCAATAATCCCAGGATATATCCGCTTCGGGACGGATGCGGGCAAGCCGGGTCATGACTTCGGTGAAGCCGATCAGATCCAGAGCCGTCATGCCATGGAATAGAATGAAAGCCATTTTCATCAAAAACACCTGCCTATAGTGATTTTTTTAAGTTGGCGCCGCCCGGCTGACCTGGAACGGAACGCCTTCGATTCAGCGCACGATGAATCCGGTAATAGCCCATGGCCGACAGAGCGCTGAAAATCAGGTTGATCCCGATCAGCGCTTGGTAGCTGTTCGTAAGGTCATACAGGAATCCGCCGGAGAAGGAGCCGAGAACGGCGCCCGCCTGATGGAAAATAAGCAGCGTTCCGGCCTGCAATCCAACGGAGCGATGGCCCATGGCCTCGCCAGCTACCAGAATACCGCCCGGAATGGCTCCTAAATAGCTGGCTCCGAAGATGATCGAGAAGAGGATCGGAGAGGCGCTGAAGTGCAGATACAGCACCATAAAGGCCACGATTCGAAAAACGTACAGGAAGGACAAGGCCAAACTCCTCGACATCCGGTCCAGGAGGAAGGCAAACAGCAGTCCGCCTGTCAGCTCAAGCAAACCGAGAATACTCAGTGAGGACGTGAACATTACCGAACTGATCTGATGATGGCGATGGATGGCCATCAGGTGCATTTCAACCGTTCCCATGCTGAAGCCGCATGTGAACAAAGCGAAGACCACCAGAAGCACGGTGCGGCTGGTTACCATCTCCTTGGCGATCGGGAGGATCCGTGGCCTCCCAGCCGTTGGGGGCGATTCAGCAGCGGAGGGGTCGGCTTCGTGCTCTTCGCGCTTTCGTTCTTTCATGATAAGCAGGGTGAGCGGTATGGATACAAGCGTGATCCAGAAGGTGAACGTGAATGCCGTTGTCCAATCGAGCCAGTCCCGGTTGCTTACAAATAGAGGCGTCAGAATGGCCAGGCCGAGCGAGCTCGCGCTGGTCATGATCATGAGTGCCTTCGCTTTATGGCGGCTGAACCAGCTTGTGACCACGACATAACCTGTACTTGCAGCCATGCCGGAAAGGCCGGAGAGCAGCCCGAGCCCCAGGAAGAATCCCGCCGGATGACGAAACGTAAGCACGGTCAGCATGGACATCACGCCAAACAGGGCGTTCAGGAGCATCATTTTTTTGGGACCGTATCGATCGGTCAACCATCCGCCGAGCGGAGAACAGATGGCGGCAACGGCAATGTTAACGGACCAGGTGAAGCTGATAAAGGTGAGGTCGACGCTTAAATCCCTTGCCATTTCGTGCTGGTAATAAGACATGACAAACCGGCTGATGGCCGCCGCAAACCCTAGCATCCATAGAAATATGAGAATGACCCATGCATAACCCCGGTCTCTTTTCATCGCAACCCCGTCAGCCCCTCTCCCAAGTCTTTACTTCCGCTATGTCATGCAATAAGCTAATTTTAATCATGGAATCGGAAATGAACAGGACAATTTAGAGCAACTGTATCAATACAGGGGGATAAGCGGGATGGACACGAAGCACGAACAAATTGTTGCCCATATGATCCGTGAAGTGGAGAGGGGGCATATCCGATCAGGTCATAAGCTGCCATCGGTCAGAGCCTTGGCCAAAATGTTCTCCTGCAGTCCCAATACGGTCGTTCGTGCGTATCAGACCTTGGAGCGCGATGATGTCATCTACCCGGTCCCCAAGAGCGGTTACTATCTCGTGGAGGGGAGGGGCTCAGCCTCTGCGCGGACGGAAAGCGGGCCGATTGATTTCGCCTCAACGACGCCCCGGGGCGATTTTTTGCCGTTTCAGGAGATGGAGCACTGCCTGCGCAAGGCGATTTCCTTATACAAGGAGGAGCTGTTCGGTTACACCGATCCACAGGGGATCTTTTCGTTAAGGAATGAACTGAGCAGGTATTTTCACGCGCAGCAAATGTTCGCTAAACCTGATCAAATCGCTGTGGTGACCGGGGCTCAGCAGGCCTTCTCGATCCTGACGCGCATGCCTTTCCCGGATGAGGAGGGACGGGCGGTCCTGGTGGAGCAGCCGACGTATTTCGGTTTCTTGGCGGCGGCGCGCGTTGCAGGCTGTCCGGTGATCGGCATCCATCGGGATGAGCATGGTATCGACCTGGAGGTACTGGAGTCTTATTTTCGCAGCGGACAGATTAAGCTGTTCTACACGGTGCCGCGATTCCTCAACCCGTTAGGCACCTCGTATTCGCTGGAGCAGAAGAGGCGTATCGCGGATCTCGCCCGGCAGTATGATGTCTATATCGTGGAGGACGATTATCTGGCGGACCTGGAGGAGGATTCGAAGGCGGACCCGTTGTACGCACTGGATCAGTCGGACCATGTCATCTATGTCAAAAGCTTCTCGAAGACGATCCTGCCAGGCATTCGGATGGGCGCCGTCCTTCTTCCGGATCGGCTGTTGGATCCATTTATTAGGCATAAAAACGCCGCAGACATATCGTCGCCGATCCTCTCCCAAGGCGCGCTTGAACTTTATATCAAGAGCGGCATGTACAACCGCCATGCAGCCCGCATCCGGGAGCATTACCGGGAGAAGATGCGCTATGCCATCGAGGTATGTGCCCGTGTCTTCGGCAGCGGCATTCACTATACGTGCCCCTCCTCCGGCGTGTTCATCACCATCCGGCTGCCCCAGTATGTAAAGGCATCCGCACTTCAGGATCGCTTGCTGCTGAGAGGTATCTCGATTACGAACGTGGATCAGCATCTGCTGCCTGAGAATCAGGGCAACGACCGGATTCGGTTATGTATCATCGGGGTGGAGAAACCCCGAATCGAGGCGGGTATGATTGTGATCGAGGAGGAAATACGGCGTTTAGAGCGGCGGATGAGGTAGAAGGAATGACGGATCAAGCTGGGCAGCAACTTGGGGAGAACACTTGGAAAACCTGCAGCACGGCTGCTTCCGGAATTAAGGATTATCATCGATTCCGTCATCGGGCAAAGACAAACCAAAAAACAGGAGACCTATAGGTCTCCTGTTTGTTTGCGAATCGGCACGAGGGTCCAATAGGTACCGCATCGCCACAACCATTCCAAAGGTCCGTATTGGAACCAACGCATCCACAGTTGGCTGGCTATGATCTGGAATATCACAATACCCAGGGAAACGAGCGAGGACACGACATAAGTCGTCGGTGTGGTGTTCAGCATGAAGCGCTGAATGCCTACCAGAAAGACGGTTTGCCCAATGTAGTTGGTAAGCGCCATACGCCCGTATGCCTGTAACGGATACAGCATCTTCGCACCTACGCGGGTACGTCCAAGCATTAAGAGAGAGCTTAGATAAAATACGGATACGAGAGGGCCTGTCGCCACCCCGATATGTGCCAGAGTGAAGGCGGCTTCCATGGTTGGCGACGGCGACTCGCCTGCTACCTCGAACAGAAACGATGGCATCGGCTCGGAAGGCGCTACCCACCACATGACGCCGATGGCCACAATCGTTCCTAACAGAGACGGTATCCAAATCATGCGCAACGAGCGTAATCTTAGTCCCTTGTTGATCGCATCGAGTAATCGATATTGGCCAGCAGCTAGACCTAATACGATCAGGAAAGGGATGGTGAGGAGTTTGACGCCCATAACGGCCGCCAGAACAAACCCCGCCGATCCGATGAGAAGGTTAACCCTTCGCGGAGCCCAGTAGAGAGGAACCGCAAGCAGGCCAACAACCGCGTAATAGAATAATGCTTCCCCCGATTGATACTGCTGATGGATGAAGCCGATCAGCACCAGAATCGCTAACCGGCGAATATACAGCCGAAGTCTTGGCTTTCCGCCCGTTGTAGCGCTTCGTGATAGAAACATGTAGAATCCAAGTCCGAACAGAAACGTGAAGATGGTATAAAATCGGGCTTCCACAAAAAAGTTAAGTCCTCGCTGAAGCCAATAATCAGCTGCCGTTTCGGGTGTGGCGATGAGCCAGAGTCCCAACACGTTGACAAACGGCAGTCCAAGGAGGGCAAATCCCCTGAATTGGTCCAAAGAGTACAAGCGTGTCTTTTCAAGGGAAGGGCCATACCGAGTCGCGGCGTCGTGTTGTCCTGCATGCATGATCACACCATCATCCTGTTCACGGATTTAATATAACGGGCTCTGGCGATCAGGAAATATATCATTTGGGCGACTAAGAATGCCGATGAGGCTGCCATTACAGGTCCGTTTACATTCGGGACATCCAGGTAGCCTAGAATCGGGTCGAGCACGACCAAGGACTGCAGGGCTGCAACCAGGATGGGAATAAAGAACAGCACGGCAATCTGAATGGTTGCGGAGATGTTCATCTCTCGCGCGCTGAGTCCGATCTTGGACAGGGAACGGTACATCGCCTGATCGGCCGAAAGCTCCGTATGCAGTTTGAAATACAGGAAGCTTGCGGTTGAGATCGAGAAGATCAGGGCGACAAACACCCCGATAAAGCTGAATAACGAAAATCCCTGTTTATTGACGTAATAGCTCTCCGCCCTGGATTCTATATAGCCTTCGCTGACTGCACTTCCGTTCCACTCCGACAGCTCAAGACCGAGCTTGGTTTCGGGATCATCCTTCCCGGGGAGTCCTTGGGAATCGGGAAGAATAAACGGATACGTATGATTCACACTGATTTCATTTGCTTTGTTCCCGCCCCTCAACTCTTCAAACATGGTGTCCGTAACGACCAGCAATCTGCCGCTATATACCAAAGCCGCAATCCGGTCTGTGCGGTTCTCCAGGATGAAAGAGTAGGGTTGACCGGATAATTCGATATCTGCTTCCGTTAGCTTCCCTTTACTCTTCCTCGCTGCATTCGGGGTTTCCGTCAATAAGGCTTCATTCTCGCCGAGTGTCCCGGCCGGCTTGGTATTCATCATAGCAGCCAAACGGTCGTATTGGGATTGCGGCATGATGTGTAAGGAATCCTCCCCATTCGCTGACAAGCGATAGTAGATGGTTTCGACCTCCGCCCGTTTATACTCCAGCCCTTCTGTCTGCAGGCGATTGTCAATCAGGGCCAATTCTTCCTGCGCCTTAATCTCGTCGGTATTGTTATAGTAGGTGTAGCTGAGCGCGTACGGGTTATCCAAATATACCGATTTGATCGATTGCTGCATGGCCAGTACGAAACCGGTGCTCATGGAAGCCAGCGCTACCACAACCGTGACCAGAAACAGCATGCGGGCATTATCCTTAATCTTGTAACTCATTTCGGAAATCCACAGCAGGTTTGTTCCTTTCCAGGTGGTCCTGCGACTTCGCTGCAGCATGCGGACAATCCACACGGACAGCTGGGAGTAGAAGAAATACGTGCCCATAATTCCGGTTGCCGCAGCGATTATCAATCCCGCAGGGTCTAACGCTTTGACACGAAGGACGGAAAAGCCGATGGTAAGCAGCACCACGCCTAAGAGGGCCAGGAACAGATTGGCTTTCGGTTCGGTTTTCGGTTTGCTGGTGCCTTTGAGAAGCTCCAGAACTTGATTCTTCCGGATAAATAACAAGGTAAAGAGCGAAATGACGAGAAACAGTGCAGCGAACGCACCTGCGGTCAGCAGCATCGCTTTGACTGGCCAATAGAACGGCAGCTCGTCCATATCGATCACCTTGGTGCTGATGAGCAGGAACACCTTGGATAACAGCATTCCGCTGGCGATGCCCGTTACGATGGCAATGGCGCCAATCAGAATGTTCTCCAGGAAAATCAGCCAATTGATCTGTTTGGCTTCCGCTCCCAGAATCGTCAGAATGCCGAATTCCCGATTTCTCGACTTCAGGAATACGCTGATCGAATACAGCACGAACAAGAAGGCAAACACATAGACGATCACCGTGGCAATTGTCATTCCCGTACGCGTCATCGCGCCCATGGGCGAATTCTCGATGGCCGGATGGTAGATGAATACCGCGTACGTAAAGAAAATCATGACCATGAATGAGCTGCTCAGCAGGTAAGCGAAGTATTGGCGAGCATTCCGCCGGACGTTATTAAACGCGAATTGAGGAAAGCTCACTTGTATTCCCTCCCCAGAACGATAGCGTATCGATGATTTTTTGGAAAAAGGCCTGCCGGTTCTCTCCGCGGTGAATCTCGGCGGCAAGCTTACCGTCTTTAATAAAAACGATGCGGTTGCAATAGCTTGCGGCCAGGGGATCATGCGTAACCAGCATTAACGTGGTATGATCCCGCTCATTGATCTCGGCGAGCGACTCCATCACGATCCGAGAGGAATTGGAATCGAGCGCTCCCGTAGGCTCATCCGCAAGCAGCAACAGGGGCGAGCCGATGATCGCCCGGGCAATCGCGGTGCGCTGCCTTTGGCCCCCCGAAATTTCGTACACGCGTTTATTCAGAATTTCCCGGATACCAAGCCGCGAAGCGGTTTGCTGCAGCAGCGATTCCATGTCCTTGAGCGGACGGCGGTCCAGCGTAAGCGGGAGCACGATATTCTCGGCAACCGTTAGCGTGTCGAGCAGATTGAAATCCTGGAACACGAAGCCGAGCTGCCTCCGGCGGAAGTGGGCAAGCTCGCTTTTTTTCATTTGGTAAGGATTGCTGCCCCCGATCCTGACCTCGCCCGAGCTTGGACGGTCGATGGTGGATACCATGTTCAGCAGGGTGGTTTTGCCGCTGCCGGATGGCCCCATGATGCCGACGAATTCTCCTTCTTTGATGGTGAGATGAATATCGGTAAGAGCTTGTGTCGCCACTTTGCCCGCATATACTTTGTTTAAAGCCTTTACTTCAAGAATATCCATAAATCCATAGGCTCCTTTCTATAACCTCAGTGTAGCCTAACTCTACCGCATTCCGACATGCTCCTGCTATGGATTTAGGTGAAACGGAGCTTACATCTGCCATAAGGTTATGTTCGCATATTCTGTTCGTATCCTGAGATGCCGGCATGAAGTTTAAGCTTAACCGCCCATGAAAATAAGGCACACCTATGAAAAAGATGTGCCTTGGATTGCTGCAGTGCGCAGCGTTAAAATAACGGTGGTTCCCTCACCGAGCGTGGATTCCAGTTCGACGGAATGGTCAAGCTTATGGGCGATTTCACGGACTAGATACAGGCCCATGCCGGTGGATTCATGATATTGCCGGCCGCGCTCGCCGGTGAAGTAGGGATGGAATACCCGGTTAATGTCCTCCGGTGCAATGCCGATCCCCTCATCGCGGATACGAAGTTTGATGTGTTTCCCTGCTTCTTCTGCAGTGAATTGAATCTTCTTGCCGGGGCTGCCGGAGTAGTTCACGGCGTTCGTCAGAATTTGACCCAGCATAAATCGAAACCATTTGGCATCCGTGTAGACGGAGATCCGATCATCGATGCGAAACACCGGGGTAATCCCTTTGCGAATGAATAGCTTTCGATTCTCCACGACGGATTCGCTGACCGCGGCACGGAGTCCGACGGCTTCTACCGCGAAGTCCTGCTCGAACCGGTCCAGGCGTGCAGTATACAGCACCATTTCGAGGCCTTTGCGTATTCGTTCAAGCTCTTCCCGTATATGTTCGGCGGGTGCTTCTTCGACTTCATCGAGCGTTAATTGAATCACCGACAGCGGGGTCTTCATCTGATGAACCCAGCGGTTGACGAAGGCCAGATGCTGGTCGGTTCCGCTTTGATGCCGATGCAGCTGTTCCCGGTATAAGCGTTCATAATGGCTGATCCGCTCGTGGATCGCTTCCGGCAGCGGCGCATCGCCCAGAGGAGGATTGGAGAACTCCTCCGAAAGTTCCTGGCTGGAAAGCTCTTGATACATCGTGCGATGAGAGAGATACCGGTACACCAGATAGACCAGCAGCACGACGCTGCTCAACAGTACCCCGTATAGTACGACAGTAAAGGGTCTGCCTTCACCGGTAAGCCAGTACAGCAGGGGGACAAGCAGCATTTGAACGGCAAAAAACAGCATGAGCGGGAGGTGCTCCCTCAAAAAAAGTTTCATAGGGTCTCCTTGCCTGCCATGAACCGGTAGCCTGCTCCCCGGACGGTTTCGATGAGATCCCCGGCTCCGAGTTCACGAAGCTTGCGGCGAACCCTCGTAATATAAACATTCAACGTATTGTCGTCAATGAAGTGCTGATCTTCCCACATGAGGTCCAAGAGCCGCTCGCGGCTGACCACGCGGCCGTCTTTTTCCATGAGCATCGTCAGCAGGGCAGCTTCCTTCTGGGTCAACTCGGCCGACCGGTCTCCATAGGTCACGAGGAGTCGCTCTGGATACAGGAGGAGACCGGCGCTTTCAACGGTAGGCTCCTCCTCCTGGCCGGAGGCATAGGCGCCGACCGCGCGGCGCAGGTGGCTGCGGACTTTGGCCAGGACAAGCTCCATGTCAAACGGCTTCGTAATATAATCATCGGCCCCGTTTTCGAGCGCCATGATCTGGTCCATGCCGCTGTCGCGTGCCGAGATGAAGATGATCGGGCAGTGGGATTGGGTGCGGATTTGACGGCACCAGTAGAATCCGTCGTATTTCGGCAGATTGACGTCCAGCAGAACCAGATCCGGCTTCGTCTCCGCAAAAATGTCCATCACGCGGTTGAAATCTTCGATAATCCGTACGTTGAAATCATATTTGGAGATCGCTGACCTTAGTTTATCCGCGATTCTTTCATCGTCTTCCACAATCAGAATGGTATACATGTCATCAACTCCTTTAACGCAAAGCAGGGGCTTGCATTCACTATACCACACCCTTCCCGGAGATCCGTAAGCGTATGATAAGTACGGGGCATGAACCCTTGCCCAGGCCCATGCATAAGATGTAGTCACACAAATCCTGCTGCCTGGGAAAGGGCGTGGCTTCATATGGGAATTCATCTAACCGCGATTCACTGGGTTTACCTGGCGTTTATCGTATTGATCATGACGCTGTTGATCCGGCGGCGCGATACGACGCTGGTTTGCATTACCGGAATATTCGCGCTCGGCATTCTGGCAACGGAGACGCTGAGCGGCTCGGTCTCCGGCGTATTTAATTCATTTATCTACGCGACCAAAGAGCTGATGGGCACGATCATGATTATTTCCATTATCGTGGCGATGAGCCGGGTCTTGATCAAGACGGGGATCAACGAGACGATGGTGGCCCCGCTAACCCGTTTTCTCCGTACTCCGGCTATGGCTTACTGGGGCATCGGCATCATCATGATGGTCACCTCCTTTTTCTTCTGGCCGTCACCGGCGGTAGCGTTAATCGGGGCGGTCCTGCTTCCCGTTGCCATCCGGGTCGGCTTGCCTGCCCTGGGAGCAGCCGTGGCGATGAATCTGTTCGGGCACGGCATCGCGCTATCGGGGGATTATATCATTCAAGGCGCGCCTAAATTGACTGCCGATGCAGCCGGATTGCCTGTAGCCAGCGTCATGGCCGCGAGTGTGCCGCTCGTGATCGTGATGGGGCTGGTGACGACCGTGGCGGCATTTTGGATGATGAAGAGAGATCAGCGCAATGGCAGCTGGAGGGATGGATTGGTCTCCATCAAAAGCACGGGAGACGCGCTGACCACGCGAACCGATGAGGATGATACCGTTGCAGCCGTTTCTCCCGGCATGAAAAAATGGCTGGCCATCGCGATCCTGCTCCTGTTCGCGGCAGACGTCGCGGCCATGTTCATCTTGAAGCTGCAAGGCGGAGATGCGACGGCCCTGGTAGGCGGAACAGCCGTCCTGATCCTCGGCGTCATTGCGCTGGTCGCTCATCGCAACCGCGGTTTGGAGAAGGTCACCTCGTATTTGATCGAGGGCTTCATGTTCGGATTTAAGGTGTTCGGTCCCGTCATTCCCATTGCGGCTTTCTTCTATCTGGGGGATGCTGCGTTCAGCGATCTGTTCGGCAAAGTGCTTCCGGAAGCATCCCATGGGATCGTGAACGACCTGGGGGTTGCCCTTGCGAATGCGGTACCGCTGAACGGCGCCGTGGGTTCGGTGACGTTGACGATCACCGGTGCCATTACGGGTCTGGACGGTTCGGGCTTCTCCGGCATATCGCTCGCCGGCTCGATCGCGCAGTTGTTTGCCACGGCCATCGGCTCAGGTGCGGCTACCTTGACCGCGCTCGGCCAGGTTGCCGCCATCTGGGTAGGCGGCGGGACGCTCATTCCATGGGCGCTGATTCCGGCCGCAGCCATCTGCGGGGTCAGCCCGTTCGAGCTGGCAAGACGGAATCTGAAGCCGGTGCTGCTAGGCCTTGCCGTGACGACGGTCGTTGCGATGTTTTTGGTGTAAACCAAGGCAAAAGAGCGCTGACGGTATTGCGTCAGCGCTCTTTAATCCGTTGAGGAACCGAAGTCCGTGATCTTCATGTCGACTTCATACGTAATTGGGATATGGCTAAAGGTTTCATCCCAATCCTTCTCTACTTTTTTCCACAATTTTGGATATTTGATTCGGATCTGATCGGCAAAGCCCCCAACGTCTACATGATAGACATGCTGCATTTTATCCAGAACCTGTTCGATCTGTTTACGGGCTTCTTCTTCAAACAGTCGCTCCAACTCTCTCATATATTGCTCGGTTGTGGGAATCTCCGGAAAGCTCCAATCCTCAATTAATCTGCCTTCCGAACGGACCTTGATATGAAATGATATTTCGTCTCCCTGAACCTTAGGGATAATGGTGCTGTGGGAATTCTTGGGCTCATAAATAACAGTATGTCCGGTTTTATGCGCGTACGTTTTCAGCGCTCCTCCCTTCACGTCCTCCATGATCCAGGATAAGCCTTCCAGATCATACTGGCTCAGTTCCCCGATGAATTTTTTGGTATTGCCTTTGAATATGGCGGCACCCGAGAATTTATGCTCGCTTTGCGCGGTAACGACATTTTGCAGCAGGAAGCTTTCTCCCGATTGCATGGTGCTATCCAGCTTTATGAGTGACATTGGGGGAAGGATTTTGTTGGAACGATAGCGGTTATCCACAAGACCCATCAAGTAGAAAGCTGGGATCTCCCCGGGTTCGGTGGAGCTCAACGCTTCAAGTGCACTCCGGTGGCTCACCACTACCAGGCAACTGGGGCGGATATCATTATCCCGGAGAATAAAATCAAGGATCTGCTCCAGGCTGTACCGTTTGGCGAGTTCGCTTGAGACGACGATGACCTTGAGATGATGGCCGATCAACGGACGGTCTCTTCGCAGAGCAAACTGGCGGAAGATCTGAATAAGGGAATCTCCCGTTAATTGCTCATTCAGATAGGCTTTGCTGGGGGGTGACGAGCTGGATCCGCCTTGTTTCTCACTCTTGCTCGTAATCGGGGGCACGATCTGAACCGTCGCCGTCAGCACTTTCCTTTTGGGGTAGGTCGCCCCTTGTTGGTTGATCTCCCGTTCGAATCGGGATTCATTCGCTGCATCCAGTCCTAAGCCTACATAGACGCTGACATCTTCGATCTCGTTGCTGCTCCAGCAGCCGGTTGTCAGCAGCATCAGGACGCTGGCCGTTACTACCGACACATATCGCGAATATCTGTTCATTTCGGCTTCATCCCTTTCCTGCGGACCTTGCTGATCAATAATAGGATGAGCGGCAGTCCTCCGAATAAATAAATCGACACATAGCCTACGGTATCTCCCAGCTTGAACGTCTCCGACACATCTTTCGGGATCATGGCAAGGAGGAAGATGACGGGCAGCATGATGAAGAGAAAGGGGCGTACATTCTTCTTCAGCAGCTGGGAGAGGCCTAACGAGGCCGCGTAATGCGCTACCGTAAAGGTCGAAAATATTTGCATGATCCAGATGACAAGCAGCAGGGATTCAAAGCGCTCGAATATCAAGCCCTGCATCTCGAAACTGCGCATTAAGTCCAGGGTGGGCCAGGTTCTTTTCTGTACGCCGTGAATGGAGAGCCCGCCGATGACCATGATGACGGTGATCAAATAAATCAACATAGGAACCGTAATGCCGACGAGCATAGCTTTGGTGCCTTTCTTGGGTGACTTCATGAATGCCATGGCAATAAACATGATCTCGTAACCGGTGAACGATAACAGTGATGGTTTAATGCCTTGCAGCACGGGCATGATGCCCGATCCAAGCACCGGCCTTAAATTTTTAAAGTCGAATATGCTGCTGCTCAGCATAATTGCAATAATGAAGAACAACAGCGTAATGGGCAAAATGATCTCGTACATTCTGGCGATGCAGTTGATCCCTCCTGTGGTCAAATACAGACCGATCCACATAAACGTCATCACGATGATCCATACGGGTGTGCCCTCAAGCAGGTATAGCCCCGTAACTTCCGCCATCACCCGGATTTCAAAAGCAGAAATGGTAATGAGATAAGCAATGACCAGCAAGCTCAACAGGAAGGCCACCCATTTACCAGTGATCTCGGGCACGAATTGAAAATAGGTTTTTCCCTGAAATCTGCGGCATAGCGTCACGACGATGAATCCGGCAAGCATGATGATCATGCCGGAGATTAGAATGGATATCCATACATCCGGGGTTTTGGCAGCCTCTACCGTCGTTCTCGGGAGCGTGAGAATACCGGCTCCCAGCATGTAGTTAATGATCATGACGGCAGCCTGGGAAGTGGTAATTTGGTCTTTGGGCTGTAAACTGGAGCTGCTCATGTTCCTCACCTCATTTCGTGCTTGGAATGATTAGTTTCGACGATCGGGATCCTGCGGTTTTAACAGTTGGGGGCGTTTCTTCATCACCTTCAAGGGGAAGCGGATGAGGAAATCCTTCAAGTCGTTGATACCGTAAGGTACCATGGGGCTTGCGTAAGGCACGCCAAAACTCTTCAATCTGACCAGATGACTGCACAGCAAAAGGAAGAACATCACGACGCCGAACAAACCGAGCACTGCCGCAAAGAACATCGCGGTAAACCGGAGGACGCGCAGTGTAATGCCGGCACTATAGACCGGGATCGTGAAGGAGGAGATCGCGGTTACAGCTACGACAATAACGAGAAACGGACTGACAATTCCGGCATTTACGGCAGCATCGCCAATAATCAGACCGCCCACGATGCCCATCGCAGGTCCAATGGGTTTCGGAAGCCGGATCCCGGCCTCCCGCAAAATTTCAATGGCGATCTCCATGATGAGCGCTTCGATGATCGAGGGAAAGGGCACGCCCTGCCTCGTCTCGATAATAGTCAACGCCAGCTTGGTGGGTATCAGCCCGGGATTAAACGAAATAAACGAAATGTACAGTGCGGGTGCCAGCAGCGCCAGAAGGGCGGAGAGAAAGCGCAATAAGCGGACAAAGGAGCCCGAGATCCATCTCTCGTAATAGTCTTCAGGCGATTGGAGCAGCATGCTGAACGTGACCGGCATGATTAACGCGTAGGGCGTGCCGTCAAGAAGGATGGCTACCCGCCCCTCCAGCAAAGCGCCGATGACCCTGTCCGGTCTCTCGGTATTTTGGATTTGCTGAAAAGGACTCATGACGTTTTCTTCAATCAATTGCTCGATGTATCCCGATTCCAGCGGGTCGTCGATTTCAATTTTCCGGATGCGCGTAACGACTTCATCCACCAGATTGGGGTCGGCGATGTCCTTCATGTAAGCGACGACCAGATCTTTTTTTACCCGGTTTCCGACCTCGAATCGGGTGAGCTGAAGACTTTCATTTTTTCCATGAAGCCTAAGCAGGCCTGTATTGTCTGACAATCTTTCGGTAAATCCGATACGGGGACCTCGAAGAAGGGCTTCCGATAGAGGCTCTTCTACGTTTCGGCTTTTTCCCTTCGCCGACCCCACCAAAAAGGCTCCTTGCATTCCATCCACCAATAAACAGGGCGTGCCTGCGAGAACGGCTTGTACAAGGTCCAATAATTGACGAACATGCTTAATCTCACATACCGGCAGCATCTGGCTGCTGATGTAGGCTTTGATGGCATCGCTCGAGTCATTAAAGTTGTCGTGCTCCGTTTCCGGAACCCCCTCCAGCATCAGGGGTCTTATAAGATGGGTGTCGATGAGGTCGCTATCCAGCAATCCGTCCACATATACGACGACCGCCCGCGTTCGCGTGCCCCGTATCGTAAATTCTCTGATTTCCACGTCCGCATTGTCACCGATCGCTTGGCGAACCGACGTGATATCCGTGTCGTAAAGTCCCGTTAGGGAAGCGTCTGGCGAAACGCTATCCTCCCTCACGGGTGAAGAGGGGATGTTAGGCTTTAGGGAAAAGCTTGAGTTGATTGACTTGTGAAACCATTTGGAGAACATCAGCATCACGACGGGGACAAAAAAGAGCAGAAAGGCTTGGAAAAATATCGTCCACTTCGGAATATAAGACGCAATGACGGACCACACCGATAATCACCCCGCAGTTTCTTAGCAATTGGGTCATGCGAATCATGTGTATTGTTACCCGAGGCGATCTTGAAAATTCCTGTATTTTCAATATTAGAGAAAGGGACCCACGGGTCTGCCTTCCAATGATGACGAATGGGCGCTGGAAAACTGGATACGCAAAAAAAAGGCATCCCCCAGGCCGCTGACCTGATGGGATGTCCTTATGATGCGAGTTAAGCTGAAGCTCTTACTTCTTCGATATCGAGAACGGCAGTTCCTCCGCACTGTAATGACGGTAGCTTGGAGCCAATCCAAGACGGAAATCGAGGGATTTTCCTGCCAGAATATCCTCATGCGTAATGTACAGTTTAGTGTAATCCTGTCCCTCCAATTGCACGTTCGCCACGAAATTGGACTGCGGATTGTTGTTGTCGGTATGAATCAACATCTGTTTGCCGTTTGGCAGCTCAATGCTCACGCTGTCGAACAGCGGGATGCCGAGCACATATTCATTGCTGCCTGGACATACCGGATAGAAGCCCATGGAGCTGAACACATACCAGCCGGACATGCTGCCGTTATCCTCGTCGCCCGGGAAGCCGTCAAAGCCGCTGTTGAACAGGTTCGACATCAGCTGTTTGAGGATCACCTGGGATGATGCGGGCTGCCCTACATAGTTGAACAGATAAGGAATATGGAAGCTCGGCTGGTTGGAAATCGCCAGCTGGCCATAATCGATGGCGGCCATCTCGCTCATCTCATGAATTTCAAAGCCGTAGCCCCGGACGTCGAAGTCTGGCGCTTTGTTGCACAATTCGGTAATTTTGTCGAAAAAGCGTTCTTTCGAACCATGCGCTTCGATCAAGCCTTGGAAATCCTGGAATACGGCAAAGCTGGTTTGCCAAGCGCTTCCCTCGGCATAATCGAGTCCCCAGCTCGTGTCGTTGAAATTCGGACGGAACTGACCGTTCTGATCTTTGGCCCGCATGAAGCCGGTCTCCGCATCAAATATATTCTGATAGTTGAGCGCGCTTTGTCTGTACTGCGCGGCTATGTCCGACCGGCCCAACACATCGGCCACGCGGCTGATGCAGTAGTCGCTGTATGCGTAATCCAGGGTGTGGTTTACGCTCTCATGATAGCTGCTCGGAACGTAACCGTACTTGATGTAGTCCAGCGTTCCTTGACGTCCATAACAATTCTGTCCGCTCTGCGTGGTGGCTGCGGTCAGCATGGCCTCCAGCAGTTCCGGGAGCAGATGCTGGGCGAGTCCCTTAGCCGCCGCATCCGCGATGACCGCGTCAATAAGCGTGCCCGGCATCAGTCCGCGCTCATCCGGGGACAGCCATTTTGGCAGGAAGCCGGTCTCGCGGTAAGAATTCAGGAAACCTTCCAGCATTTCCTCATATTCCTTCGGCGCGATGATGGAATAGAGCGGATATACGGTCTTGTAAGTATCCCAGAAGCCGTTATTGGTATAGAGCACGCCCTTCTTGACGGATCGGGCCGTTGTGTCGTAATGAACCGGCTCCATATCGGCATCGAGCTCATAGAACTTCTGCGGGAACAAGAACATGCGGTAAAGGCAGGTATAGAAAGTGCGCATATATTCCTCGTTCGGGTGAGTGACCCGGATTTTGTTCAGGTAATGATTCCAGGCTTCCGCCGCCAATTCTTTCTGTTCGTCCAAGGTTGTGTCGAGCTCGCGCGTCAGATTAAGCTCCGCTTGCTCCTGGCTGATGAAAGAGGTCGCCAGCTTAACATCCAGCGTGCCCTTTTCACAGTCTTTGAAGCGAATGACGACATGCTGGTCCGCATTGACGAAAGCGACCTCCGGGAAGAACTGGCCTTCGGCGTCGTAGTAACCGGTCGCAGAGAGATCCACGTCCTTGCTGAAGCTCATGGCCACGTACATGCGGAATCCTTTATCGTGACAGTCTGCGAAGTTGCTGACATAACCGGTCATTTTGCGCTGGGCAGCATCCACCCGGAACTCGCTTTGGTTATGGACGTTCAGCACGAGGCCAGCCTGCTGCCCGGAATTGTATTTGATGCGCAGCGACGCCCCATAGCAGCTCGGTACCAGCTCCGTGGTGATGTTGTAGCGCTGCTGCTTCACTTTGAGATAATGAGGCTTGAATATCGCTTCCTCCGGCCGATAGGAGCTTTGGCAGGTGAAGACGGAGCCCCTGATTTTGTCGTCTGCGATCGGAGTCATCAGGAAGTGGGCGAAGTCGCCCATCCACGGGCTCGGCTGGTGCGTCAAGCGAATGCCTTGGAAGATGCGGTCATTGGGGTTGAAGAACCAGCTTCCTTCGTTTTTGGTCTGCACGACATAGTGGTTCATACCGAACGGCACACCCGTGTAAGGGAGTGCATTCCCGTTGGAAAAGGTATATTGGTTGTTGGTGCCCTGTCTGGTATCGACATAGTTCAGCATGTAAAAGTCTCCTTTGTTATTGAGGAATAGGCGGATTATAACTTCTTCACGGTCTGGCGTTCCATGAGCCGAACGGGAATCACCACATTCTCAAGAGGGTGTTCCAGAGGGTGCTCTATGAGGGATATGAGGTTCCGTGCAGCCTGATATCCCATCTGTCCAAAGTCCTGCGATATGGTGGTCAGCTTGGGTTCAATGAAGCTCGCGAGATGAATGTCGTCAAAACCGACCACGGAGAAATCGTCCGGAACGGACAAGCCCAACTCCTTGGCGATTTGAATGATTTCGATCGCAATGAGGTCATTCTCTGCCACAATCCCCGTAATTCCTTGGTTCACGACGGACTGAATAAACTGAATATAGTATTCTCTGCCGTTGTCGTGGTCATGGGTTAAGTAACGGTCGGTCAAGTCATTGACGCTGTAATCGATCAGGCTGTAATCATACAGAGCCTTCAAGTAACCGAAATAACGCTCCCGGATGGAAGAGGAATTCTCTACCTTCAAGGAGGAGATAAAGGCGATTTTTTTGTGATTGTTCTCGATCAGATGTTTGGAGGCTTGATATCCGCCGCCAAAGTTATCGGAGACGACCGACAGGAAGGGGATGCCTTCAATGCACTTGTCCATCGTCACAAGCGGGTACTTTGCCAGGTGATATTGATACAGAATCCCAAGGTCCGCGATGCTGCTGATCGGGTAGAGGATCAATCCGGAATAGGCGCTTTGAAGCGCAGACTCCAACAGCTTGCGCTGCCCGACAATCGTGTTGGACTGAATGTTCAAGCTATAGTCGGTCGTTGCGAGATATTCATTGATGCCTTTCTCGTAATCGCCGAGTCCCGGATTATGGGCGAACGGGAGAATCAGCAGAATCTCTCTGCCAGTCTTGCTCAATGGTCGGTGATCAGCCTTAGCGTCGCTCACGAAGCTCCCCTTGCCCTGGATCCGGTAAATCAGCTTGGCATTCTCCAGCTCGTTCAGCGCTCTCTTCGATGTAATCCGGCTGACCTTATATTCCTTGGAAATCTCGGCTTCGGTCGGAAGCTGGTCTCCAGCCTGAAGCTCCCCGGATTCAATCTTGGCTGTTAGAGCGTTGACGATATGTTGATATAGTGGAATTTGTTCCATATGAGATCACCTCGCTAAATTTGATATATCATTTTTCAGGGAGAATGTCAAAGTTTAAAGATGTATTTGAATAGGATGATACGGTTGTTATGGTTGAGCATAAGGAAAGGCTGGATTGGAAATTCCCTATATGTATCAGACGGGGTTATTAAAGAATGGTTGTTATTATAAGGATAGTATCCCTGGTTATACTTCGGAATGAAACGTCCGCCGAGCCGCTAAATAGAGAAGATGAGCACTGAAAGTTCGATTAAATGGTATGTCATTTGATCAAAAATCAGGGATATTTGATATATCAAATATAAAGCTGTATGTATTCAGCGGGTTGGACCTGCTCCGGCAGATTTATTATTCCCATAATCCTGCTGACCCTCGGCATATCGCATCTTGGTATGCCTTGATGCTGGCTGGTATCAGCTTTATGTACATGAATTGACAGCTTATCATTTGAGTGATAAATTGACTGTGATTACGATAGAGGAGGTCAATGGAATCAATGAAGCAATTGGGATTTCATCAGGAGAACCGGTTAGCCATGCTGTCATGGATTCGGATCACCCGGTTTCAGCAGATCGGCAATCACATCTCGAATGAGTTTTTGCAGCCTTTCTGCATTACCGTTGCCCAATTCGACGTGCTGATCCAGGTCATGGCCCACCAACCTCTATCTCAGCAGGAGCTGGCCGAATATCTGTCCATCAGCGGCGGCGGCGTTTCCCACATGGTGAAACGGCTGGAGAAGCTGGGCCTGATTGTCCGCAAGCAGGATTGGAAGGTGAAGTACATCTCGCTAACCGAGAAGGGACAAGCCTTGCTGGAAGAAATTATCCCGCTGCTGTCGGATTTTCAAACCTCCATGTTTGATGTTTTGGATGACCAAGAATTACAGCAGCTTTACAAGACCATGAGAAAGCTCCATCAGTATAACTTAAAGAAGAAGTCGGCAAACCCTCGGATTTGCGTCGAAGAAGAGTAGCGGAGAGGAACCATTACTGCTCTTATAGCGATACCCGGATGGGCGATCAGCCATGATAAGGAGTCCCTTTAAGAGCGGATTCCTTTTTTTGCGTGGAAGGGTACTCCCTCCTTTAAGAATGAGACACAAATTTTGATATACAAGTCGGGAACAAACGTTCTATAATGGAAAGGGATGATTATGATATGTACGGGAGGTTGTTATAGTTGAAGAAGAGCGCGCTGTTGGTCATTGATGTGCAGAATGAGATGTTTCAAGTAAATGATCCGGTGTACGAAGGAGATCGATTGCTCCACAATCTCAAGCAGCTGATCGCAAAAGCCAGAAGCGGCGGCATTCCTGTTATTTACATCCAGCATAATGACGAAGGGTTGAAGGCAGGTTCGGAGGCGTGGAAGATTAATCCTGAGATCACGCCTGCGATGTCGGATACCGTCATTCAGAAGACAAGACCGGATTCCTTCTACCATACGACGCTTGAGGAGGAATTGAAGAGGCAGGGCATCGAGCATGTAATCCTTGCGGGCATGCAAAGCGAATTATGCGTGGATACCACCTGCCGGAGAGCATCCAGTTTGGGCTATGATGTCACGCTGGTGTCCGATGCCCACAGCACCTGGAACAATTCGGCGTTAACGGCGCAGCAGATCATCGATCACGTGAATGCAACGCTAAGATGGTTTGCGGACATCAAGACAACGGAAGAAGCACTTTGTACAGAAGAAGCCGGCGCGTAAACGCCGGCTTTTTATTTGGACTTAGAGTATGCCTTGGGGCACTTTTCCCTCCCAGCAAGGCTGAGCGGGCAGTCCCAGGACTTGACCGATGACGACGGTCGTGTCCATGATGTCAATCGGTGCTTCGATAAGGCCGGGCTTTACGCCTGGGCCCATAATTCCCCAAGTAATGGTCATATCCATGGGGTGATCACTTCCGTGATCGTTAGGATGTGCGCCTCCTCCGCCGTGATCCGTGACCGTAAGGATCCAGGTGTCTTCCAGCAGCCGCTGATCATCGAGTGCTTTGACTATCATGCCTACGTACTGATCGGTTACGGCAATTTGCTCCAGCTGCTGATCCGTACCGAATCCGTGCTTGTGGCCGGCGCCGTCGGGGTGATCCAGCTGAATGAACATCAGCTTGAAATCGGGCTGTTGATGAATATAATCGACGATGGCCTCCGCCAGCTCGGGGTCCGGTTTGGATTCCATATGAACGTTAATCGTATTCTCAATGATTCCCGTGTTGATCGGTTCCCAGCAGCTGAATGCAGACAAGGGGGCATCCGGCCATTGCCGGCGAGCCAGCTTGAACAGCGAGGCATAGGGGAAGTCCTCCGGAATCCTGCCATGGATCGCCCGGTCATTATCAAGACCATGTCGATCCGGTTTTACGCCGTATAAAAGCGAGCCCCAACATTCGGCACTGATGCTCGGATATACGGTCTGAGCATCGTAAGAGTATGCTCCTGCCTTCAGCAGAGCGTGAATATGCGGAGCATCCGCGTTTTGAATGAACCCGCCTGCTCCATCAATTCCAAGAATAACGACACGGTTAGCCATCGATAGATCCTCCTCGGTATGAACATTTTGATCTTCGTGAATTCATGCAGCCGATTCCTACCCCCATAGGGCAATCGTGATGATGCCTATCGTGATAAGCGCTGACATGACGATTCGCCGCCAGCCTTGCTGTTCGCGCAGCACGATGATGCCCAGAACGGTGCCGAACACCGTGCTGATTTCACGGACCGGGGCAATGTGCGCAAGCGGGGTGAGCCGCATGGCAAACAGGAACAGCAAGTACGAACCCGGTGCCAGGATAGAGCCCAGCAGAATCGTGCGCCAGTTCACCGACCATTCCCGTTTCAGCTGCCTGGACAGCGCCACGGGAACGACCAGGGCGACGAAGTAACTGATGTTGGATAACTGGATCAGCGAGACGGGGGAGACCCCTGCATCCAGAATGGCTTTGTCGGTCAGGGTATATCCGGAAATGCAAAGCCCGACCAGACAAGCATACAGCAAAGCTTTGGGGTTTACGCTGGATTGGCCCCTGAGCCTCAAACCCGATAAAGCAAACAGCGCAAAAATGATAAGACTCAGCCCCATATAGCCTGCCGTGCTTAATTGTTCATGAAACAACACGAGGCTGCACAGCGAAGTCAACATGGCGCCAAGCCCCCGCATGAACGGATACACTTGAGACATGTCGCCATGGGTATAGGCTTTGGAGAGCAGCGTGATATAGCAGCCTTGAATGGTCATGGACAGCAGCATAAGACCGTAAACGGGCAGTTCCAGCCGCAGCCCCGACATCTCCACGATAAAATAAGGCATCAGAAAGACTAACGTGACGGAGTGGATGCACCACAAAAATACCGATTTATGAATGCTTCGCTTCGTAAACAGATTCCAAAGGGCATGGGTCAGTCCGGAAGACAACACCAGCAGCAGTGACAGCAGCTCCATCGACTATTGTCCTATGAGCACTTCGATGCCGCGGGCGGACAGATTATCCATCCATTCCCGTGAACATCCTTGATCCGTGATGACCATGGAGATATCATCCAGCTTGGCGAGCTTCGAGAACGTGGTTACCCCAAGCTTCGTATGGTCCGCGAGAACGATGCCTTCCTCCGCACGCGCAAGCATTTTTCGCGAGATATAAGCTTCGTCCAGATCATAATCGGTAATGCCATCGGTTAACGAGATCCCGCCAACCGAGATAAACGCTTTATTCACCTTGAACTGCTCCAGCAGCATTTCGGTAAGAGGTCCGGTTGACGCTTGCTTGGTCCGGTCCATATCTCCGCCGATAAAAATAATCCTCCCCTGAAACATCTCCATCGCGAGATTCAATATAGGCAGCGAATGGGTGATGACCGTGACATCAGGCCGGTCTTTAAGATAGCGCATGACCTCAATCGTGGTCGTCCCGTTATCGAGAAGAACGGTTTCGCCATCCTTGACAAGGGAAGCGGCGAGTTTGCCGATCGCGGCTTTTTCTTCCGCGCATGTCTGAGAACGGCTGGTGAAGGACGGCTCGATATGCCCGGAACGCGATTTGACGGCGCCGCCGTAAACCTTGCGCAGTTGGCCTTCTTTTTCTAACCGGTCCAAATCCCTCCGGATCGTTTCGGCGGATACCTCCAGCTGCTCTGCCAAGGCGTGGACCTTCACCTTGCCTTCAAGCTCCAATTGATTCAAAATCTTCCCTCTGCGCTCCTCATAGGTTACGGACATAAATGCATTCGCCTCCATGTGATATATGACTGATGATGACCGAAGTTGTGGATTCGATCTTATATTAGGATGGATAATTGACAATGTCAACAAAAATCATTGACTTCGGGGCGTTTTCTCCTCTAATATACACATAAAACCACAACAACCAACATGAAAACCACATGTCCAAGTAAAAGGAGGCAATGTGCGATGAAGCCGATTCTTCGATTCGGAGACGATCATACCTTCAAGATCGTGCAGTTTACAGATATTCATTGGAAGAATGGGGAGCCGGAGGATCTGATGAGCCGGCGCTGCATGGAGACGGTGCTCGACCTGGAGCAGCCCGATCTGGTGGTGTTTACGGGCGATCTTATTTATTCCGGCGAAGCCGACACCGGTTATAGAAAGTGCCAGGATCCGGCGCAGGCCTTCAAGGATGCCGTTTCTGCGGTGGAGTCCCGCGGAATCCGCTGGGCCTTCGTATTCGGGAACCACGATACGGAGGGCGAGGTCACGCGCGAAGAGCTGATGGATGTCGCCATGCAGCACGCTTATAATTGCGCAGAGCACGGCTCGCCGGATATTCATGGCGTAGGGAATTATACGCTGCCTTTATACGGCAGCAACGGGGAAGAGACGGCGGCCGTTTTGTACTTCTTCGACTCAGGGAGAGAGTCCGAACACTCTGCCGTTCCGGGGTACGATTGGATCCGGCGCGACCAGATCCGGTGGTATGAAATGGCGTCCCGGGCATACAGCGCCAAGCATCAGGGGAACCCGCTGCCGTCATTGGCTTTTTTCCATATCCCGCTGCCGGAGTATCGCGAGGTGTGGGAGCGGAAGACGTGTTATGGCAGCAAGTTTGAGAGGGTGTGTTGCCCGGAGGTGAATACCGGGCTGTTCGCGGCGATGCTCGAGCAAGGGGATGTGATGGGCACGTTCGCAGGACATGATCACATCAATGATTATTGGGGCGAACTGCACGGCATCCGCCTCTGCTACGGCAGAGCGACCGGGTATGGCACATATGGCCGCGAAGGCATGCTCCGGGGGGCAAGGGTCATTTGCCTGCATGAAGGACAGCGGCAGTTCGACACCTGGATCACGCTGAGCGACGGCTCGCAGATCCGGGAGCAGGAGAAGCATGAACCCGGGGCGTCTGACTGATACACGACACGCACGGCAGTAACAAACACACCTCTCATGAAATGGCCGGGTTCATAACCGCCATGTTCATAAGAGGTGTGTTTGTTTGCGTTATTTTCCCTGTCCGTTCGTAAGCATGCGCAGCAGCAGCTCCGCTCTAGGAGGCGCATAGCTCGGATCCTCCTGGGACTTCAGCGTCATTAATCCCGACAGCACGGATAAATAACAGGCCGCCAGTTCTCTCAGATCGCCAGCCGCGATCTCTCCTGCCTGCTGTCCGGCTTCGAACAGCGGCATGAGCTGATCCACGAAGGCATGGATGGAATAGCTCTCGATAATCCGTTTGGCCTCTTCCGGCACGCCATCCGAGGTGCGTGCTTGCTGAATCAGCATGAAGTGCGAATTATCGTCCTCTTGAAGAATGATGGAGGTCAGCAATGTAATTTTCTCAAGAGGGGTACCGGGCACGTCATAGATGTCGGAGAGCGCGTGCCGTGCCTCATCCATTGACCATTGTACGAGCGTAATGAACAACTCGTCTTTGGATTTGAAGTAATGATAAAGCAGGCCGTGACTGACCCCGGCTTCGCCGGCGATCATGCTCATTTTGGTTCCGAAAATACCTCTTTTTGAGAATACTTTGATGGCTGCTCGCATGATTTGTTCTTTTCGTTCGTCGCGTATTTGATGCAGTTGTTCTTCATTCAACGGGGCCATTTCTTGTCAATCCCTCACCATGGTATTCTCTTGCTGATATCCACAATAACGCATTTGGATTATTCGGGCAATCCCATGGTTAAGGGCAGGAATTCCGTATTGAAAGCGGGGATGATCTGTTCCAATAGCTCTTCCAGCGGCACGCCGGCCTCTTCCAGCGCTTGATGGAGCCAAGCGTTGCCCTGTCCGGAACGATCCGCATTCACGATGGCGGTGATGCTTTTAGCATTAAACAGATCATTAGGCGAAGCGAGCAGGCCGGTGACCATCATGTACTGCTCAAATACGGCCATGTCGTGATGGCTGTAAGCCAGTTCCTGGCATATGTCGAACAGCCTCTGGGCAAAAGAAAATCCTTGGGCGGACAGTCTGCCTTCGTATTTCACGCCTGCCCATCTTAAATCGGCCGCTGCACTAAGCCACCATGCAGGTTCTATGGCGGATTGAATCTCCTGAAGTGCCGAACGCTCGAATCCCTGTTCAAGCAGGACTCCTTCCTGCTTAGACTGCAAGCAGCGGTCCAGCGTGTCTGCCTGGATAGCCGCCACCGTCATGCCTTGGCCGAATATCGGATCGAAGCTGCAGAAGGCATCGCCAAGCACTAGAAGACCGGAGGGCCAGTCCTCCATCTCCTCGAAATGCTGTCTCACGCACTCTTCGATCCGGTAGCCTCGCGGACTCGAAACAGGCTCCAACTGCTCAAGCAAGTTTCCGATGGCGGGTCCGAATAGATCCTCGGCTTCCTGATTGTACAGATCGCTTTCGGTTGTCGGATAAGATGCCCCTCCCGCTCGATACAGCACGATCTCCGCAAGCTGATTCTCGATCGGATTGAAGACGGCCGTGCCGATGCCGAGGGCGGGGTCTCCTTCGTTCACGATGGTGCTCCACACCGCATGGATTTCCTCAGGCACCTTATAATGCCGCGTGCTGTAGCCGAGAGAGATGTGCAGCCGTTCAGCCTCCGGTATCGCGTAACCGAGGTCCTGCAGCCAATCAGCCAGCTTGGACCCGCGACCGCTTGCATCCACGACGATATCCGCATTCATATGAAGGAGCGCCGGCTCCTTGACGTTCCTGTCCCGGAACACAACGCCGGTAACGGCCTTCTTGCCGGCGTCAAACAGCAATTGTTGCGCCGTCAGTTTCGGTAAGAGAGTAACGTTTGGCAGTGTAGCCACTCTGCTGCGAAGGGTCCACTCCAGCAGGGATCGGCTGCATCCCGCATTAGGCTCATCGGGCAGTTCCAGCGTGCCGAAACGGTTGGTCATTTTAACGGACTTTTGCGCTCGGGGGTGAGCACCCTGCTGAAGCAGTTCCTCGGTTATGCCGGGGAACCATCGTTCAACGATCATTTTACCGCGTTCAAGAAAACGGTGGGGATGATAAGCCTGCGGCGTACCGGCTCGATTCTCCGGACCTGCGGGAAATTCATCCCGATCGGCGATGACCACCTCCTCATAATGCCTCGATAACACGTTGGCGGCGAATAGTCCGGCTATGCCTCCACCAAGAATCAGCGCTTTTCCTTTGGAATTCATTTGATTACCTCCAATGTAGATTGATTTAATCAGTCAATATTAAACGAAAAAAATACCATCTGGTTTTCTGACTTGGACGAAGGTGACGGACTGACTGGGAGTGAGCTCCCTAAGAATAAACGAGAAGTTGTAGTTCTTTCCGTCTCCCTAAATTATGATTGATTCAGTCAGTCAATAATAAGATAAAGGGATTTCCTGGATATGTCAATCCCGTTTTGTGTCAAAGAAGCGTGAATTGCCTATAACTCCCCTTGTGTTCCCCTCGGAATTTTGGGACAATAAGGAGTGGACTATGAATAGAAAGAGGACCAATCAATGAACAAACCATCCATTTATGGATTAACATTAGATCAGTTGACGGCTTGGCTAGGCGAGCGTGGACATAAGAAATTTCGGGCAACGCAGGTGTGGGAATGGCTGTATCGGAAGCGGGTAACGTCTTTTTCCGATATGACGGATGTGCATCCGGAATGTCTGCAGCTGCTCGAGGAACATTATACGATCCTGACCTTGGAGGAGCATACCAAGCAGGAGTCCCTGGACGGCACGGTTAAGTTTCTGTTCAAGCTGGTGGACGGCAACCTGATCGAGACCGTATTGATGCGGCATAAATTCGGATTGTCGGTGTGCGTGACCACACAGGTCGGGTGCAATATCGGCTGCAGCTTCTGTGCCAGCGGGTTGCTGAAGAAGAGCCGGGATTTGTCCGCAGCGGAAATCGTGGAGCAGGTCATGCAGGTTCAGCTTCACTTGGATCGGAGAGGCAGCAGCGAACGGGTCAGCCATCTCGTCGTAATGGGGATCGGGGAGCCTTTTGACAATTATGAGAACATGTCGGATTTCATCCGCGTGATCAAGGATCATAAAGGGCTTGCGATTGGCCCGCGTCATATTACGGTATCGACCAGCGGGCTGGCTAACAAAATCGTCGAGTTCGCGGACAGCGATCTGGGCGTGAACCTCGCCATTTCCCTGCATGCGCCGAACGACGAGATCCGGACCCGCATCATGAAGATCAACAAAGCGATTCCGATTGAGAAACTGATGGCAGCGATTGATTACTATTTGGAAAAAACGAATCGCCGCATCACGCTGGAGTACATTCTGCTGAAGGATGTGAACGATCAGCGGGAGCATGCGCTCGAGCTGGCCGAGCTCGTGGGCGAGCGCCGCAATCTGGCGAACGTGAACCTCATTCCGTACAACCCGGTGGATGAGCACAGCCAGTACCAGCGCAGCACCAAGGAATCGATCACCGCATTTTACGATACCTTAAAGAAACAGGGCATCAGCTGCAGCGTGCGGCTGGAGCATGGCACGGATATCGACGCAGCCTGCGGACAGCTGCGCAGCAAGCAGATCAAGAAGGCTCAGTAACAAGCAGACAACGGGCATCTCTTGGAGGCATTACCAACGCACCATGGGTTGCCGAGAAGTAAGGGCGTATCCATTCGTATGGGTATGCTCTTCTTAAATTGGGGCAGGTAGGTGGCCTATACGAATCCATCGCGAGAGGAATGAGCAGAAATGCCGGAGATTCATCCAATCATCAAAAAGCTGCAGTACAAGGACCTCGGCCAGCCGGTTCTGATGCTTAACGCACCGCAGGCCTATCAAGAGGTCATCAGTTCCCTGCAGGGAGATGTTCATACGGAGCCTGTGCAAGCACCTTACGACTTCGTGCAGGCCTTTGGGACAAGCAATGAAGAATTACGGCGGCTGGCCGAGATTGCAGCCGGCTCCGTGGCGGATAACGGCCTGCTCTGGCTGTGTTACCCCAAGAAAACGTCCAAGACGTATAAGAACTCCGATTGCAGCCGGGAGAGCGTTACGGGCATCCTTGCCGACGAAGGCTATGAGCCCGTTCGGCAGATCGCCATCGACGAGGATTGGTCCGCCTTGCGTTACCGCAAAGCGGAGCTGATCAAGACGATGACCCGATCGTTCGCCGCAACCGCGAAGGGGAAGGAACGGACCGGTCAAGAGGACGGCAAGTGATCGGCTTCAGGGATATTTTTATAACCCGAATCAGCAAAATGACCCCTGCGAGGGTCATTTTGTCTTCCTAATACGTGCTCTTCTTGGGTGGTCTTCTTTTTTACCGTAAGTGAGTTCGGTGCGGCTCGTTAAAGGTATGCCCTGATAGAATCGTAAATTGGGGAACGGCCCTGATTTTCCGGCAGAGGCAGCCTTTGAGCAATTAGAAAGAGTGTAGGGATAGGCGCTCTCTTGTGTATAATAAGCAGAGTGATAGAAAGGGTGGGAATATGTTAACGATCAAAGAATACAGCGTCGAACAGGTGAAGGACCCGTTTGGAATCCTGACCGGCAAACGCTTTGAGTTTGTATGCGATTTGGACGTACCGGAGGATGACGAGCTCTATTCGGAGCATGGCGTCTACCTGCGAGTGATCTACCTGGATGATGAGGATGCTTCGCGTATCGTCAAATACGATTTCTATGAGCGCACAACGGATCAGTATTTGGATTTTGATATGGAGCCCGAGGAAGAGGAAGAACTCACGGCTTTTTGCAGGGAGCATTTGCAGGAAGAAGCCTAAGAGGCATGATGATGCGGTTAGAAAAGCGTCATTGAGGGCTTCATTGCTCATCCCGTGTGAACTTGCGTGTTATGCGTCGCCTGATGAAGGCAGCAAACTGCTCAAGAAGGTCTTGCAAAGATTTCGTGGTTTTGGTAAAGTTATACACAACTTAGGATGAACGGAGGGTTACGTATGTTGGATTATTCCCGATTGAGATCTTTTCGCGGCTAATGAAATAGCGCTAAAGAGACCTGCACAGTTGCAGGGTAATCGGGATGGGTCCGTCATTTTTACGTAACCCATTTTTATGATATGTCTATAGGAATGCATGTTTTTTCATGTGCGGGATAAGAGGTGTCTTCACCCTCCCGTATTTGAACGTGTATTCGAGTAGGCATTTCCAGGAACGGTGGACGGTAAGGTCCCGTTTCGGTTACCCAGCACAGGCAGCTCGTTGCCTGTGCTTTTTTGTTGTGATAACGGCCTATTACGATATCAATGAAATATGGAAGGGATGGATTCCTTATGACAATAGCTAAGCCCAATGACGATTATACGCAAGTGATCCAAGAGATGCTGGAGATAGCCGGTAAGCACGGGGTGGATTTGAATCCCGAAGGCATTGAGATGAATGAATCCGGGATGGACTTTCTCGTTGGATTTGCGGAGGAGGCCAAGACCGGGGCAAGGTGGATCCTGCGGAAGCCGAGAAGAACGGATGTGCTGGACAGGGCCGATAATGAGGCGCGGGTCCTGAAGCTGATCCAGTCCCATCTGCCGGTCGACGTGCCGGATTGGCGCATATATACGCCGGAGCTCATCGCCTACCCGTTGCTCGGCGGGCAGCCTGCCGCTTCCGTCAGCATGGAAGGATATGCATTTAATATGGATGCCGAGAATCCGGGTGAGCCGTTCGTTCACTCCCTGGCTGAGGCACTGGTCGCCCTGCACGGAATCGACCACGATGCAGCCCGAGCCGCAGGCCTGCGGGTAAAAAGCCCCCAAGAAGTTCGCGAGGAGACTGCCCGAAACATGGACGACATCAAGGACCGCCTAGGCGTTTCCGAAACGCTCTGGGAGAGGTGGCAGAAGTGGCTGGGAGACGATTCTTACTGGCCAACGCATTCCGCGCTGATCCACGGAGATCTTCATCCGCCGCATATCCTGATTGATGAGCGCGTGCGGGTTACCGGGCTGCTGGATTGGACGGAGTCGGAGGTAGCCAGTCCCGCCAAAGATTTCGTGCTGTATTACGCCATATACGGCGAGCCTAATCTTCGTGTCCTGTTGGATCGGTATGAACAAGCGGGAGGAAAGGTATGGCCGCGCATGTTCGACCATATTGTCGAGCAGCATGCGGCTTATCCCGTGCTGATCGCCCAGTTCGCGCTCCTTACGGGTCAGGAAGAATATATGACGATGGCGCGGAATGCGCTTGGCTTGACGGAGCAAGCTGGTTCGAATTAACAGGACGGGGATGGGCGAGGTGCCCGATCCGATCCACCCTGATTCCGCAGAAATTAAGGAGCCAACCGACGCATACATTCGGTTGGCTCTTTGCATGATATAAATAACAGAATTCAACATAATTTTGGATGAGCCGTAGGACATATAATGAAATCGTGGTGAAATAAGGAGTAGGTTTAACGTATTTTACTCCATTTCGTAACGCAATTTACATACCTGTAAACCTCTTGGAAGAGTAAATATGTTATCCTAGACATACTAAACTTACATACATCATTCATTAAGGAGGGATTGACCGTGAATATTGAGGTACGTTTATGCCCGAAGGAACAGTCATTTATTCTGCATAACATATATCCGCTGTACTTGCATGACATTGCTGAGATATGGGGGGTCCGTCCTAACCGGTTCGGTGTATTTGAAAAAGAGGATGTGCCGACCTTAAGCGAGCAGAGCAAGCAGCTCGATGTGTGGTGGGAGCAGCCGTCGGTTCTTTTTCCTTATCTGATATCCGTAGATGGCATTGCGGCAGGGTTGGCCCTGGTGGCGACCACGCCCTACATTCCATCGCCGAATATCCAGTACTACTTGAATGATTTTTTTGTGCTTCGGACTTTTCGAAGACAAGGTGTAGCCCAACGAGCGGCTGAGCTTGTGTTCGATCAGTTCCAAGGCGCATGGGAGCTTCAGACGAATCCGACCGAGCGCAATATGAGCACCCAGATTTTTTGGCGCAAAACGTTAAACACGTACACGGGCGGACGGTATACGGAGCATGATGGCGTCCATCCGGAGAAGGGGGATATGCTGGTCTTCCGTTTTAATAACAAATAAGACGGGGACTTAAGCATCCTAGTTGGAATAGGGCTTGACAGCCGGATGATGCCGGGATAAACTGAGTTAAATTTTTCGGAAAATGCTTGGATGAGGACGCCAAGATCGCAAAGGATGCTGAATCAGAGAACTGCTGGGCGGTGCGAAGCAGTCAGCGGCGATGAATTGGCCATCACCTCGGAGCAGATCCGCCGATTTATGTTGAGGCGTATCCGGGTTTACCCAGCCGTTACCATGGGGCATCATTGATGGATGATGACAAGAGTGCGTGCCCGGCTAGCCGGCACGAATCAGGGTGGTAACGCGGAGACAAGGCTCCGTCCCTACAGGGGACGGGGCTTTTTTGTGTTCTCTGGGATGCCGGAGACGCCAAAAAGCGGCGGGGCCGTGCCGATCGGTCCACCACTTGGGTCGGCAGGGAAAGATCATGGGAAGAGAGAGGGATGAATCATGTTAACGAAGCTGATGCCACAGGACGAGGCGCTGTGCCGGGAAGAATTTATTCGTGATGAGGTATCGTACAACCTGATCCATCTCATTGCGGGGTCGCCGCAGCGCATAGGCCTGAAATCGCCGGACGGACGCATGATCTATGCGCAGTCGCCCCGCGGGAACGCCTGGTTATGGATATCCCGGGACGTTGCCATGGATCGGCGGCAGCTTCTGCTTCGAGAATTGGTCAGCGAGCTGGGGGAAGCAGCCCTGCCGGGCGTAACGGGAGAACCGGGCGTGGCCGAGCAGTTCTCCAGCTGCTACGCAGAGGAGCGCCATGGGGCCTACCGTCATCAGATGACGATGGAGTCTTACCATGCCCCCGCCGTCAAGAGCCCTTTAGGCGTCGAGGGGAGGATCAGACGGGCCGCTAAGGAAGATACGCAGCAGGTGGCCCGGTTTCTGGTCGGATTCTCGGAGGATGCTTATGGGGTCCGAGCGAATGCGGCAAGCCAGGTCGAGACCGCCCAACGACTCATTCAGCAGGGCGGGTTATATGTATGGATGGCCGGCGGCCACACGGTGTCGATGGCCAACATTGCGCACCGGTCGCCAAGGCACGGCCGCATCAACGCGGTGTACACGCCCAAGGAGGAACGAAAAAAAGGGTATGCCAGCGCATTGGTTGCAGACCTTGGATCTATCCTGCTGCAGGAAGGATTGGTTCCCATGCTGTACGCCGACCAGGCCAACCCGGACTCCAACCGGCTGTATCAACATATCGGGTTTACCCGATGCGGGACGATTAGCGACCTCAAGTTTGTCCACAATGGATAACGAAGACCCGATGCGGCAAGGCTTGGACAAAGCTGGGGAAGACGAGGGGCCTCAACAAGTGTTATTCTATAAAGGTAGCTAAAAAATGCCGGGCCCGATTGGACAGGACATGATCCCTGAGCCAAACAATGCCCACGTCCGATTGGAAATCAGCGCTTGTAATGGACAGCGTCCGGATGTTAGGAATCGCGAAGGAGGACATGACCGACTCGGGCAAAATGGTGGCGCCAATGCCTTCGGCTACCAAAGCGACGATAATGGCAACGCTGGAGCATTCGCATATGACGCGCGGCTCAAGCTCGCCACGTTTGAATTCTTGAATGACCCGCTCATGCATCCCGATCGTCTGATCGGTTTTTAAGGACAGGAACGGATATTCCGCCAGCTCGCGCATCGAGATTTCCGAATGGGAGGCAATGCTCTCCCAGCTGCTTGGAATGACCGCGACGAACGGGTCGGAGGGCAGGGGCTGAACGGCATAACGCTCGGGCCCGAAGCTGGATTCGAACGGAAGCCGGGTCACTGCGAGCTCGATATTACGCTTGTCGAGCTGATCGGCCAGCAGGGAGTGGTCGCCTTCCCGAATCTTGAAGGTGACCTCGGGATATTGCTGCCGGAAGATATGGATGCGCTGAGGCAGGAGCGAAATGCAGGAGACGACGGCACCGATGGAGAGCATGCCGCGGACTCCCGCGTGGATCTCTTTCACCTCGGTCAGCGTTTCATTGAACTGGTTCAGCAGGGAGGCGGCCCTGCTCTGCAGCAGCTCGCCTGCGTGGGTGAGCTGAAGCTGCTTGCCGCTGCGTTCAAACAGCAGCACGCCGAGTTCTTCCTCCATCAGCTTTAGCTGACGGCTTAATGGAGGCTGCTCCATGTTAAGCTGTTTAGCCGCACGCGTGATCTGTCCTTCCTGGGCGATCGTCAGGAAATAACGCAGCTGCCGAATGTCCATTTTTCATACCTCCTCTCCATACCTTAAAGGTATGGTATCCCTATAAATCAGATATTTTTAATATAGGGCATCGATTGATATGATTCAACTAATAACGTTTGCAAAATAAGGAGATGTGTGCACATGACTTACGCGATATCCGTGGAATTAACGACCACCCCGAAGGAGAAGCCGAGCCATCATAAACAGGCTTTCGGCACGGTATTTACGGATCATATGTTTATTCTGGACTACGATGCCGGCAAAGGCTGGCACGACCCGCGCGTCGTCCCGTACCAGCCGATCGAGCTTGATCCTGCCGCCAAAGTATTTCACTACGGCCAGACCGTATTCGAAGGCCTGAAGGCTTACCTGACGGAAGATCAGCGGATCCTCATGTTCCGCCCGAACAAAAATATTCAGCGGCTGAACCTGTCCAACCAGCGCCTGAGCATTCCGACATTGGACGAAGGGCTTGTGATGGAAGCGCTCAAGCAGCTCGTGCTCGTGGATCGCGACTGGATTCCTTCCGAGCCGGGCACATCGCTCTATATCCGTCCGTTTGTCATCGCAACCGAGCCCGTGCTCGGCGTAGCGCCGTCGCTGCAATACAAGTTCATGATCATCCTGTCGGTAGTCGGTTCGTATTATGCGGAAGGCATCAATCCGGTCAGCATCTACGTGGAGCCGAAATACGTGCGTGCCGTTGCCGGGGGCGTGGGCAATGCCAAGACGGCCGGCAACTATGCGGCAGGTTTGAAGGCGCAGGATGAAGCCACCCTAAAAGGATATTCGCAGGTGCTGTGGCTCGATGGCGTGCACCGCAAATATATCGAGGAAGTCGGCAGCATGAACGTGTTCTTCAAGATCGGCGATAAGGTGATAACGCCTGCGCTGAACGGAAGCATCCTGGATGGGGTTACCCGGAACTCCGTCATCCAGCTGCTGCAGCATTGGAACATCCCCGTGGAGGAGCGGGCCCTTTCCATCGATGAAATCGTGGAGGCTCACCGCAGCGGCTTGTTGACCGAGGCTTTCGGCACCGGCACGGCAGCGGTGATATCGCCGATCGGTTCACTGGAATGGCAGGAGGAGCAATTGGTGATTGGCGAGGGAGCGACCGGCGAGCTTTCCAAACGCGTTTATGATGCCATCACGGGCATCCAGCTCGGAACCGTTGAGGATCCGTTCGGCTGGACGGTTGAACTTCCATTATCTTAATGCACCTGTAAGGATCCGCCCCAGGCATACTTGGGGGCGGGTCCTTTTTTTTTCACGGGCAAGAATAAGGTTTCCGTGGTTTACCTTCTATCTCGCCGCAGCTTGCGGTTTAATCATCTGAGCGTAAACGTCGCTCCATGTTTTTCTTAAGAGAGGCGCTCATGTTACGATGAGAGTACATCGTTGACACGTTGATTTACGAGGCATGGAGGTGCAATTGAAGTGAATCGTCCGCAAAGCGTCGTTCCGGACGCCATAGATTTTTCGAACGCTGCCTTTCCGTTTACCGCGTCGACCACGCACGGCATATTCGCCGGAGCCCAGCGCCTGCATTGGCATCATGCGTTGGAGCTTAACTATATTCAAGGCGGAACCGGTTTTATTCTGATCAACGGGATGAAGCTCCCGTTTCGGCAGGGGGATATCATATTCATCAACAGCAATGATTTGCACCGCGCGTATGAGACCGAGAACCTGGTCATGGACGTCATTATGTTCGAGCCTTCCCTGCTGTCCATCGATCTCAAGTTCGATCCGGACCTGATGGCTCCCTTCCGCTCGCTCGGAAACGTAGACAGGCATTCTCCGGTGCACGATGAACTGGCCCGGCTGCTTCGGCGCATGATGGAGGAGTATGAAGCCCGGGGGACCTCTTATATGAGCCTGATCCGTTCGGATCTCATTCGTTTCCTGAGCTTGGCGAACCGTCATCTTTCGTCTCAGGCTCAGGAGCACAGGCCGATCAAGGGCAGGGGGATGCACGCGTTAAAAGAAGTCCTGCGCACGATGGAGCTTCATCTGGACTACGGCTGGACGCTGCAGGAGCTGTCGGATTTAACGCATCTGAGCCCTTCCCGGTTCAGCGCCCTGTTCCAGCAGGCGGTCGGAACCTCACCGCATCATTATCTGATCCAGCTGCGCTTGACCCATGCCGTGCACCTGCTGGAGACGACGGACCAGAAGATTATCGAGATCGCGGAAACCTGCGGGTTCCGGAATCTGTCCAATTTCAATCGTCTGTTCAAGCAGCATGTCGGGTCTTCGCCAAGCGAGATCCGGGAGCACGCTTATGCAGGCAGTCCCATGATCCCCTCCGCCACGAGTTCCAAGAAACAGTAAGATAGTATCACTCCTTGATCGTATAACAGTAGATGGCAACCTGTGGAAGCGGTATCTTAAACATATACCACCACATGACGCCGCCGTTAGGCGGGTAGGAGTGAAGTCCATGAGTTTGTATCTGGGTGTGGATGCCGGCGGCAGCAAAACACACGCCGTCATCTGCGATGAACAAGGGAATATCCTTGGCAAGGGAGCGTCCGGCAACGGCAATCACCAAATTCACCGTGAGCATGCGGCCCGTAACATTGAGGAGGCCTGCAACCGGGCGCTTCAAGAGGCTGGAGCTGCCAAGGAAGATATCAGTTATGCCTATTTCGGCCTGGCCGGAGCCGATCGGGAAGCCGATTACGAGATCCTGCGCCCGATGATCGGGGCGCTCGGATATCCGAGACATGCTATCGCATGCGATACCATCATCGGGATGAGGGCGGGAACGAGCCGTCCGTATGGCGCCGCATTGATCTGCGGTACGGGCTTCAACAGCGCCGCCCGTAACCGTGCGGGGGAAGAGCTGCAGTATGGCGGCTTCGGTTTCTTGTACGGAGATGGATATGCAGGCGGATCAGGGTTTGCAACCCTGGCCTTCCGGGCGGTTATTCGAGCCTGGGATGAGCGGGGACCGGCAACCTTGTTGACGTCGCTCGTTCTGGAGCAGATGGGATATACGTCCGTCGAACCGATGTACGAGGATGTCCTCTACGGCAGGACGAAGGTTCCGCCAAGTCTGGTGAAGACACTGTTTCAGGCGGCTGAAGCGGGCGACGAGGTGGCAACCTGGATCCTCGAGAACGAAGGCGAGGAGCTGGCCAATGCGGTATGCACGCTGATCCGGCGGCTGGACATGGCGGACGAAGCCTTCGACATCGTTTACATCGGCAGCGTGCTGAACAGGCCGAACAGCTCGATCCTGACGGATGCAATCGAACGGATCGTTGCGGTCCGGGCACCCCATGCATCCTGCGTAAGGCTGACATCCGATCCGGTTTCCGGCGCGCTGCTGTGCGCGATGGATGCCGACGGTCATGCCGTTGATGTTGAGACGGAGGCCAAACTGAAAGCATTTACGTTTGAGCAGGCAACCACAGTCTGATCAGCAGATTGTGGTAATAGAGCGCAATAGATCCGGATCGAAACGGATTGATATCATACCTTGGAGGCGATTAACGTGGCAGCAGGATTGAAGATAGCGGTCATCGGGGGAGGTTCCTCCTATACCCCGGAAATTGTAGAAGGTTTCATTCGCAATTATGAGCAAATGCCGATTCGCGAACTATGGTTCGTTGATATTGAAGAAGGTAAGCATAAGCTGGAGATCGTGGGCAATTTGGCCAAACGCATGGTCAAGGAATCGGGTCTGCCGATCGAGGTTCACCTGACGCTGGATCGGAGGCAGGCGATTGCGGGTGCCGATTTCGTGACGACCCAGATGCGCGTCGGCTTGCTGGCGGCACGCAAGCAGGATGAGCATATTCCGATTAAACACGGCGTCATCGGCCAGGAGACGACGGGTCCGGGAGGCATGCTGAAGGCGCTGCGAACGGTACCGGTGATTCTGGACATTTGCCGCGATATCGAAGAGCTGGCACCGAATGCGTGGATGCTGAACTTCACGAATCCGGCAGGCATCGTCACCGAGGCGGTTGCGAAGCACAGCAAGGTCAAATCCGTCGGTCTGTGCAACTCCCCGATTAACTTTCAGAAGTTCCTGGCGGCGGAGTACGGCGTGTCGGAGAGGGACGTTCTGGCCGAGTTTGTCGGGATCAACCATCTCCATTGGGTGACGTCGGCGATCGTCAACGGCGAAGAGAAAATGCCGGAGCTGCTGGACGGCGGGAAATCGTATACGGCGAAGAACGTGCCGACCTTCGGCTGGGACGCGGATTTTATCCGTTCGCTTGGGGCGATTCCGACCTATTATCTTAAATATTTCTACATGACCGATACGATGTTCGCGGACATGAAGGCCTCGCTGGAGAAGGACGGAACCCGGGCGGACGTGGTCAGCCGGGTAGAGGAGGAGCTGTTCGAGCTCTACAAGGACGAGAATTTGGCCGTGAAGCCGAAGCAGCTGGAGCAGCGCGGCGGCGCATATTATTCCGAAGCGGCCGTCAACCTGATGACGTCCATTTATAATGACCGCCATGATATCCAGACATTGAATGTCGCAAACGGCAATATCTACGACTTCCTGCCTGCGGATGCCAGCATCGAGATCAACTGCGTGGTTACGGGCCAAGGGCCAATACCGTTGGCGCCGCAAAAGGTTCCTTCCCATGTGAAGGGACTGATGCATGCGGTGAAAGTGTACGAACAATTGACGATCGAAGCTGCCATTACCGGCGATCGCGGGATTGCGCTGCAGGCGCTGGTGCATCATCCGCTGGTGCCGTCCGTGACCGTAGCGAAGCAGCTGCTCGATGAAATGCTGGAGGCGAACAAAAAGTACTTGCCGGCTTTTTTTAAGCCGGAGGCCGTGGTCTAAGGCGGAATGAAATCAAACGTGCGGTTATAGAGCTATGCAAAACCCCTCTTCGTATTGAAGAGGGGTTTTATTGAAATCATCAGAAAGTATAACTTCGAAGCTTGTGGCTTCCTGATATATTATAGGAGTCCTGAAATCATGAATGACATTACTTTTCGGTTTGGACCTTCATTCTTGTCACATCTCGATGCCCTCGCCCGTCATACCCGTATAAAACGAAAAAGGGATGATGACGGATGCTACAATATGACGTTGCCGTTGTAGGTGGAGGCGTAGCGGGTTTAACAGCAGCAATCTATGCGGCGAGAGCCGGGAAGCAAACGATACTCGTTGAAAAGCAGGAACGTTTGGGGGGGCGGGCCATGACCCATAAGAAGAAGGGAGCCTACTTCAATCTGGGCGGGCATGCCTTATATCATGGAGATGCCCTTTCAACCTTTCGCGAATTAGGGCTCCAATTGCCGGGGGGTCGACCTTCGGTTGACGGGTACGGGATTTGGAAAGGGAAACTAAGTCCGTTACCCATGGGCGTGAAATCTCTATTCACCACCCCTCTATTATCCTGGAGGGGCAAGATGGAGCTCGGTGCTTGGCTTGCGAAATTAGGTAAACTGGATACGCAGGTGTACGACAAGATGAGTGTGCGCGAATGGATTGAAGGCAACGTGCAGGATCCCATGGTACGAAATTTATTCTATTCGCTATTGCGTACGGCGAGTTATGTGGTAGCCCCTGACCTGCAGGCGGCCGGTCCCGTACTGCAGCAGCTTAAGCACGCACTGAAGGGGGTATTGTATCTGGATCGGGGCTGGGGGGCCATGGTCGATGAATTAAAACAAAAGGCTCTGGAGCAGGGAGTTCAAATCGTAACGAAGAATAAAGTCATTTCGGTTGATCATCACGAGGGAAAGGTACGGCACGTCCTTTGCGGCGATGGCATGAAAATAGAAGCCAATCATATTATTCTTGCCACGCCTCCAACTGTCGCCCACGAACTGGTGCCCCATGCAGAAGAAACCGCTCTGCATACGTGGAAGGAGCAGGCGGTCGAAGTGACAGCGGCTTGCTTGGATGTAGCCCTGCGTCGTCTTCCGGAGCCGAAGCAGCAGTTTGTGTACGGCCTCGATCAAACCGTATTTCTCTCGAATCAATCCCGAGCGGCTTACCTGAGCGAAGACGGCGCGCAAGTCATAACCTTGCTTAAGTATCAGGGCAAGGAGAAGGATGCAAGAAGGGATCTGCAGGAGTTAGAAGAAACCTTAGACTTGGTGCAGCCGGGTTGGCGCAACGAGCTCGTTGAGAAACAATACCTTCCTAACATCACGGTTTGCCATGATTTTATGCATCTGAAACGCCAGGAGAACCCGGGTCCAGCCGTCCCTGAAATCATCGGGTTGTATGTAGCGGGAGAATGGGCAGCGCATGGCGAACTCTTGGTTGATGCTGCAACTGCAAGCGCCAAGCGGGCCGTACAGCATATACTCTCGCTTGAAAGTGAGGAAAGGACCCCGAATGAGCACAGAGTCATTGTATAAAAGCTATCGATCCGCTCTTTTCTCGTTAGCTTACCGGATGCTGGGAAGTGTGATGGATGCGGAAGATATCGTGCAGGAGGCCTTCATCAGCTATAACCAATTGCCCCATCCGGAGGACATTCGCAATGAGAGAGCGTTTCTGTACAAAATCGTAACGAATCGCTGCTTGGATTTGCTGCGCTCTTCTGCCAAAAAGCGCGAGCTGTACGTCGGTCCCTGGCTGCCGGAACCCCTGATCGAGAATATGGCGTCAGAGACGGACCCTTCTCTTATCGTAGAGCAGCAAGAGTCCATTTCTACAGCATACCTGCTGCTGCTTCAGCAGCTTAACGCGGTGGAAAGAGCCGTTTTTCTTCTCCGCGAGATTTTCCATTATTCCTATGACGAAATTGCTGAAATCCTGGGAAAAAGCAGTGCAAATTGCCGTCAAATCTTCCGCCGTGCTAAGGGCAGCATTCATTTTGATCCTGATCAGAGACCATCGATCTCGGTGGCGGAGGCGCAGATCAAGGATTTTGTGGATTCCCTTTTACAGGGAAACACGAATAAGCTGCTGGAGCTGTTAAGCGAAAATGTCGTGCTCTACTCGGACGGCGGCGGTAAAGTCAGAGCGGCGCAAATACCTGTGGTTGGAGTCCATAAAGTGATCCAATTGCATCTGAACCTGCTTAAAATGTATGAAGGACAATATGTGTACTCTTATCTTACCGTCAATGGTCTGCCGGGAATACGGATCCGGTTGGATCACGGTGTCCAATTTATTTATTCTTTTGCTTTTAAAAACAATCGAATCGAGACGATGTATACCGTGGCAAATCCGGATAAACTCAGACATATACAGTTGCCGTGATACAAAAAGCAGGGCTGATTTAAGATCATAGGATCTTAGTCGGCCCTGCTGCTGTATAAGGCTGAGGAATTCTCAGGAGATACGCCTCGCGGAGTCACTCCAGCATTTCATCTGCTTACGCATCATGGTCCAGCCAGTCAAGCTTATGACTGACAGGCTGCTGCTCTGCAGCATAGTACTCCGTTATACGCCTGAATATGCCATGAAGCCGCCGTCCACGGGAATTACCGTTCCCGTGACGAAGCCGGAGGTCTGATCGTCCACGAGCCAGAGCAGGGTGCCCAGCAGATCCTCCGGCACACCGAAACGCCTCATGGGGGTATGGGAGATGATTTTATGAGAGCGCTCGGTTAATGTACCGTCGCTATGAGTCAGCAAATTGCGGTTTTGCTCGGTCAGGAAGAAGCCCGGCGCAATCGCGTTCACGCGAATGCCCGATTCCGCAAGATGAACGGACAGCCACTGCGTGAAGTTGTTGATGGCCGCTTTGGCTGCGCTGTAAGCCGGCACCTTGGTCATCGGGCTGGGTGCGCTCATGGACGAGACATTCAGCACGACGGCCCCGGGACGCCCCAGCATCCCTTCCGCGAAGACTTGCGTCGGTATCAGCGTGCCGATGAAGTTCAAATCGAACACGCTGCGGAAGCCCGGCACGCTTAACCCGAAGAAGGTTGTCACATCGGGCTGCCCCACATCCTCCGGACGGAAAATCTCGTTGGTTGTATTCGCGTCTTTCCGGTTGCCGCCGGCTCCGTTAATCAGGATATCGCAGGGTCCGAAAGACTCGCGCACAGCTTTTTCCGCTTGCCGGACGCTTTCCACATCCGTTACATCGCAGGGAACGGCAATCGCCGTACCGCCGGCAGCCGTAATTTCATCGGCCACCTGCTGCCCTTTCTCGGCCGTACGGTTCAAGACGGCCACCTTGGCACCTTGCCGCCCCAGCTCAAGAGCCATCGCCTGGCACAATACGCCGGAGCCGCCCGTAATGACAACCGTCTTCCCGTTTAATGACGGATGAATGGGAAGGGATGGCGTCGCTTGCGGTGCGGATTCAACAGAAGCTCCGCTTGATCCGGCTTCGGATGTACCTGCTGCATGGATATTTACCTCACTCATTGTACGGCCTCCTTCAGCTCGGCTGGACTTCCCGCGCGCTCCCGGCTGTAAGCGTCCCACAGCCCCCAGAGATACATAATGCCCAAGGCGCGGTCATACAGGCCGTAACCCGGACGGCACTGCTCCCCCCAGATATGCCGCCCGTGATCGGGCCTTACGTATCCGGTGAAACCGTTGTCATGATAGGCCTGCACAATGCCGGAAATATCGACGGTGCCGTCCTCGGTACGATGGGACGTTTCGATGAAATCGCCGTTCTCGTAGACGCGTACGTTCCGGATATGCGCAAACGGAATTCGGTCGTGGAATTCATGGATCATGGAGACGATGTCATTGTCCGGATTGGCGCCAAGCGAGCCGCTGCACAGGGTCAGGCTGTTCGCTGGGCTATCGTACAGCTGCAGGAATCTCCGGAGATTTTCCTGGCTGGTGATGACCCGCGGCAGGCCGAAGATCGGCCAAGGCGGATCATCCGGGTGAATGGCCATTCGGATGCCGTTCTTCTCGGCAGCCGGGATGACGGCGCTCAAGAAATATTCGAGGTTGCTCCACAAGTCCTCCTCGGTAACGCCGCTGTACGCTTCGAACAGGGAGGTCAGATGCGCCAAACGCTCCGGCTCCCAGCCCGGCATGGTAAGCGCGCTGTTCCGGTTGATCGTCTGAACCAGCTCCATCGGATCGATGCCGTGGATTTTGGCCTTCTCGAAGAAGAGGGCCGTCGAACCATCGGGGGTCTGTTTATGAAGATCGGTTCTAGCCCAATCGAACACCGGCATGAAATTGTAGCAGATGACTTTGACGCCGACCTGGCCCAATTTCTCAATCGTCCGGATGTAGTTGGCTATGTATTGATCCCGGGAGGGAAGGCCGAGTTTGATGTCCTCGTGCACATTCACGCTTTCCACGACGTCAATATGAAGCCCGTACGCTTTGGCCTGGTCCGCAATTTCCTCAATTCGCTCCATCGGCCATTCCTCGCCGACAGGAATATCGTGAAGTGCCCATACGATGCCCTCCACGCCGGGGATTTGTCTAATCTGATCCAGCGAGACCGTATCGTTGCCCTCGCCGAACCATCTGAATACCATGCGCATTTCTTCACCGTCCTTTACAAGTTTAAGGAGTTAACGCACTGCTGGGAATTTTGCAGTTACGAGTGTAACGCCAAGATGAAGCCGTGACGAATAAGGGTCTTTCGCGGGTAACGGCTTATTTGAAATAATCGGGATGCTTCTCTTTCAGCACGGCCAGATTGGAGATAATCAGGCTCAGATGCTGCTGCATTTCACGTTCGGCATGATCGGCGTCATGACGCGAAATCGCGTCCGCGATCTCCCGATGCTGCTCGTACAGGTTGGTCCAATTCGGATCGGCAGACAGCCATAACATTCGGCTCCGGTTCAGATGAGCGTTCATCTGCTGCAGCACGTTCCATGTGCCGACCTTGCGGCAGCCTTCAAACAGAATACGGTGGAAGGCCTCATCCAGCTCAAACATGTGCTTGCCGTCATGCTTCTCGATGCTCTCGCGCTGCTCGGACAGATTTCGCTCCAGCTCGGCGAATTTCTCCTCGGGGAAGCTTTCGCAGGCAAGCCGGACGACGGCCTTCTCGAGCTGCTCGCGCATGAAGCGCGCTTCTTCGACCAGCTCCGAATCGATGAGCGAGACGCGCGTGCCGCGCTGGGGAAGCACGACCACAAGGTCTTCCTGGGCCAGGCGGACGAAGCTTTCCCGCACCGGCGTCCGGCTGACTTCGAAGGAAAGGGAAACCTCCTTCTCGGACAGAGCCGTTCCCGGGGGCAGCTCGAGACTGACAATCTGCTGCTTCAGCCGGGAGTACACGATATGTCCGGCCGATCCTGGCTGTAATCGCAAAGATTCTACCACTGCATCACCTCCTAATGTATTCCATACTACCATACTTGTATGGTAGTATGGAACTGAAAATCGAAATAAGAATCGGAGGGGAACCACATGAGCCGTTTGGACACGGAGAATCTGCTGCTGAACAGCAACAGCGCGAAGAAACTTTATTATGATTATGCGGAAGGGATGCCGATATTCGATTACCACAACCATCTGAACCCGAAGGATATTGCCATCAACCGGCAGTTCGATAACCTGACGGAGCTATGGCTGGAGGGGGACCATTACAAATGGAGGGCGATGCGCTGGCTTGGCGTCGACGAAGAGCTGATTACAGGCAGCGCCAGTCCTGAAGCGAAGTTCATGGCCTGGGCGGCATGCGTTCCGCGATTGGTCGGCAATCCGCTCTATCACTGGACCCATCTGGAGCTGACCCGCTATTTCGGGATTCAAGAGCGGTTGACCGCGGAGAATGCCAAGGAGATCTGGGACGCTTGCAATGAGCAGCTGAAGGCTCCTGCCTTGCGGGCAGGCGGAATTTTGGAAAAATTCAAGGTCAACGTGGCCTGCACGACGGATGATCCCGTCGATTCGCTGGAGTTTCACCGGGCAATTCGGGATCAAGGGGAATTGTCCACCGTCGTGGCCCCTGCATTTCGGCCGGACCGGGTACTGGATATCGCGAACGCGGACTTTCCCTCCTATGCACGGACGCTGGGAACAACGGCCGGTATAACCGTGGACACCTATCAGGGATTGCTGGATGCCCTGCAGGAGCGGATCCAATATTTCCATGACCATGGCTGCCGCCTGTCGGATCACGGCTTTGGCGCTTTTCCTTATGAACAGGCAGACGTTAAAGAAGTTGCGGACATTTACGGCAAAGCCATCGACGGAGGCAGCTTAACCCCGCTCGAGGAACGGAAATACCGCACCCATACCCTGCTCAAGCTGGGGGAGATGTATCATGCCAAGGGCTGGACCATGCAGCTGCACATTGGGGCGATTCGGAACAATAATGCGCGCATGTTCGCGAAGATTGGCAAGGACAGCGGGTATGACTCGATTCTCGATTTCCATCTGGCGGAAAGCCTGAACGGATTCCTGAGCAGTCTCGACAGGAATGATCAGCTGCCGAAAACCATTGTGTACAGCCTGTATTCCTCGCATTACGAAATGATCGCTACCACGATCGGGAATTTCCAGTCGGCCGGTGTCGAGGGCAAGCTTCAGCTCGGTTCCGCTTGGTGGTTCCACGACCAGAAGGAAGGGATGCTGAAGCAGCTCACCGCGCTGTCTTCCATGGGGCTGATTAGTACCTTTGTCGGCATGCTGACCGATTCCAGGAGCTTTATGTCGTTCCCGCGGCATGAATATTTCCGGAGAGTGCTGTGCCGCCTGTTCGGCGATTGGATCAAGGAAGGGGAACTGCCCGCGGATTATGAATATATCGGTGCCATCATCCAGGATATTTGCTATCACAATGCCGAGCGTTATTTTCAAATTCATTGACAATTGCGTGCAGAGCATGAACAATAGATTTACTATATGAAAGCGTTTGCTGATGAACCGATAGAAGATCTGTTACAGGCAGATGTGCGCGAAAAGGCGAGGGGGACATACCGTGCAAGGGAACCGGGCGATATTGGTGGATGACGAGGTGTTTACGCGCAAAGGGCTTCTGAAGCTGATTGATTGGGAAGCCTGCGGCTTTCACATTGTGGATGAGGCGGATAACGGGGAAGACGCGCTGGAACTGATTGAACGGCTTCGGCCGGATGTGGTCATCACCGATATCCGCATGCCGGTGCTGGATGGACTCGAGCTGATCCGACGCGTCGTCACGGACGATATCGTGAAGCCGTATTTCATTATTGTAAGCGGATACGATGACTTCAACTATGCCCAGCAGGCTGTCCGTTACGGGGTGCATGATTTCATTCTGAAACCGATTGACGAGACGGAATTCAGTCAGGCGCTGGTCCGGCTCAGCGAAAGGCTGGAGTCGGACCGCGAGGCACGCTCGCGGGAAGAGAAGCTGTTGTCGGGCGCCTTGATGGAATCGCTCATTATAGGGGAGGCGGATGAGAGTCTGCTGCAGGAATGGGAGCGGCGTCTTGAACTCCGGCCGGAAGACCGTCTGTTCTATGTTTTTGTCGAACGGAACGACCATCCGCCGGCTTCGGCTAATAACAATGACGGAGGCGACTTCAAGGACAGGGTGGAATCGGCGCTTCTTGCGATCTCGAATGGAGAACAGCCCTTCTATCTGCATGAGCACCGCAACCGCATCGGCATCATCGTTCCGGGAAGCATCCTGCAATCGTTCCAGGGGTGTCAGCGGGGATTTGCTAGGCGCCTTCAGCAATCGCTCGCTGATTCGAAGCATGAAAGAATCTTCGTCTATTTTGGCCGGCCGGTTTCACGTCTGTCCCTTGTCCAGGATGCCTACGAAACGGCCAAGCAATCCCTCCTATACAAGTACATCTACGATGAGAGCGGCATCGTGATCCATGAAGAAGCCGCGGTGCATGATCTGCAATACATCGGACTGGAGGAGCGTCTTTACCAGCAGCTGCTGGAGCAGATCGAGGAGCTGCATTTCGAGAAGCTGGAGGAGACGATTCGTTCGCTGTTCGAATCCTTCCAGGAGAAGCTGTATGCTCCCGAAGCGGTAAAGACGGCGATCAACCAATGCGTGCTGGGCGTGGTCCGTGTGCTCAGCAGCATGGACGGGGATCAAAGCCGGCTGTCCAGTCTCGAGCCGATGACCGAGTGGCATGACCGCAACTTGTCGCTTCAGAGGCTGAAGCGGCTGTTCACGGATTTTGCGATTGAGAGCGCGAACTATATCGGACAGCTGCGCAAGGAACAGCACAAAGGCGGAATCCAGAAGATCCGGGCTTATATCGAGGCCCATTATCATGAGAATATCAGTCTGAAGGGCATCGCCGGGAAGTTTTACATGAACCCGGTTTATCTGGGTCAGCTGTTCAAAAAAGCGTACGGCATGTATTTTAATGATTTTTTGCTCCAGCTGCGCGTGAACGAAGCCAAGCGCTTGCTGCGCCAGACGGATCTGCGCATCTATGAGGTGGCGGAGCGGGTCGGCTTCGGCAATCCGGACTATTTCGTGACGCAATTCGAGAAGATTGAGCGGATGACGCCAAGCGAGTACCGGAACCGCTTGATGAAGGAGGCAGCGTCCGAAGGGACGAATGCATGAAGCCGAGCCTGAATAATGTCCGTCTGCGGGACAAGATGCTGCTGCTTTATTTCCTGGCCGTCTTTTTGCCGATCCTGATTACCAACCTCATCTTCTACAATGTGACGTCCGGCAGCGTAAGGGAGCAGCGGCTCCAGGATATTACCGTAGCGCTTGAACAGATGAAGAACGAGTTCCGCCGTGAAGTCGAGGACGCCCTGGAGATCTCCTCGGTCTTCTATACGGACGTTCAATTGAACGAGATCGTGGAAACGGTGTACGATCATCCAGCCGATTATATCGAGGCGTATGATACTTATCTCCGCCGCATATTGAATTCGGGCAGCGCCGTATACAATTCGGTCAGCGAAATTGCGGTGTATGTCGACAATCCGACCCTGCTGTATTCCGGCGGCATCAATTATATCGATGGCCAGGTGAAGGAAGAGGCTTGGTACAAGGCGGTCGCGGGCAAGAACGTAACCCAGCCGATCGTGATGCGTACGGGCAAGAACGGCCAATTGGACAGCTTTAGCATCATCCGGAGCATGAATTATTTCAGCTCCCAGGATGACCACACCAAGTATCTCAAGATCGATATGCGGATGCCTTCGATCCGGCAGATTATGAGCAATCTGAATGTGCAGGGCAAAGTGTATCTGCTGAGCGGGGCAGGAAATATCGAATACACCACGGATCCGAAGGTCGATGTCACGCAGGGCGCTGTACCGTACAGCAGCATCGCGCATGGCGACAGGTTTCTGGAGTTTCATACCGATACGTTTACGACCAACAATCTGAACACCTGGACGATCATGGCGGTGACGCCGGAGGATGTGGTGCTGCGCGACGTGCATCAGTCCTTGCGGTTCGTCATTGTGCTGACCTGCCTGAATTTTCTGCTTCCGAGCCTGGTGATTGTTTGGATCAGCCGTTCCCTTAACGTACGACTTGTACGGATTCTCAAACATATGAAGAAGGTTAAGAACCAGAATTACGACACCATCCAAGAGGCTGAGGCACGTGACGAGATCGGTCAGCTGACGGGTGAATTCAACCGGATGACCTTGCAGCTCAAGAGTCTGATCAATGACGTGTACGTGGCGGATATCCAGAAGAAGAATTTGGAGCTGCAGCGGCGGCACGCGCAATTGAATGCGCTGCAGAGCCAGATTAATCCGCACTTCCTCTTTAATGCCCTGGAGACGATCCGCATGCGCAGCCTGATGAAGGATGAGGATGAGACGGCAAGGATCATTCATAATATGGCGAAGATCTTCCGCAATTCGCTCGTTTGGAAAAAAGACATGGTGACGCTCAAGGAGGAAGTGGAGTTCATCCATTGTTTCCTTGAAATCCAGAAATACCGATTTGGCGACAAAATCGATTATTCGGTTCATGCTCCAGCCGAAGAGGGTCACCTGCAAATACCGAAAATGGCCATCGTCACGTTTGTGGAGAATGCCAGCATTCACGGCATCGAGCCGCTCAAGCACGGGGGGCGCATTGAAGTTCGGGTTGTGCGCGAGGGCCAATCCCTGATCTGTACCATTCAGGATAACGGGGCAGGCATGCCCGCGGAGAAGGTGGAACGCATCTACCGTTATCTCGAGACCGAGGACGAGATGGGAGAGCGGATCGGCATTCAGAATGTGATTTACAGGTTAAAGCTGTACTACGGCAGCCGGTTCCGGTTTGAAATTGACAGCTCGCCTGGACAGGGCACACGGGTCAGACTGTCCATTCCCATTGAAATATAAGGACGGCAAATCCTGCTGTGGCATTCCGAATCGGAGTGACCCTAGCAGGATTTGTTCGTTAGTCGTCGGAAGTGCAGGGGAGAATCCTGGCTGCGGATCTGCCATTTTTCACGGCTAAGGATACGGTTCTATAGTTTTCAAAGTATCACCTAAAGATTGACGGGTGAAAATCGTCCCAGAGCTCTCTTATAATGAAAGTGCTTACAAACTAACGAGACCGAAAGGGGTAGGTCAAGAGCATGAACAAGAAATTTTGGCTGAGCTGTCTGACCGTGGTTATGATGGTATCGCTTCTGGCAGCATGCGGCGGCAGTAAAGAGGCAGCGGATAATACACCGGCAGCCGGCGGCGAAGGCGAGAAGAAAGAAGAGAAGGTCACCTTCACCTATTTCAACGCGGCAGCCGGTAAAGACAAAAATACGAACGAAACCACCATCGGTAAAATTTTCGAAGACCAAACCGGCGTGAATTTTAAAATGGAGCATTTGGTAGGAGACGAGAACACCAAGGTGGGAACCTTCATTGCCAGTAACGACTATCCCGATGTGATTGTACCAGGGAGCTCAATCGATAAGCTGGTCGGGGCGGGCGCCTTCATTCCGCTCAATGACCTGATCGATAAGTACGGCCCTAACATCAAGCGGGTGTACGAGCCTTATTACAACCTGATGAAAGCCGAGGACGGCAACATCTACTTTCTGCCGCTGAGTGCGGTTGTTGGAGAGTACACGTCGGCTCCGAATATCGAGCAAGGAGCATTCTGGATTCAACGCCGCGTCCTGAAGGAAGCGGGTTATCCGAAAATCAAGACCTTCGACGAGTACCTGGCCCTAATTCGCGACTACGTGAAGAAACATCCGGAGGAAGGCTTGACCGGATATCTGGCACTGACGACGCAGGATAAATTTTTTGCCCTGACCAATGCCCCGATGCACTTAGCCGGCTATCCGAACGACGGCGGCATCATCATCGACATGGAGACTCACGTAGCGAATGATTACGCGGACGACGACATTACGAAGCGGTACCTGCAGGAGCTGAACAAGCTGAATGCGGAAGGCCTGTTCGATAAATCCTCTTTCGTGGACAACTATGATCAATACCTTGCCAAACTGACTTCCGGTAAGGTGCTTGGCTTCTTCGATTATCGATGGCAGGTAGGCCAAGCGATGAACAATCTGCGCGAAACAGCCAGTAAATCGGGTAACGACGATCTCGAATATATGGCGCTGCCGATCGTATACGATGAGAATACCAAGGATCAGTATCTGGATCCGCCATCCTTTGTGAACAACCGCGGCGTCGGGATCTCCGTCAGCGCGAAGGATCCGGAGCGCATTGTGAAGTATTTCAACAACCTGCTGACGGACGAGAACCAGATTCTGTCGAACTGGGGCATCAAGGACGAGACGTATTCCGTCGATGAGAACGGCCGCTTCTACCGTACGGAAGAGCAGATTGCACAGACCAATACGGAAGCCTTCCGCGAATCGTTCGGTTTCAAGTACTTTGAATACAACTGGCCTCGTTACGGCAACGGATCTACGCTTCCTGACGGTAATTCCGTGGGTGCGGGACGCCAGCCTGAGGTTGCCAAAATGTCCTACTCCGAACCGGACAAGAAATTGCTTGAAGCATACGACATCGATTCCTTCTCGCAATTGTTTGCGGCACCGGACGACCGTCCTTGGTACCCGGCTTGGAGCATTCCGATCGATCAGGGCTCGCCGGCCCAAATCTTCACACAGAAGAAAAGCGATTTGCAGCGTAAATACTTCCCGAAACTGGTTCTTGCCAGCCCTGCGGAGTTTGACGGCATCTGGAACGAATACGTGGGCGAGTTCGGCAAGCTGGACGTGAAGGGATACGAGGATCTGATCACCGAGGAAGTAGCCAAGAAAATCGCAAATGCCCAAGGACAATAATAGATGAAGGAGAGGCGAACAAGGGCGGACCGCCGAAATGGCCCAGATCCGTCCCTCCTCTTCTAGGGCTGGATAGGAAGGAGAAGAAACCGTGGATAAGGCGAACCCGATTGGACCTGCAGAGACCACGGCGCTACGTGAAACGCCGGCGGTATCGAAAGGTTTCTTCAATAAACAACGAAAAAACGATACTGGTTTGAATCATGAACGGCCATCAGGCGAAAAAAGCTTCTTCCGGAAGCTGCTGCAGCAGAAGGCGCTGGTCTTCATGTCGATTCCTTTTTTGATATGGTTGTTTGTCTTTAAGTACATGCCGCTGTGGGGCTGGACCATCGCGTTTCAGGATTTTAAACCGGCGAAGAAGATATTCGATCAGGAATGGGTAGGCCTGCAGCATTTTACCTTCCTGTTTCAGGACGAACACTTCCTCCGGGTCATGCGCAACACGCTCGCCATGAGTTTCATCAACCTCGTCTTAGGGTTCGTGACGGCGATTGTGTTAGCGATTCTGCTTAATGAACTGCGTAATTTGATGTTCAAACGGGTCGTGCAGACGATCAGTTATTTGCCCCATTTCATCTCTTGGGTTGTGGCTGCGAGCATTATTTCGACGGCCTTGTCCGCAGACGGCGGGATTATCAATGAACTCCTCATGTGGTTCGGGATCATTAAGGAGCCGATCCTATGGCTTGGGGAAGGGGAATATTTCTGGGGAATACTCGGTGTTTCGGAAGTATGGAAGAATGTCGGCTGGAACACCATTATATATTTGGCGGCCATGACGATGATCGACCCCTCGCAGTACGAGGCGGCGGAAATCGATGGCGCCGGGCGCTTTCAACGGATCTGGAACATCACCTTGCCGGGTCTGAAACCGGTATTCATCATCCTGCTGATCATGAATATCGGCAACCTGCTCGAATCCGGTTTTGAACCGCAATACTTGCTTGGCAACGGCATGAACGTGGATTATTCCGAGAACCTGGATATTTTCGTGCTGAAATACGGTATTCAGATGGGCAACTTCTCGCTCTCGATTGCAGCCGGCATGTTCAAGACGGTCGTCAGCTTCATACTCTTGTTCACGGCTAACCATATCGCGAAGAGACTGGGCGAAGACCGATTGTTCTAAGCGAAAGCTTGCGAGAACCGTTCTCTATCAGAAAACGTACAGGAGGATTCATATGGCGAAGATTTCAGATGCACCGCGAGCCCATGCCCGGTTCAAGTCTCCCGCGGACCGGTTATTCGATACCTTTAACATAGTGTTCATGATCTGTCTCATGATTGTCACGCTGTACCCGTTCATCAATACGCTCGCGGTTTCCTTCAACAATGCGACGGATTCGGTGAAAGGCGGCATATATTTATGGCCGCGGGATTTCACGTGGGAAAATTATAAATATGTATTTAACGAAGCCACGATATTCCACGCTACCTTCATCTCGGTTCTGCGTACGCTGATCGGTACGATCACTTCCGTATTCTGCTGTGCCATGGTGGCCTACACGATCAGCCGTCCGGAATACGTGCTGCGCAAATTCGTGTCGATCGCCTTCATTTTGACCATGTATTTCAGCGGCGGTTTGATTCCGAATTTCCTGCTGATTCGCGAATTGGGCATGCTGGGCACCTTCTCGGTGTACATCATTCCTGGCCTGATCGGCGTATTCAACGTCATCGTCATCCGCTCCTTCATCGAGGGATTGCCTGAGGGGATCCTGGAATCGGCCCGGATCGACGGCGCCGGCGAATTCACGACCTTCCTGAGAATCGTGCTTCCGCTGTGCGTGCCCGTGCTTGCCACGGTATCGCTGTTTACGGCAGTATCCCAGTGGAACTCCTGGTTCGACGTGTTCTTGTACAACTCCTCGTACGGCGAGCTTAGCACCCTGCAATACGAGCTGATGAAGATACTCCAGAATTCGAACTCCTCGCTGAATTCGGGCAACGATTATGCAAGCCAGTTTGCAAGCTCGGAAAGCGGCGCGAATCAGGTTACCCCGACCTCCATTCGGGCGACGATGACCATTGTGGCCAGCGTGCCGATCATTCTGGTGTACCCGTTCCTGCAAAAATACTTCGTGCAAGGGATGACCCTTGGCGGGGTGAAAGGTTAAGCTGCGGGAACCGCTAAAGATGCGCCGTGCCCACTGCTCCATGGTGCACACGGTGCGTGGTCCGCGGCATGTCTGGATGTCCGTCGACCAACGGATGCCGCCGCATCACGATCATCAACGATCAATTTTGCTATTATCTTTAATTCTAAGGAGGGATTGGATATGTCCAACACGCAGCGAAGTGAACCCAGGCTTAAGGAGATGTTCGCGGATGACTTTCTCATCGGAGCGGCCGTGAACCCGAGGACGATCGAAACGCAGGAGGAATTGCTAGCGTACCATTTCAACAGCATTACGGCGGAAAATGAAATGAAGTTTGTCAGCGTGCACCCGGCGGAGGATACGTACACGTTCGAGGACGCGGACCGGCTTGCCGCTTTCGCCCGCAAGCATGGCATGAAGATGCGCGGCCATACGCTGGTATGGCATAACCAAACGACCGACTGGCTGTTCGAGGACAAGAACGGGGGCCTGGTGGATAAAGCCACGCTGTACGAACGGCTTAAGTCGCATACCGACACGGTCGTGAAGCGGTACAAGGACGATATTTACGCCTGGGACGTCGTGAATGAGGTAATCGCCGATGAAGGCGCCGAACTTCTTCGTCCGTCCAAATGGCTGGACATTGCGGGCCCCGACTTTATCTCCAAGGCATTCGAGTATGCGCATGAAGCCGATCCGTCGGCCCTCTTGTTCTATAACGATTACAATGAGTCCCACCCGAATAAACGGGACAAAATCTACACGCTGGTCAAGTCTTTGCTGGATCAAGGGACTCCTGTTCACGGCGTTGGCTTGCAGGCCCACTGGAATCTGTACGATCCGGATCTTGACGATATCCGGGCGGCGATCGAGAAGTACGCGTCGCTCGGCCTGCAGCTTCAACTCACGGAGCTCGATGTGTCGATGTTCCGATTCGACGACAAGCGGAAGGATCTGACCGAGGCGCCGGAGGAGCTGCTGGAGGCTCAAGCGAAGCGGTATGAGGCGATGTTCGGCATATTGAAGGAATACCGGGATTATATTACGTCCGTGACCTTCTGGGGTGCTGCCGACGATTACACCTGGCTGGACAATTTCCCGGTACGGGGGCGGAAGAATTGGCCTTTCCTGTTCGATGAGCGGCATCAGCCGAAACCGGCGTTTCATCGCTTGGTGGAGCGTATGGTCAAAGTGTAAGGATTTTAGGGGGTTGAACCCATCATTTTAGATAACGACAGCGATAATATAGGCGGCTGAAGCGCCATCAGCTTGTCATCTAGCCGGTCCTTGTGACCGGCGTCTGCATGTTAGCCCTTAAGGAAGCAGGAGTCGAAAACAGTGAGATGCTGGGGAGAAACGTTAACCTTGGCCCAAGAAAGGGGAAATTACGTTGAACAGCGCTTTATATCAAGCGTGGCTGCAGTATGCGCCCATTAAGGACGAGGAGCTTGCTGCCGCGTACAGCCGGCTGTTAGGCACCGTGGTTGCGGATTTGCAGCAGTCGCGGGTGGCAAACGCTGCGATCCAGGAACTGAGGAATGCATGTCGATCCATGCTCGGCATCGTACCGTCCATCACATCCGAGGCCAAGGCTTCATCCTATTTCGAGGTGCGTATTCATGCGGCAGACGCCGAAGAGGGCACGGAACAGATTGGGGAAGATTCGATGGGCGCGGGGAAAGCCCGGCTGGGCGCAGAGGGTTTTCGGCTGGAGCATACAGGCCATGGGCAGCAGGAGAAGCTGATCCTGACCGGCGGATCCGGGAAAGGCGTGTTATACGGGGTGTTCCATTTATTGAGATTGCTGGCATCCCACCAGCCGTTGACCGGTCTAAACATAACCGAGCAGCCTGTGAACGGAGTGCGGATGATAAATCAATGGGATAATGCCGACGGCTCGGTTGAACGGGGGTACTCGGGCAACTCGATTTTTTACGAAAACGGACGGTTCACCGAAAATTGGGATCGCGTAAGAGACTACGCCCGTCTGTTAGCTTCCGTGGGCCTGAATGCCATCTCCATTAATAACGTCAATGTGCATGAAATCGAGACGAAGTTCATTACCGCGGAATATTTGCCGACGATTGCAAAGATCGCGGATATCTTCTGGGAATATGGCATCACACTGTACCTGAGCATAAACTTCGCCGCTCCGCTGCATATCGGCGGCGTACCCACGTCGGACCCGCTAGATCAAGAGGTTCGGCAGTGGTGGAAGGATACGGCGAATGAGATCTACGATCATATACCGGACTTCGGCGGCTTTGTGGTCAAGGCGGATTCGGAGCACCGTCCGGGCCCGTTCGCCTATGGCAGAGACCACGCCGATGGCGCCAATATGCTGGCCGAAGCGCTGGAACCGCATGGCGGGCTTGTCATCTGGCGCTGCTTCGTCTACAACTGCATGCAGGATTGGCGGGACCGCAGCACGGACCGCGCGCGGGCGGCCTATGATCATTTTACCCCGCTGGACGGACGGTTTAAGGATAATGTGCTGCTGCAGATCAAGAACGGTCCGATGGACTTCCAAGTACGGGAGCCGGTATCCCCGCTGTTCGGCAGCATGAAAGAGACCAATCAGGTGCTGGAGTTTCAGATCGCCCAGGAATATACCGGACAGCAGCGCCACGTATGCTATTTGGTGCCGCAGTGGAAAGAGGTGCTGGATTTCGATACCTACGCGAACGGAACGGGGTCCGAGGTTAAGAAGATCGTGGACGGTTCGCTGCACGGCATGAGATACAGCGGGATCGCCGCCGTTTCCAACATCGGGAATGATGAGAATTGGACGGGACACACCTTGGCGCAGGCGAATCTGTATGGATTCGGCCGGCTGGTTTGGAATCCGGATATGTCCGCCGAAGGGATCGCGGAGGAATGGACGAGGCTGACCTTTGGCAATGATGAGACGGTGGTTGCCGTGGTGTGCGGCATGCTGATGAAATCGTGGCCGATTTATGAAAGCTACACGTCGCCGCTCGGGGTGGGCTGGATGATTACGCCGCATACGCATTACGGACCGGATGTGGACGGTTATGAATATTCAAGGTGGGGCACCTACCATTTCGCGGATCGGGATGGTATTGGGGTGGACCGCACGGTGGCGACGGGCACGGGGTACACCGCACAGTATTTCGAGCCGAATGCGGCCCGATATGATTCGCTGGAGGATTGTCCTGACGAGCTGCTGCTGTTCTTCCATCATGTGCCGTACTCGCATGCGCTGAAATCCGGTAAAACAGTGATTCAGCATATCTATGACACGCACTTCGAAGGTGCGGAAGCTGCGGCCGGGCTCTTGAAAGCCTGGACATCGCTCGAAGGCAAGGTCGATCTGGAGCGTTTCACCCAAGTCACCGAACGGTTAGCTGACCAGGCCGAGCATGCCAAGCACTGGCGGGATGTGATCAATACGTATTTTTACCGCAAATCCGGGGTGCCGGATGCGCAGGGGCGGACGATTTATTAAGGGAGCTCAGGTTTTTCCGCATGCGGAAATATAGGGGGGTGCCCCATCAGGCTGCTGGCCCTGATGAGGCCCCCTTTTTCATGGGCCGAAAATTATCGCGGGTACAAGCATATACTATAGATGACATGCCTCCACGGCAAAATGATCCGCAATCTCATTACCATAAGCTGGGCTTTATAGGGTGGGGGGCTATATGATATACTAGGGTTAGAATAAGAAGAAGTAACGTGATCAAGGGGGGAATGGGTATGACAACCGAGAACCATGCACATGATGCATGCGCAGTAACCGGTGAACGGAAGAGCCACCATTCGGACAAAACGAAAAGCAATCTCATCAGCCGGTTGAACCGGATTGAAGGGCAGATTCGCGGCGTGAAGGGCTTAATTGAGAAGGATACGTACTGTGACGATGTGTTAAACCAGATCTCCTCGATCCAGTCGGCCTTGAACGGCGTCAGCAAATTGCTGCTGGAGCATCATATGAAGAGCTGCGTGGTGGAGCGCCTCCAGGAAGGCGACGATGAGGTCATTACCGAGCTGTTAACCACCATGAACAAGCTGATGAAGTAACGAAAGTTCCCTGCCGGGGCTATCCGATTACGAAGAATATCCATGGAGCTGCCACCTTTGGAAGGTGGCAGCAATTGTTTGTTTAAGTTGATAAATACCGCACGGTTATGCGGTTTAATCATAACGCGGCCATGTTTTTCAAAAAAAAATGAGAAAACCCATTGACTAATTATAGGGTAGGGGGGTATACTAACATCAAGAAATGAGAACAACGAGTTTGATAACTCATTCGGGCTTGGCTGTAACAGAGCCCTAATAAATCCAATACCTAAAGGAGAGATTGATTATGGAACAGGTAACAATAAAAGTAGAAGGCATGTCCTGCATGCATTGCGTGAATTCCATCGAAGGAGCTTTAAAGAATGAGAACATCGAGGGACATGTGGATTTGAAGGCAGGCACGGTCTCCGTGAAATATGACGCAGGCAAAGTCAATTTGGATCAAATCAAAGAAATTATCGAGGAACAAGGATATAACGTAGTTTAACCAAACGGCACGAGGATGAAGAGGGGTGAGGAGAAGATGGGAGCAGAAGCAACAATGGAACAGAAGAAAACGTCGCTGCAGTTAACGGGTATGACATGTGCCGCCTGTGCGAATCGGATTGAGAAGGGTCTTAGCAAAATGGAGGGCGTCCAGGAAGCGAATGTGAATTTTGCGCTGGAAAAAGCGTCGGTTACATTTGATCCGAGTGTGGTTACCGTCCAGCAGATGGAAGAGAAAATCGAAAAGCTGGGTTACGGAACAGCAAAGGAAACGGTGGACCTTCAGCTGATTGGCATGTACTGCGCGGCCTGTGCTACGAAAATCGAAAAAGTGGTTAGCCGGATGCCAGGTGTTAATCAGGCCAACGTCAATTTTGCACTGGAGACGGCCCGGGTGGAATTCAATCCCGCCGAGGTCAGCCTTAGCGATATTCAACAGCGCGTGGAGAAGCTCGGGTATCAGGCGGTTTCCAAACAGGAGACGCTTGATCAGGAAGGTCACCGCAAGGAGGCCATCACCAAGCAAAAGCGGAAGCTGCTCCTGTCGGCGATTCTGTCGCTGCCGCTGCTCTGGGCCATGGTAAGCCATTTCTCCTTCACCTCCTGGATCTGGATGCCCGATCTGTTCATGAACCCTTGGTTCCAACTGATCCTGGCAACGCCGGTACAGTTTTTTATCGGGAAACAGTTCTATGTGGGAGCTTATAAGGCTCTCCGCAACAAAAGCGCCAATATGGACGTTCTGGTCGCACTCGGTACCTCGGCAGCCTATTTCTACAGCCTGTATTTAACGATCGATTGGGCCGCTGCCGGAGCAAACGCTCACCATGGGCCTGAAATGTACTATGAAACGAGTGCGGTGCTGATCACGCTGGTCATTATGGGGAAACTGTTCGAATCCCTGGCCAAAGGCCGCACCTCGGAGGCCATTAAAACCCTGATGGGTCTTCAAGCCAAAACGGCGCTGGTCGTTCGTGACGGTCAGGAGATGACCATCCCGGTGGAACAGGTCCTGGTGGGTGATTTAGTACTGGTAAAGCCGGGTGAGAAAATTCCGGTGGACGGTAAAGTCGTGGAGGGCACGTCGGCGGTAGACGAGTCGATGCTGACCGGTGAGAGCATTCCGGTTGAGAAAAAAGCGGGCGATGCCGTCATCGGCGCCACGATTAACAAGAACGGACGCTTGACGCTTGAAGCGACGAAGGTGGGCAAAGAGACAGCTCTAGCCCAAATTATCAAGGTGGTTGAGGAAGCGCAGGGCTCCAAGGCCCCGATTCAGCGGGTGGCCGATGTCATCTCCGGCATTTTCGTTCCGATCGTGGTCGGGATTGCGATTGTTGCTTTCCTCGTATGGTACTTCTGGGTGACGCCCGGTAATTTCGCGCAATCGTTAGAAATTGCCATTGCGATCCTGGTTATTGCATGTCCGTGTGCGCTGGGTCTGGCTACGCCGACCTCGATCATGGCGGGTTCGGGCCGTGCCGCAGAGCTGGGCGTTCTGTTCAAGGGCGGGGAGCATCTGGAGTCCACGCACAAAATCGACGCGATTATTCTGGACAAAACAGGAACGGTCACGAAAGGCAAGCCTGAACTGACCGATGTGGAAGTCGATAACATCGATCAGGAGCTGTTCCTGCGTTTGGTCGGAGCTGCCGAGAAGAGCTCCGAGCATCCGCTTGCCGAAGCGATCGTGGCCGGGATTGAGGCGAAAGGGACGAAGCTTCCGACTGCCGAGCATTTTGAGGCGATTCCGGGCTACGGCATCCAGGCCAGCGTGGAAGGACACGAAGTTCTGGTGGGTACTCGCAAGCTGATGGCACTGCATAACGTGCCGATCGATGCGGTCCTGGCCAGAATGTCGGAGCTGGAAACCGAGGGTAAGACTGCTATGCTTACCGCGGTAGACGGCCGATATGCCGGTCTTGTGGCCGTAGCGGATACCATCAAGGAGACGTCTAAGGCTGCTGTAGCACGGCTGAAGCAAATGGGTATCGAAGTGATCATGATTACCGGCGATAACGAACGCACGGCTCAGGCCATCGCCAAGCAGGTTGGCATTGACCATGTGCTTGCCGAGGTACTGCCGGAGGGCAAAGCGGATGAAGTGAAGAAACTCCAGCAGCAGGGCAAGAAGGTCGCCATGGTCGGCGACGGCATTAACGATGCCCCGGCCCTTGCGGTTGCCGATATCGGCATGGCCATCGGCACAGGTACGGATGTGGCCATGGAAGCCGCCGACGTTACGCTGATGAAGGGCGACCTGAACAGCATTCCGGACGCCATCTACATGAGCCGCAAGACGATGAGCAACATCCGTCAGAACCTGTTCTGGGCCTTGGGTTATAACTCGCTCGGCATTCCGATTGCCGCCATCGGGCTTCTGGCGCCTTGGGTGGCCGGGGCTGCTATGGCACTTAGCTCCGTATCGGTCGTGTTGAATGCCCTTCGTCTGCAGAGGATGAAGGTATAACGGGAGGCAGGCAGGCCTTTTATATAGAGTATGTTGGTAACCAAGCAAGAAAGCGATATTAGGGTGACTTGATGGGAGTGTAGACATTTGGCCATGCAAAAATTTGCTGTGACCCCCGGCTTTGAAGTGGGCGGAACGCTGTTCCGCCCGGATCAGCTGGCCGTATTGGGGTCCATCGTAGGCGATGATGCCCGCATCGAGATGACAACCTTCAAGCAGCTGTACGTGGAGATGGATGAAGAGCGGGTGGAGGAAGCCAAGGCGAAGCTGGAAGCCGCCGGACTGGAGGTACATCCCGCCGGCTTCGTCTCCAAGAGCCTGATTACCTGCAACTTTTGCCGGGGGGCGGAGGATTCGGGACTGGATGTTGCCAAGATGCTGGATGAAGCTATCGCCGACCACCCCGTACCCAATCCGCTAAAGATCGGGTACGCAGGCTGCGCGCTCGGCACCAGCGAGCCGCTGCTGAAGGATATTGCCGTTATTAAGATGCGAAATACCTACGATATCTATGTAGGCGGGGAGCCGAGAGGCTTGAAGGCTTCGCTGGCGAAGCAGCTGCATGCGGATTTAACGCCGGAGCAGCTGGCTCCGATCATTCTGAAGCTGATCGCCATCTACCAAGAGCACGGCAAGAAAAAAGAGAAGTTCTCGCGTTTCGTTGAGCGCATGACACTGGATCATCTCCGCCAATCCACGCTGGATGCGCGGATGGATACGGCAGGATGAACGAAGGACAATGAAAGGCATCACCTCAGGGTGGTGCTTTTTTTGTCGGTGGAGGCTGGACACTGGAGTTCTTCCCATCCGTCGGAGTCCAGTTGGGCGCCACCATGACATCTTCTTTATTCCTCAAGGTAACATATGTAGTTTAGAGGGTTACTCCGAAGCAACGATGGATATACTTTCAAGAGCACCTGCGGGTGCTCTTTTTCTATTTGGCAGATTTGTAGTGCAGCAGCATCTTTGCCCAGCTTGGCCAATTCGAATCATTTTTAATATAGACGGGTTTCCATCGGGCGTGAATGTGGGAATAACCACCAAATCGGGCATTTTATCGTGGTTGACGAGCAATGTGAAAGGGTATACAATTTTAATTGTTAAAAGCTTTTAACTATTTAAATTCGTAATATATAAGTGTGGGACTTCGTTAAGCATCGAGGTGATGAAACTGGATAAGCGGGAGCATTTATCTAACATGGTAGCCCGTCAGATGATGACGCTTGTGGCGAACTATGCCAAGATTCTGGACAATGATTTGACCGGCCCCCAGTATTACGTGCTTCAGACCTTGGCGTATGAGGGGCAGCAGACCAGCTCGTATTTTGCCAATGCCCTGAATGTTACGCTGTCGGCTGTCACCAACTTGAGCAACAAGCTGGTGAGCAAGGGTTATATTGAACGGGTAGCGTCGAGCGAGGACAGGCGTCAAGTCTATCTTAGGATCACGGAGCAGGGACGCGAGGTGGAAGCCCGGATGATTGCGAAGTACCGTGAATTGAATGAAGGCTTATGGTCGGATTTCTCGGATCAGGAGATGGATGTCTTGATCGCTTCGTACGAGAAGATGATCGAGCATTTGCAGCTTAAGATCGGGCAGTCCCATATGGACAGCCAATCCAACGACTAACATTAGGAGGTATTTATATGGGAAGATTAGACAATAAAGTAGCGATTATTACGGGTGCGGCTGGAGGCATGGGTAAAGCTGACGCTCTTTTGTTTGCGCAAGAGGGGGCCAAGGTTGCGATTACGGACCTTCAGGAGGACAAAATCAAAGACGTCGTCGCTGAGATTGAAGCGCTCGGCGGCGAAGCACTGGGAATCAAGCATAACGTTGCTTCCGAAGAAGATTGGGTCCGCGTCGTGGACGAGACGGTTCAAAAATTCGGCAAAATCGATATTCTGGTCAATAATGCCGGTGTCTCCAATGCAACGCCGTTCATGGATTTGACGGTCGAAGGCTGGGAGAAGACGATGTCGATCAACGTCACGAGCATATTCCTCGGCCAAAAATATGTCATTCCGCACATGATCGAAGCCGGCGGCGGCTCCATCGTCAACATCTCCTCCATTGCCGGCCTGACGGGCGGAAGCGGCGCCGGTCCTTACACGGCAAGCAAAGGCGCGGTACGCATGCTGACCAAAGCCACGGCCGTTGACTTTGCGAAGCATAACATCCGCTGCAACTCGGTTCACCCGGGCTACATCGAAACGCCAATGACCGTGGATCTCTTCAAGGACGAAAAAATGATGCAGTGGTTCCAATCCCAGACGCCGTTGCCACGACTCGGCAAAGCGGAAGATATCGCGCGCGGCGTGCTGTTCCTGGCATCCGACGAGTCCTCTTATATTACGGGCGTCGAGCTGCCGATCGACGGCGGGTATTTCGCGAAGTAAGCCGGACATTCATTCAGCTTGTTCATAAGCTGTCGATGTTTTGAATTATAAGGACACAAGCTCAGTCAGACGCTATATTTATTTTCATCAAGGGGAGTGTTGTTTCATGTCCGATAACCAACAGATTGCTGTCATTACCGGCGCGGCCAGCGGGATCGGCAGAGCCGCCAGCCTGAAATTGGCAGAGAACGGTGCCGCGGTTGTGCTCGTGGATTTCAACAAGGAAGCCGGCGAAGAGACGCTGCGATTGATTAAGGAGCAGGGCGGAGAGGGAATCTTCGTGCAGGCGGATGTGACAAAAACCGAGGATGTACAGAACTATGTGAACAAGGCGGTTGAAGCTTACGGCCGAATCGATTTCTTCTTCAATAATGCAGGTATCGTGCAGAAGTTCTCCATGCTGGACGATATCGACGAGAACGAATTTGACCGTCAAATGTCCGTGAATGTGAAGGGCGCTTTCCTTGGCATGAAGTATGTTTTGAAGGTCATGAAGGAACAGGGCAGCGGACATATCGTGAACACGGCTTCCACGGCGGGCATCCGCAGCGAACACAGTGCCGCCGCATATTCGGCAAGCAAGCATGCGGTTGTGGGCTTGACCAAGGCGGCTGCCTTGGAATACGTGAAGCAGGGCATTCGCGTGAACGCCATCTGCCCGGGCGGCGTTCAGACGCCGCTGACCGCAGCGGTGGCCAAGTCCTTCATGGAAGGCGGCTACGTGCCTGAGGAAGTGGGCAACATGCGGATGGGCCGTCCGGCTGAGGCGGACGAAATCGCAAACGTGGTTGCCTTCCTGGCTTCCCCGGGCTCCAGCTACATGACGGGCTCGCTGGTTACGATTGATGGCGGGCTGACGCTGTAATATCCGGATTGAAAAAAAGACCAGTCAGGCACCGGAGTTTCGGGCTTGACTGGTCTTTTTGGCATGACGTTTATTTAATGCCGACGACTTCCGCCAGCAGCTCATAAGAACGGAGGCGCGCTTGATGATCATAGATCGCGGCCGCGACAATGATTTCGTCCGCGTCCGTCGACTGCTGGAACTGCTCCAGCTGCGCGCGGACGGTTGCGGGACTGCCGATGGCGGAAAAACTGAGCTGGCGCTTCACGATGGCCTGCTCCTGCAGGTTCCACAGATCATCCATGCTGTCCACCGGCGGACTCAGCTGGCCGGTGCGGCCCCGGATGATGTTCAGGAACTGCTGGTAGGGCGAGGTAGCCAGGCGCTGCGCTTCCTCATCCGTGTCGGCGCAGATCACGTTCACGCCGATCATGGCATACGGCTTGCTTAGCTCGGATGAAGGGCGGAAGCTGGTCCGGTACAGATCGAGCGCAGCCATTAGATAGTCCGGAGCAAAGTGGCTCGCAAAAGAGAACGGAAGCCCCAGCTGACCCGCCAGCTGCGCACTGAAACCGCTGGAGCCGAGCAGCCAGATCGGAACATGCAGGCCTTCCCCCGGAATCGCCCGGATGCGCATGGACGAGCCAGAGGTAGGCTGGAAGTAATTCCGCAGCTCGCCGAGGCGGTCCGGGAAGTCCTGGCCGTCGCTGCCCGGGCCGCGGCGGAGCGCCCGGGAGGTTAGCTGATCCGAACCCGGCGCACGGCCAAGACCTAGATCGATCCGGCCGGGATACAAGGATTCTAGGGTGCCGAACTGCTCGGCAATGACAAGCGGAGCATGGTTCGGCAGCATAATGCCGCCGGATCCGACGCGGATCTTGCTGGTGCCTCCGGCCACATGGCCTATGACCACCGAAGTGGCCGAGCTGGCGATCCCCGGCATGTTGTGATGTTCGGCAAGCCAGTAGCGGTTATAGCCCCACTTCTCGGCATGCTGAGCCAGATCAAGCGTATTCCGCAGCGACTGTGCAGCTGTGCTGCCCGCTGTAATCGGCGCCAGATCGAGGATGGAAATCGGAATATCGCGAAGCGTTTTGGACGCTGTATGGTCAAGATTTGCTTCTGTCATACGGTATGACCTCCTTATTCGTGCACGGCACGGTAAGTATTCTATATAGAGACGGGCACCCGGTCGAACGGACGCCGGACATGAAATCCATCTATCGAAAAATGGTATCTCTATATAACGAACATTATATACCTACTTAATCCATAAGAAAAATGTACATCGAAGAATCCCAGAGAAGCCAGACCGCCTTTAGAGGAAATTTTCTTGCGATGATCGAATGGTCTAGCTTTGCTGAAAGCTATTAGATTCGAAATCGGCATGCAGCTCATCCATATAGTATATGCTTTTTAAGCTGGTCTAAGTATCGCTAAACCCTATTCATGCATTTTTAATGAAGGAGTTTCGATGCACAGCTTCTCACATAATATGAGTTTAAAAAAACCAAACAACGCAGCCATCAAATGGCTGCGTTGTTGAACGTTAGATAATAAGCTGATGGTGTCCTTATTCCGCTCCGTTGGGCAGCTCAATCCGCTCCATCCCGTTCATGTAAGGCCTGAGCGCCTTCGGAATGAGGATCGAACCGTCGGGCTGCTGGTGGTTCTCCAGCAGCGGGATGAGAATTCGCGGCGAAGCCACGGCCGTATTGTTCAGGGTGTGACAGTACCGCAGCTTGCCTTCCGCGTCCCGGTAGCGGATGTTCGAGCGGCGCGCCTGGAAGTCGAGCAGATTCGACGACGAGTGGGTCTCCCCATAAGCTCCGCGGCTTGGCATCCATGTCTCGATGTCGTATTGTTTGTATGTTTTCTGCGACATGTCCCCGGTACAGACGGCAACGACCCGGTAAGGCAATTCGAGCTTCTGCAGCAGCTCCTCGGCATTGGCTGTAATCTCTTGCAGAAGCAGCTCCGAGGCCTCCGTGCTGGCTTCGCAGAGAACGACCTGTTCCACCTTCGCGAACTGGTGCACCCGATAGAGGCCGTGGACGTCCCGGCCGCCCGAGCCAACCTCGCTCCGGAAGCAAAGCGATGCTGCTGCCAGGCGAATCGGCTCCGCTACATCGACGATTTCCCCGCTGTAGAACGATACCAACGGCACCTCCGAGGTACCGACGAGCCATTTATCTTGCTCCGTAATTTGAAAAGCCTGATCCTGACCGAGCGGGAAGAAGGCGGTATTCTGCATAGCCTCCGTCCTTACGGTTAACGGTACGTCCATAAGGGTGAAACCCTTGGCGACCAGCATATCCACCGCCAGCTGCTGAACGGCCCGATGGAGCATTGCGCCGATGCCTGTCAGGTAGTAGCTGCGCGTGCCAGCGGTTTTGACGCCGCGGGGAATGTCGACCATGCGGTGCAGTTCCCCGAGCGTGACATGGTCCCTGAATTGATAATCAAACACGGGGAGCTCGCCTACTCGTCTGATCTCCACGTTGTCCTCATCCGAGGCTCCCACAGGCGTGTCCGGCGAAACGATATTCGGTACGAGTATAAGCAGCTCGCTATAAGCTTCGTTAACCTCCCGGTATAACGTTTCCTGCTGGTCTAGTTCCTCGTTGATGGTTTTGACCTGCTGTTTTTGCCGTTCCGCTTCATCCGGTTTGCCTTGCCGCACCAGGGCACTGATCTCCTGCGAGATGGCATTACGCTGCTGACGCAATGCTTCCACGGCCAACAGCAGCGTACGCCGCTGGTCATCCAGCCGGACAAGCTCGGCAACCGAAAGGGCGATCCCTTTCCGGTCAGCCACCTGCTGCAATTCTTCCTGATGATCCGCGCTCTCCCGGATCCATTTCATATCTAACATAATCACCGCGCTCCTTTGCCCTAAAAAAATAAAAAAGCGTCCTAGTCCATATGGGACGAGGGACGCTTATGCGCTCGCGGTGCCACCCAAATTGATTGAACCGTAACCTGACCAAGGAACATGTCGGCCTGCGTTCAATCCACTTTGATTCCGCGGTAACGGGCGGGTCCGGTTAACTTAGGGGGACGGCTGATCGGGTGTAGATCGAATCCCCTTGACGAGAACGCCTCAGAGTTGGAAGCTCATCATCGGCCTGATACTGATATTGTTGTTCAGTATACCGCATGAGATGTCTTTTATACAAGGGGTTAACCGGATTTTTGTACGCCGTTACGTCGACGCCGCTTTCTTCGCGGATCCCTGCCTCCAGCTGACAGGCTGCTCTGCGTCCCAGCGGAAGGTCCACGCCGCCGCTCCGAGAATGAGGATCGTAAAGCCGGTCAGGATGAGGAGCGGCATCCATATGCCGACGAAATCTCCCTGCGGATGGACTGCGATCGCCATGGCATCGACCAGATGGTGAAACGGCTGCAGCTGCCCCAGGGTGACGACCCATGATGGGGCATGTTCCAAAGAGTAGAAGGCTTCGCTGGTCAGCAGCATCGGAAAGCTCATCAAGTTCGAGATCATGTTGACATTGCCTTCGTCCCTGGACAGATTGGCAGCCAGAAAACCGAGCGCGGTAAAACAGACGGTGCCGATCAGCAGTACGAGCAGCATCAGCGCCAGTCCCGTGAGGCTCAACTGCACCCCAAGAAGAAGCAGGCTCATGAGAATCACGCAGGCGCTGACGAGCAGTGCCAGCACGGTTCGTGCCCCTGTCATTGCGGCAATGAAGGAGACGGTTCGAAAGGGCGTCGCCCGCAGCAACTTGTAGATGCCCCGGTTGCGCTGGGCCATGACGTTAAAAGCGGTGACCATAGTAGCCCCGAACAGGATGTTGGTTGTCAGCACGCCTGCGAGAAGTCGGTGGGAGTAGGCCGCATCATGGAAGTAAAGACCCAATCCGACCAGCATTGCGATTGGAAAAACGATGTTCCAAACCAGGGTGTGGGTATCGCGGAACATGCTCCGCAGCATCGTTGCCATAATCATACGCATATCGATTCCTCCTAAGGTTTCTTTTTACTTGCATTCTCCATTTTCGAGTTCCTCGGTCAATTGGATATACAGCTGTTCCAGGCTGTCCGTGCCGTAACGGCTGAGCAGCTCATCCGGCGTGCCGGAGGCCTGCACCTTTCCACCGCAGATAAGCACCAGCCGGGTGGCGAGTTTATGGACCTCCTCCATGTCATGCGAGGTGAATACGATGGAGGTGCCGGTATCCGCCAATGAACGGATCAGCTCCCGGATATCCCGGCGGGCCCGCGGGTCCAGCGCTGCGGTGGGCTCGTCGAGGAACAGCAGCTTGGGGTCGTGGACCAGCGTCATGGCAATGGCGAGCCGTTTCTGCTGCCCCCCGGAGAGTCTGAGCGCATCGGTCCTGGCAGCCTCCGCAAGTCCGCATCGGTCCAGGTGCCGGATCAGCTCCGCGCCGCTGAGACGTTTGCCGTAGAAAGCCGCGAACATGCGCAGATTCTCCATGGCGGTACATCCGGGAAAGAAGGGTGTGGACTGCAGCTGAAGCCCGATGTGCGGCGAAGGATCGGATGTCCAGTAGGTGACCGTACCGGCATCGGGGCGGCGCAGACCCAGCACCAGATCCAGCGTCGTTGATTTCCCCGCGCCGTTCGGCCCGATAATCGCCAGCACTTCGCCTTCCCGTATGTTCAGAGTCACATCCCGTACGACCGTCCGCTGCCCATAGGTTTTTCTTAATCCCTTCGCTTGAATGAGTGTAGTTAACGTCATTTTCGTTGCACGCTCCTTATTTGTCCAATGTTATATATCCAATATTGGATATTTGCCGGAAATGAAAGCCGCAGCAGAAGCTGAGGCTTATTCTTGAACGATTGCGATGATCTTGTGGAGAAAGGCGATATCCTGTTCCAGGATCGAAATCGCATTATCGAAGGTGGCAAGGGCGATCTTGGATAAGCCGTACTGGCCCTTGATTTCCTTACCCGAACGCCACTGGGCCAGCGATTCCTCCACTTGCTTGAGATTCTGCTCCAGCAATTCCACCGCTTCCTCCTTAGGAATGTCCTCGATCCAGACCAAACCGAGCGAAAAGTCGGATTTGACGGTGTGGGGAGGAAGCGTCAACGTCTCGCGGATCATCTGCTGGAATAGCTTCTCGCCTTCATCCGTGATGCTGTAAATTTTGCGGAGTCTCGCGCCGGTTCGCTCTTCGGCAGTGGCTGCAATCAACCCGTCGCTTTCCATCTTGTTCAGCGCGTAATAGATCGAACCGGACAGGATATTCGTCCACAGGTCCATACGGCTGGCCTGAATGAGCTGCTGGATTTCATATCCGTGCATCGGACGCTGGCGAAGAAATGAAAGCAGGATGAGGTTGGTCATGTAGGATCACTTCCTTAGGATGTGTGTGTAGAATGATGAATTCCATTGCTGAATATCCAACGTTGGTTATTCGATGGTTGTAATTATAAAGACGATGGAATCATTTGTCAACGATCCCCGATGAAATAGATATATGACATATGGATTGAATGAAAGCGATTTAACGTTTAGTCTAGTAGTGTGAACTAGTATGGCAGTTGGATGAGGAGGCTATAACGTCGATGAATTACAGACAATTGGGAAATACGGAGCTTCACATTAGCGAGGTCAGCTTCGGCACATGGGCGATCGGAGGCTCATGGGGGCAGACCGATGATCAGGAAGCCTTGAAGGGATTGGACCGCGCCATCGGCGAGGGCGTAAACTTCTTCGATACGGCCGACGTCTATGGAGACGGGCATGCCGAGGATTTGCTCGCGCGCGCAACCAAAGGGAAAGAAGATACCGTGCATGTGGCCACCAAGTTTTGCCGCGCCGGTGATATTCATGATCTTCAGACCTATTCCGAGGCGTCGATCCGCCGTTATTGCGAGGGCAGTCTGAAGCGGCTGCAGCGGGAGCGGATTGATCTTTACCAGGTTCACTGCCCTCCCTTCGAGGTATTAAAGGACGGACGGGTGTTTGAAGTGCTGGACAAGCTGCAGGCCGAGGGGAAAATCCGGCATTACGGCGTCAGCGTGGAGACGGTGGAAGAAGGATTGTTCTGTCTTGGGGTACCGGGGGTGAGGTCCCTTCAGGTGATTTTCAATCTGTTCCGCCAAAAACCGCTGGCCCAGCTGCTCCCGAAGGCCAAAGCGTCGGGCGTCGGCATATTGGTGCGCTTGCCGCTCGCCAGCGGTTTGCTAACCGGAAAATTTACGGAGAGCACTACCTTCAGCGAGGGGGATCACCGAAATTTCAACGCGAACGGCGAGCAGTTTAACGTAGGCGAGACTTTTGCCGGCCTCCGATTCGAAAAAGGTGTCGAGCTCGCCAGAGAGCTCGCCTGGATTGCCGAGGGCCGAGGCGACATGGCTCGTGCATCCATGCGCTGGATTCTGGATTGCCCGGAGGTCACTGCCGTGATTCCCGGCTTCCGCAACGTCCGCCAGATCGAAGACAACCTGGGCACGCTGGACGTGCCTTCGTTCAGCATGGAGGAGAAAGAACGCCTTGCGCTTTTCTATCAGGAGCAGGTAGCCACGCACATCCGCGGCGCCTATTAAGCCGATTTCGAGAATAATAGGAGAGAAGCCTCCCGGTCATCGGGAGGCTTCTTGTTTAGGGCGATGAGATGGAATCAAACGAACGGAAGCTGCTGCAGCGCTGCTTTAAAGCATATCCTATGCTTTATCATGGAAATGATACTATAATATAGGCAAAGATTCTGAATCGGAATGTGTTCAGCGGGAGGATTGTCGATTTGAATGATTTGTTGAAGCGGGAGCATGACATTATCAAGGTCTGCTTGTTAGCAGGCAAAATCATGCTGCAGAGCGGCGCGGAGACCTATCGGGTCGAGGATACGATGATGCGGATCGCCGCGGCTTTCGGCGTTGAGAACAGCCACAGCTATATGACCCCGACGGGCATTATCTTCTCGGTGGAGGAGCCGCAGCATATTACGCGGCTTATTCGTATTTCGGATCGGACAACCAATCTCCATAAGATCGATCAGGTCAACAGCGTGTCCCGGAGCGTCAGCCTCGGCGAGCTGACGATGGAAGAGGCTTACCGGGCCCTGGAGCGAATCGAGCATGAGCAGGCCATTTATCCCACATGGGTGCTGATTCTACTGTCAGCGATCGCAAGCGGGTGCTTTCTCATCATGTTTCGCGGCATCTGGCCGGATTTCGTACCGGCGGCCGTTGCGGGCGGTCTGGGCTTCTCCTGCTTCGTATTCATGCATCGGGTCATTCCCGTCCGGTTCTTCGCCGAATTCTCGGGTGCGCTCGTCATCGGCATAACCTCCGTTTGGATGGTCAGATTCGGATTCGGCCATCAGCTGGATACGATCATCATCAGTTCCGTGATGCCGCTGGTACCGGGCTTGCTGATCACGAATGCCATCCGCGATCTGATGGCGGGGCATCTGATATCCGGCTTGTCCAAAGGGGCGGAGGCTTTTGTTACGTCCTTTGCCATCGGCGCGGGCATTGCGTTTACTTTGTCATTCTAAGAGATGGGAAGGGTGGAGGGATAATGGTGGCAACCTTTTATATACAGCAGCTTATTACGAGTTTCGTTGCTTCGGCGGCCTTCGGGATCATCTTTAACGTACCCAAGAAAGCATTGCTGCAGTGCGGGTTTGCCGGCATGGTGGGCTGGCTGCTCTACATCATGCTTCAGGATATGAGGGTTGAGCCGGTGACGGCCACCGTAGTCGCGGCTTTTTGCGTGACGATGATCAGTCATTTTTTCGCCAAAAAATACAAGACTCCCATCATCGTGTTCAGCGTGTCGGGGATTATTCCGCTCGTACCGGGCGGTGTCGCCTATAATGCCCTTCGCCATGTGGCCCAGAATCAATTCGATCAGGCCGTCCAGCTGGGGGCCCAAGCGTTCATGATTTCAGGCGCCATCGCGCTGGGGTTGCTGCTGTCGGAGGTGACCAATCAGGTCATAAGGAAATGGTCGATAACCCGATAAACCAGTAACCCTGAAACCCGAACCCCGTCAACCGAAACGAACCCGGTTTATATGCGAAGCATGCGCTTCGATCCGGCGGGAAAATGCCCATGCTCCGACTCGTTATCATCCGGGGGAGGGACACCTATGCGTGTGTAATTGAATTGATGAACCAGCCGTATGTACGCATTTTGCGGGATACGGTTTTTTACGCGCTCGCCAAGGCGTGAATATCCTCCCCTCCTTCATGCATTTTTTTACATTAGTTTCATGTTATGCCTTTTTATTGTCCAAATCCTCGACATGCTATATAATCTTTCTTGCAAAAATGAAACCGTATTCAAAGGTGTTCTTCCCGTATCTACAGCGTTACCGAACGTCAGATGAAGATTCGATTCGATTCGAAGTCCATCAAAAAAAAGAGGGATGTCCATGCAGGAGCTGACGCTGCATTTGTTCGAACGGATGGGCATGCTGCTCATCCTGACTTTTATACTGACGAGAATTCCGCTGTTCCGCCAATTGCTGGACCGCAAAGAGATGTCCGGCATGCGGATGTTCATCTATTCCGGCCTGTTCGGGCTCTTCGGCATCCTCGGGACCTATGCGGGCGTTGTCGTGGAGAACGGCGAGTCCAGTTCCTCCTTCTGGCTGATGCGGCTGACCGGAGAGCAGGCCCTGGCCCACTCCGCCCTGGTCGGGGTGGTGATCGGCGGACTGATTGGCGGTCCCCGCGTTGGCATCGGGGGCGGGCTTCTGGCAGGAGCCCACCTCCTGTATATCGGCGGTGCCACGGGGCTGGCAGGCGCAATCGCCGTGCCGTTAACGGGAGCGCTGGCGGGAGGCGTGGCCCGATTCTTCTCGCAGGAGCGGGTCATCTCGCCGGCGAAAGCGTTATTCGTCGGCATGTTCGCTCCGATCCTGCTCATGGGGATGATTTTGATCTGTGCGGATGAGCCGGATCGTGCAGTGGAACTGGTCAACCTGATCGGCCTGCCGATGGTGCTGACGAACAGCATCTCCATTGCAATCTTTACGACGATGCTGCGGGTCGCGCTCACCGAGGAGGAACGTGCAGCCGCGTATGAGACGGAGAAGGCATTCCATATCGCCGAATCGGCGCTCCCGCATCTGAAGCAGGGACTGACGTACCGTACGGCTCAGGCCGTGGCGGCCTTGCTGCTGCGAGAGCTGAAAACAGCGGCCGTCGCCATTACCGATACGGAGCGGTTCCTGGCCCATGCCGGCACAGCAAGCCGTACCCTTGATCCCGGAGAAGAGATCCAATCGGACTTGACCAAGAGCGTCATCGCGACCGGCGAGCTTCGGATCATCGAGAATGCGGAAGAGATCCAGCCCCGGCATCCGGCGCTCGGCGCAGCCATCCTTGTCCCGATCATAGAGGCGGGCCAGGTCGTGGGCGTCATTCAATTCTACTTCAAGCGGCCGGAGGATATCCGGCGCGTCGAGCTGGTGATGGCCCAGGGGCTGGGACAGCTGATTTCCTATCAGCTCGGGGCCACCGCACACGAGAAGATGAGCCATTTAATGAAAGAGGCGGAACTCAAGCTGCTGCAGGCGCAGATCAATCCGCACTTTCTATTCAATACCCTCAACGCGATTCATTCGTTGATTCGCACCGATCCGCTGCTGGCACGACATGCCACGATGCAGCTGGGGGCGTTCATGCGCCTGAACGTCAAGGTCATGGCGTCCCGCAGAACGACCATTCGCGAGGAGATGGAGCTGTTGAATGCCTATCTGGACATTATACAGATCCGGTTCGAGGATCAGTTCTCGTTTGAGTGCCAGCTCGATCCCGCGCTTGGCGAGCTTATGATTCCGCCGGCAACGCTGCAAATGCTGGTGGAGAACAGCATTAAGCACGGCCTGCGCGACAAAGCGAGCGGAGGCGTCATTCGGCTGAGCCTAAGCCGGGCCGGTGATATGGCGGTTGTTCAACTGCGGGACAACGGGATCGGCATTTCGCCGGAAGTGCTGGACAGCTTAGGCGATCAACCGATCATCGGCAGCGAGGGTACGGGAAACGGCATTTACAATATCAATCAGCGTTTAATCAGCATGTTTGGCAAAGAGGCCAGACTTATCGTGGAGAATCTGGCAGAGGGCGGCTGCAGCATATCCTTCAGCATCCCCTGCAGCTTGTCGGAAGGGAGCCGGTACCGTGAAGCGAATTAAAACGATGATAGCGGAAGACGAACGATTGGCAAGGGAGGAGCTGGCTTATTTGCTGGAACAGGAGCCCGATATCGAGCTGCTTCCGCATGCCGCGAACGGACGTGAGCTGCTGGAGCTTGTCCCCTTGCGGCAGCCGGATGTCGTCTTTCTCGACGTTCATATGCCGGAGCTGGAAGGGTTGCAGGCGGCGCGCATGCTGAAGGCCTCCCCGATCTCGCCCTTGATTGTGTTTACGACGGCCTACGACGAGTATGCCGTTGAAGCGTTTGGCCTGAACGCGATCGATTACCTGCTGAAGCCTTACAGCCATATGCGGTTGAAAGAAACCCTGCAGCGAATTCGAAGCAGGATTCAGGAAGGGAATGCCTTCCCGAAACAGGAGGCTCACGATGCTATTCAGGCCGCTCCTTATCCATCCACGGAAGCTGCCGCCCGCAGCATGCGCGGCAAACTTCTGTTCGACGACGGGGATAAACATGTGCTGGTTGATCCCGAGGCGATCCTGTACGCGGTGCGCGAGGAACGTGTCATTCGCGTATGGACGGCGGAAGGCCAGCGGATTACGAGCAAAAGCACCCTGCAGGAGCTGGAGGAGAAGCTTGCGGGTTACTCCTTCTTTCGCCCTCATCGCAGTTATCTGGTTAACGTGAACTGGATCGCGGAGCTCTCCCCTTGGCAGAACGGGGCTTACAACATCGTGCTGAAGGATGAGCAGCGGTCGATGATTCCATTGTCCCGGGAGGCTGCACGGGATTTGTTCCGGTTGCTTAGGGAGGCTTGAAAAAGGACAAAGAAAGACGCTCGAGTATGGCGGTTGCCTCCCGGTTCGGGCGGCATATCCGCCCTTTCGCGCACCCTGTCGGACGTTTCGCGCAGGAGCTGTGGTCGATGGCAATCCTCCCGTATATAATCATTCTAAAGCGCTTTCATTGATGAAAGACGCAATAGAACCTGATCGTTAATGGAGGGAAAGGCAATGGAAGAAAAAAGCTATACCGAAGTATGGCATTCCGAAAAATTCAAAACGCTGCTCTCCCGCAAGAAACGGTTCATTATTCCGATGACCGTCTTTTTTCTTCTGTTTTATTTTGCGCTGCCGATCCTTACTTCGTACACCGACGTGTTGAATCACCCGGCGATCGGCCCGATCACGTGGGCATGGGTATTTGCCTTCGCCCAATTCGTCATGACATGGGTTCTGTGCATTCTCTACTCCCGCAAGGCGGCCCAGTTTGACCGAATGGTAGACGATATCAAAAAGGATATGGGGGCGTAATCGACTATGGCTATTGCGTTGTTTTGCGGAATTGTACTGCTTACGCTGATCATTACGTATTACGCTGCCAAGAAAACGACCAACACGAGCGATTTCTATACGGCAGGCGGAGGACTCAAGGGCTGGCAGAACGGGACAGCCATTGCCGGCGACTATATGTCTGCGGCCTCCTTCCTCGGGATCGCAGGCTCGATCGCGTTAGTCGGCTTTGACGGCTTCTTCTACAGCATCGGCTTCCTCGTGGCTTACCTGGTGGTGCTGTACCTTGTCGCCGAGCCGCTGCGGAACCTCGGCAAGTATACGGTGGCGGACATGATTGCCGCCCGTTTCTCCGACAAGAAGGTGCGGGGCGTGGCAGCATTGAACACGATTTCCATCTCCATCTTCTACATGATTGCGCAGCTGGTTGGAGCGGGCGCGCTGATTAAGCTGTTGTTAGGCTTGGACTATGTCACGTCCGTATTGATTGTGGGCGTGCTCATGACCATCTACGTTGTTTTCGGGGGCATGCATGCGACAAGCTGGGTTCAAATCTCGAAAGCCGTGCTGCTCATGGCCGGCACGTTCATCATCTCGCTGATCGTATTCGCCAAATTCGATTTCAGCCTGACCCAGATGTTCCACCATATGAAGACGGCCACCCCGCTGCAGGAGGCCTTCCTGAACCCGGGGAATAAATACAAAATCCCGCTCGAGACGCTGTCCCTCAACCTTGCCCTGGTACTCGGCACGGCAGGTCTGCCGCATATTTTGACCCGCTTCTTTACCGTTAAGGACGCGAAGACGGCGCGCAGCTCCGTGGTGTACGCCACCTGGATTATCGGCATCTTCTATGTGATGACGATCTTTCTCGGATTCGGGGCAGCCGCCTTCGTAGGCGCGGCCGATATTACCGAGGTCGATAAAGCGGGTAACATGGCAGCGCCGCTCTTGGCCAAAGCGATCGGCGGCGACTTCCTGTTCGCGCTCATCTCGGCGGTTGCTTTCGCGACGATCCTCGCGGTGGTGACGGGGCTTGTGCTGTCCGCCGCATCGGCCTTCGCCCATGATTTCTACGGCCAAATCGTGCGCCGCGGCGAATCGTCCGAGAAGGAGCAGCTTAAGATGGCACGGTACGCTTCGATCGGCGTATCCGTCGTCTCGATCCTGCTAGCGTTGTTCGCGCAGAAGATGAACGTGGCGTTTCTGGTCTCGTTGGCCTTCGCCGTTGCAGCCAGCGCGAATTTGCCGGTCATTCTGTTCACAGTGTTCTGGAAGAGATTTAATACGACGGGCGCGGTCACTGGGATGCTGACGGGTTTGATCAGCACGGTGATTCTCGTGGCCCTTAGCCCGAATATATGGGATCCGGCCGGCAAAGCGATTTTGGTAGGCGATCCGATCTTCCCGATGAGCAACCCGGGCATCGTCTCCATTCCGCTTGGTTTCCTGGCAGCCTATGTCGGCACGCTGCTCTCCTCTTCCAAGGATGAGGCGAAGTATGCCGAAGTGCTGGTCAAAGCGAATACGGGCGCGTAAACCCAACAACGGTTTCTTATGAAAAAAAGGGTGAACTCCGCTGGTTAACAGCGAAGGGAGTCGCCCTTTTTTTGCCATTCTATCGTAAAATAAAAAGCAACAACATTTTGGGGCCATGGCGGAAGGAGGCAGGCAAGTGAACATATCCGGCATCGTTTTTTTTCTGGCGATTGTGGTCGGCACGTTAATGATTACGTATTATGCCGCCAGGCGGACAACGAGCACGAACGATTTCTATGCCGCAGGCAACCGTCTCAGCGGGCTGCAGAACGGCCTAGCCATTTCCGGCGACTATATGAGCGCGGCGTCCTTCCTTGGCATCGCGGGCTCCATTGCGGTGTACGGCTTCGACGGCTTTTTCTATTCGATCGGCTTTCTTGCCTCCTATGTGATCGTGCAGTACATCATAGCCGAGCCCCTTCATAACCTGGGCAGGTATACGATGGCGGATGCGGTGGCGGTCCGGTTCGGCGAGAAACGGCTGCGCGGATGCATCGCCGTCAATAACATGATGATCACCGTCTTCTATATGATCGCCCAGCTCGTCGGCGCCGGGTGGCTCGTCCATTTGCTGTTCGGGCTGGAGACGTCGCTCGCCATCGTGCTGGTCGGCGGCTTAATGACCGTCTACGTCACGTTTGGCGGCATGCTCGCGACTTCCTGGGTGCAGATCGTCAAATCCATTTTGCTGGTGAGCAGCACCTTTATCGTGAGCCTCATCGTGCTGGCAAGGTTCGATTGGGATCTGCTCGGTTTATTCGAATCCATGAAGAGGGCGACCCCATTACAGGAGCGTTTTCTGATGGCGGGCAACATGTTTGACCACCCGCTGGACATGCTGTCGTTTAATATGGCGCTGGTGTTAGGGACAGCGGGACTGCCGCATATTATTGCGCGCTTTTACACGGTTAGGGACCCGCGTACGGTCCGTGCTTCGGTCAGAACGGCGACGTTTACGATCGGCGTCTTTTACGCCATGACGATTTTTCTTGGCTTTGGAGCGGCTGCCTTCGTAGATTGGTCCATATTGTCCGACCGGGTGGAGCTGGCGGCCCCGCTGCTCGCAAGCGAGCTGGGCGGCGAATTCTTAATGGCCTTTGTATCCGCCGTTGCCTTCGCAACGATACTGGCCGTGATCTCCGGGCTTGTGCTCACGGCCTCCTCGGCGTTTGCCCATGACGTCTACAGCAGCATCTTCCGCAGCGGACGGGCGACCGAGGCGCAGCAGATGAGGGTGGCCAAGCTTTCGGCCATCGTCGTTGGCGCGGCTTCGATCGTGCTTGCGCTCGGGGCACAGACGCTGAACGTGGCGTTCCTCGTGTCGTTTGCTTTCGCGGTTGCCGCCTCGGCTAACCTGCCGGTGCTGCTGTTCACGCTATTTTGGCGGAAATTTAATACGCAAGGCGCCATATCGAGCATTACGGCCGGCCTCTCGTCTTCTTTGCTGCTCATGGCTGTCGGGCCCAATGTAATGGACCCAGTGGCAGGCTGGATTCGGGCGGAAGCGATCTTCCCGCTTAAGCATCCGGGCATCGTCTCCATTCCGATCGGGTTCGCCGGCGGCATCGTCGGCACCCTGCTATCGCGTAAACGGGGTTCGAGCGGCCATTTCGAGCATATGCAGGCCGTTGCCCATGTCGCGCCGGGTGAAAACCGTTCCCGCGAATTGGGATAACTGCTAATTACATATGAATTTTAGTTTGGGCCACAATCGTTTCCCTGTACCGTTCATTGTGCATGTGCACAATAAATACCGTTATGGCGTCAATAGGATTGAACGCGACATTCCGGTTATACTGTATCCTGTAAGCGCAATCATAGTTTCATAAGGCATGATTACATCATTGTTCACAAGCTTTATTGCTTAAGGAGGCATTCACAACATGGATGGGACAGTTATACATTGGGGCGGAGCCGTTGCCGGACTGATTATCGCCATTGTCTTGATTTTTAGAAAGGTGAACCCGGTCTATGCCTTGTTTGGAGGCGCTGTCATTGGAGGCCTGCTGGGCGGAGCTACCATTGATCTTTTAAGAGATCGTACTGTGGAGTGAAATATATAAGGATAGGCAGGGGATAACCATGAAGCAGGATTATGTTATTGTACTCGCGCCCGATTCATTTAAAGAGAGCATGACCGCAAAGGAAGTCTGCGAAGCGATGGAACGCGGCATCAAGAAGGGAAACCCGAATGTGACGTGTATCCATGTGCCCATGGCTGACGGCGGTGAAGGTACGATGCAATCCCTTGTGGATGCTACGGGCGGTACGGTCCATACCGTCACCGTGACGGGTCCGTTGGGCGATCAGGTGGAGGCATCCTACGGCATTTCAGGCGATGGCAGCACCGGGGTACTGGAAATGGCCGGCGCCAGCGGAATTCATCTGGTCCCGATCGCACAGCGGAATCCGCTGGTGACCACCACCTACGGGACGGGCGAGCTGATCAAGGCTTGCCTTGACCACGGCGTAAGCCGGCTGCTGATCGGGATCGGCGGCAGCGCGACGAATGACGGCGGTGCCGGGGTGGTTCAGGCGCTCGGCGGCAAGCTGCTGGATGCGGAAGGGAAGGAGCTTGCTTTTGGCGGAGGGGAGCTGGGTCGTCTTGCGCGCTTGGACTTAAGCGGCTTTGATCCGCGGCTTCAGGATGTCGAGGTCGAAGTGGCCTGCGACGTGACCAACCCGCTCTGCGGCGAAACGGGAGCCTCTCATGTATTCGGACCGCAGAAGGGCGCTACGCCGGAGATGATCGAGCAGCTGGACAGAAATCTCCGGCATTACGCCGGGGTAATGAAGCAGCAGCTGGGCAAGGATATCATAGACTATCCAGGCGCCGGCGCGGCCGGTGGTCTTGGCGGCGGGCTGATGGTCTTCCTGAACGGGACGCTGAAGAAAGGGATCGATATGGTCGTTGACTATACGGGACTTGAAGAGAAAGTGCGCCAGGCGGATATGGTATGGACCGGCGAAGGCGGGATGGACTTCCAGACGCAGTATGGCAAAACTCCGCTCGGTGTCGCGAGAGTGGCGAAGAAGCATGGCAAGCCTGTCGTTGCTCTGGCCGGCCGGGTTGGTGACGGGATCGATGTGCTGTATGATCAAGGGATGGACGCGATTTTCGGCATCATGCCGGGTGCTGCCACGCTGTCGGAGGCGCTGGCGAACGGCGTGCAGAACGTGGAGAGAACATCCGAGAATATCGTCCGTCTCATGGTTTCTTTGAACAAGTAATCATACCCTTCTTAAAGAGGATGCAAGGGAGCTGACCTGCCGGGGGCGGCTTCTTTTTTCTCTGCGGGCGGGATATGGATCGGCAGCCGGATGTGCACACTAGGAAAAGATTTTTTTCCTATGGAGTCTACAATGTCATCATATTGGTAACACATGACAGGCATGTTAGGAGGGGCATCATGCATGAAACTATCACGACCTTTGGCGGAAAATATCGCAAGAGAAATGATGCGCGTCATTCCTTACAACATTAACGTGATGGATGAGAACGGAATCATTATGGGCAGCGGGGACCCCGCTCGGATCGGCACGCTGCACACAGGTGCACAGAAAGCCATACAAACCGGACGGATCTATGAGGTTTATGAAGCCGGCGGCGGCATGAAGCCCGGTGTGAACGAACCCATTGTGGTGGATGATGAGGTGATCGGCGTTGTTGGCATTACAGGTCATCCGGATGAGGTGAGACCGCTCAGCAATTTGCTCCAGGTGACCGTTGTGTTATTGATCGAGCAGGAACGTCAGAACAAGGCGATGTTAAACCAACGTCAAAACCGGGAGAAGTTCTATCATGAGCTATCCTATCGCAAGGTTCCTTATGATGAGCCTTTTATGGAGCGTGCTGAAGCCTATGGGCTTGACCTGACGCGCAAATGCCGGGTGCTGTTAGTGCAGAGCTCGATGGGCGAGAAGGCGTTCCGCCATTTGCAGCAAGCGTACCCCCAAAGCTGGAACTTGGAGAATGACAAAACCGTATTTTTCATGACGGATGTCTTAAGATTCGGGAGTCTTCTGGACAGGCTGATCGACCTGGACGAAGTCCTTCGCATGGGGATCGGGGAGCAGGAGGAGCTCGCTTCTACCTCGCTGGAGCAGGCGGTATCCGCCCTGGAGCTGGGAGTGAACATCGATCCCCATCGCAAGGTGAATTTTTATAAGGATTTAAGGTTTCTGATCGGACTGTCCCATACTTCGGATGATGCTCATGCCTCGCTGTATCCGTTGCTGGAGCAGGGCGGAGACAAGCTGGATCTGATAGAGACGCTTCAGGTCTACATTGCCGAGAACGGTGATCATAACAGCACGGTCAAAAGACTCAACATTCACCGGAACACCTTGAACTACCGCTTAAACCGGATCAAGCAGCTGACTGGCAAAAATCCGCGCCATGTGCTGGAGCTGTTTGAATTGCTGTGCGGGTTGATGTGGAGAAGGTGATGGCCGCTCAAGCATGGGCGGCTTTTATCTCCATAATCTTTGGTGGATGATTACCACCCCGCATTCTTCGTTCTTCACGTTCAAAAGGGCAGTTCCAAGCGTCGATAGACCTTGGGCTGCCCCTTCTGTTTATTTAATGCCAAGCCGCATGCGGTAGCTGAGCATCACGGGAAGCGTCCGCCCCTGGAAATGCTCCTCGACCAGCGCATGGAACTGCGCGATGTTGTCGTTCAATTCGTTTGGTTTCAGCTTGAATACGGTCTGGATGCCGCCTTGGCTGACGGCAAGGCCGGTATACCGGGCGGCGGTGAACGGCTCCATATGGTGGAACACGATCTCTTTGGAGAACCGGAACAGTCCGCTTTCCCGGATATGCTTCAGATGCTCGTTCTTATTTCCTTTATAGGCCTGCTCCTGAGGCTCCACATGGTCGTCGATGATGGCCTCTGCCCGTTCAATCAGCCCATGGTAGGCTTGCTCCACCTTCCAGGTCAGGCTCGGCGGCCAATCGCAATCATATACCGCGAATATCCCTTCGTCACGCAGAACGCGGGAAACCTCCTTCAATGTGCTGGCCGGGTCCATCCAGTGAAAGGATTGGGAACAGGTGATGATGTCGGCGGACTGATCCTTCAGCGCCAATTGGTTGGAATAGCCGGAGACGAACTTGATGTCGGCGATATCCGTGCCGCTGCTGCGTGCTTCCTGTTCCAGCGTTTGCAATTTGGCGACGGCTTTGCCGCGCATATCATCATTCGGCTCAACCCCGATGACTTGATCCGCCGCGTCTTTCCATGCAAAGGAGGAAAGCCCCGTTCCGCATCCCAAGTCGACGACGACAGAGGGCTTGCGTTCCAAATAGCCTGTCAGCAGGGCGACAACCTCCTGGGGGGCTTCGGGGCGATGCTGGTCGTAGGTATCCTCAAAGCCGGTAAAACGATCCACGTTGCTGGCACGGTTTCCCTCGGGAACAAAATCCTTGCTCCACACTTCGGTCATATCCTTGGTCATCGTTACTCATCTCCTTATCCGGGTACATGAATCAGGCATTAGGCATTAGGCATAACAAAAGGTGCTTTCTTGGCTTGCGCAATTATGGACGAAGGCTCCAATCGCCGTTTTCTGCCGCTGTAATGCCATCATATCATAGGAAAGGAACTTATTAACAGACGGGCTTGACCCGGGTAGTGCCGATACGGGTACAATAGAGGAATCGAATGAGGAAGAGGGATGAACATGAAGACACCAACAGCAACGAAGGGGATCTTCTTCGATGTGGACGATACATTGTATGACCATCTGGCGCCTTTTCGCGAGGCCGTGCAGGAGATTGCCAATCCCGATGAGGCGTTTCCTTATGAAGCCGCCTACCACCGGATGCGCTATTACAGCGACAAGCTGTCCGTCGAGCTGGGAGGAGCCGGAACGGCAGTTTACGGGGATGCGGTCGAGGATATGCGCAGACGCCGGTTTCAGTTAGCGTTGGCCGAATTCGGCGTGCGACTGACTCTTGAGGAGGCCGAAGCGGTACAGCAGACGTATCTGGACCTGCAGTATAACATCACGATGTTTGAGGGCGCCCGGGAGCTTCTGGTGAAACTGGCGGATGCCGGGCATGTCGTAGGCTTGATTACCAATGGACCGGCCGAACATCAGATGAACAAAATCGCGGCGATGAAGCTGGGCGGCCTGATACCGGAGGATCGGCTATTCGTATCCGGTGCCGTCGGCTGGGACAAGCCCGATCCGCGGATCTTCCACCATGTGAACAGGCAGACCGGGACGAAGCCGGAGAACTCTTATTACGTCGGGGACTCATGGCGCAATGACGTGGTCGGAGCCCTGGCTGCGGGCTGGCATGTAATTTGGTTCAATCACCGGAGCGTCGGGCCGGAATCGGAGCATCGGCCGCAGCATACCGTTGCGAGTTACGAAGAGCTCGAGCGGCTGCTGGAAGAGATTATCGGATAACAAAATGGGCGGACCCCCTGATCCGCTGCCCAAGCGGGCTGCTGCCGCATTGTTCGAAAGGCTATGGTCAGGCTCTTTAAACGAAGGGCTTGGCTTTTTTTGTCCTATATTCAACCGAATGGTTGACTTTATGTAATTCGCCCATTATAGTTAACCATATGGTTGAACAAAATAATGAAGAACAACTGGATCACATCTTCCATGCTCTGGCTGACCCGACCCGAAGAGAGATGGTGCGCATGATCGCATCGCAGGAACGGACGGTATCTGAGCTGGCTGAACCGTTTGACATGTCGCTTGCGGCAGCCTCCAAGCATATCAAGGTACTGGAGCGCTCCGGCCTGCTCGAACGGTCCATCCATGGACGGACGCATACCTGTCGTCTGAATCCGAACGTCATGTCAAGAGCGATGGAATGGCTGCAATTCTACGAACGATTCTGGAATCGGCAATTTGATGCGCTTGAACGCGAGCTGAACAAAGCGAAGAGGGAGGAGCACTAGAAGAATCCTTAGGAATACCGCTGAACATCCTGGACAACGATGAGTAACGTAGGGAAATAGACGCATTACCACTTTTGATAAGAGAAGGATGATTAACATTGGATAACGCCTCCACTACCACGCTGATCATGAAACGCCAATTTGAGGCAGCGCCGGAAAGAGTATTTGATGCCTGGTTAAATCCCGACATGATGAGGAAATGGTTGTTTACGATGGAAACAACGAACAAAATCGCCCGCAACGATCCGCGCGTGGGCGGAAGCTGGGAGATTGTTGACGTGAGGGAAGGCAAGGAGTACCGGGCCATTGGAGAGTATCTGGTCATAGACCGGCCGCGCAAGCTGGTGCTCACCTTCAAGATGCCCCAGTTCAGCGACACCGTGGACCGCATTACGGTGGAGTTCAAAGCCGTAGACGCGGGATGCGAAATGACGTTCTCCCAGGAGATCGTTGTCCCTCATGAGGAAGACTGGACCGCAGAGGATATTGAAAAAGCGCTGACCGAATACCATGACCAAACCGAGCATGGCTGGGGTTATATGTTTGAGGGGCTGAAGCAGCTGTTAGAGACAGGAACGATAAACTACCCATCTTAAACCGATGAATAAGGGAGCGTGTGTTATCGATGAAGAGTGTGACCCCGTTTTTAATGTTTCAGGGCAACGCGGAAGAAGCTATGAACCATTACATTTCCATTATTGAGGATTCCGAAATCATCAGCATTACCCGTTATGGACCCAATCAGCCGGGAGCCGAGGGAAGCGTCATGCATGCGGCCTTTTCGTTGAAGGGACAAACGTTCATGTGCATCGACAGCAACGTGAAGCATGAGTTTACGTTCACGCCTTCCTTCTCCATCTATCTGACTTGCGAGTCCGAAGCCGAGATCGAGAAGGTATACGGTGCTTTGATCGATGGCGGAGGTGCGATGATGCCGCTGGATAACTATGGATTCAGCCAAAAGTTCGGCTGGATCGCGGACAAGTTCGGCGTATCCTGGCAGCTTAATCTGCCAAGCGAAGCGTAGCCTTGAGCAGTTGATTAATCTAGGGACGGGCCCGGAAGGGGCCTGTCCCTTTTTGCGCTGCGCTGCAAGGAAGGCATTGCGCAGCTTGATGCTCTCGATCAAGAGCCGTCTGTCCCTCACCGCATGCCCGACGGAAGAATATAGCAATGCGCAGCCGCAAATCCCATGCCGCTGCTTATGCTGCTTATTCCGTGTACTGCTTTCGGAATTGCAGCGGCGACAGGCCGAAACGGGCGGAGAAGCGGCGGGAGAAATAGGGCGGGTATTGAAATCCCACATGCTCCGCGATCCGGGCCATGGACCACTGGGTAGTCAGTAGCAGCCGCTTCGCCTGGTCCAGGCGGTACTGCAGCAGGTATTCCGTTGGCGTCAAGCCGTGCGAGGCCTTCATGCAGCGCGTCAGGTAATTGTAGTGGAAATGCAGGTCAGACGATAAACGTGCGTTGCTGATGGGCTCGCGGTAATGCATTTTGATATAGGATTCCACCTGCTCCGCGACTTTGCGCACCCGCGATTGCTCCTGATCGGACCGCGACGGATCCAGCAGCTCCAGCAGCTCGATAAATAGGGTCTGTTCGCGCCAAAACGCCGTAGATCTCGGCTCCGTAGCCTGAAGGTGCAAGGAATCGAACAGCTGATAGGCTTGCTCCGGATAAGGGATATGGCCTTGCCTGGGCAGCTTGATATTGTGTGAGATCGACGCATGATCGGTTGTGCTCGTTGCCGCCGATTGAAAATGCAGCCAATAAAAGGAGGTTTCCTCCCGGCACTCTTGCACAGCGTAGTGGTGCGCGTCCGGCATCAATACGGCCATATCCCCGGCACGTAGTGCCCACTGCAGGTTCTCCTCGCCCAGAAACAAGCAGCCGCGTTGAACGAGGATGAGGTCGAAGACGCCAAGGTTTCTCCGGTTCGGATGCGATTCGCCCGGCATGTAGTGCGTTTTACCGGATTCAAGGAAGTAGGGCAGCGGCAGAGAGGTGAAGGAAAGCACGCTTTGTTCCGACATGGTAACACCTCCAAGGAAGTGTGAAATCGTATAAGAAATTAGGTCGATTCTGTTATCGTTTTCATCCTATCATAGATCGTAGAATGGGAAGTGTCGAGGCTTTATCCTATTCGAACCCCAAAAGGAGTGTATATCCGAGATGATGACTCTTACTACGCGTTCAGCTGCCGTGCCTCTTAAGCAAGTGAAACTGACCGACCCTTACTGGTCGAATTACATAGAACTGGTAAGGGAAGTGGTGATTCCCTACCAATACGAGGCCCTCCATGATCGAATTCCGGGCATTGAGCCGAGCCATGGCGTATCCAATTTTCGCATCGCTGCCGGCAGGGACGAGGGTGAATACGGGGGCATGGTGTTTCAGGACAGCGATGTCGCCAAATGGCTTGAGGCTGCGGCTTATTCGCTGGCCACTCATCGGGATCCGAAGCTGGAAGAACAGGTGGATGAGCTAATTGATCTGGTTGCCGACGCCCAGCAGCCGGATGGCTATCTGAATACGTATTTTACGGTGAAGGAGCCGGAGAAACGCTGGACCAATCTGACGGACTGTCATGAGTTGTACTGCGCCGGTCATATGATTGAAGCCGGAGTTGCTCACTACAGGGCGACGGGAAAGCGGAAGCTACTGGATGTGGTATGCCGCTTGGCGGATCATATCGATAGCGTTTTTGGACCCGAAGATGGGAAAATCCATGGGTTTGACGGCCATCAGGAGATTGAGCTGGCCCTGGTGAAATTGTATGAGGTGACTCAAGAGCCGAGATATTTGAGCCTGAGCCAATATTTCATCGATGAGCGCGGGACGGAACCCCACTTCTTCCTTCAGGAGTGGGAACAGCGCGGGAAGAAATCCTTCTATCGCTCGGTGCTGCACGCCCCGCATTTGGCTTATCATCAGAGCCATCTGCCCGTTAGGGAGCAGAAGGAGGCCGTCGGGCACTCGGTCCGGGCCGTATATATGTACACGGCGATGGCGGATCTGGCCGCCAGAACGAAGGACCCGGCTCTGCTTGAGGCTTGCGATGCCTTGTGGCGGAACATGGTCCATAAACAGATGTACATTACCGGAGGGATCGGCTCCACTCATCACGGCGAGGCGTTTACGACGGATTACGATCTGCCGAATGATACCGTGTATTCCGAGACCTGTGCATCCATCGGCTTGATCTTTTTTGCCCAACGTATGCTCCAGCTGGCACCTAAATCCGAGTATGCGGACGTGATGGAGCGCGCGCTGTTTAACACGGTCATTGGCAGCATGGCTCAGGACGGGCGGCATTTCTTCTATGTAAACCCGCTTGAGGTATGGCCTGCGGCCTGCCGCCATAATCCGGGCAAGGCTCATGTGAAGCCGGTTCGGCCGGGATGGTTCGCCTGCGCCTGCTGCCCGCCGAACGTGGCAAGGCTGCTGTCATCGCTGGGCGAATACGTGTATACGATGAATGGCGATACGCTGTATGCCCATCTGTACATCGGCGGCGAGGCGGAGGTGCGATTCGGGGACGTGCCTGTGAAGGTAATGCAGAACAGCGCGCTGCCTTGGGACGGGGACGTTACGTTTACGCTTCAGCCTGAGCAGGCTGTCGAGTGGACGGTGGCCCTTCGCATTCCGGATTGGTCGCGCGGCAAAGCCGGCTTGCGCGTGAACGGGCAAGAAATGAACGTAGAGGATATTACTCAAGACGGCTATGCCTGCGTGAAGAGAGTATGGGCGCCGGGAGACACCGTGGAGTTGGCATTCTCCATGGAGATCCATCAGGTCAGAGCCAATCCGAATATACGGGGGAATGCCGGCAAGGCCGCGATTCAGCGCGGGCCGCTCGTATACTGCCTGGAAAGCGTCGATCATGGAGTGCCTGTATCCTCGCTATCGCTTGCGGGCGATCCGAAGCTTCGTTCGCGATTTGATCCGAATCTTCTCGGCGGAGCGGTTGTCATTGAAGGAGCCGGGTGGCTTGAAGAGTCTGACGATTGGGGCGATGAGCAGCTGTATCGTTCTTCTCCCAAAAAGATGCTTCCCGCATCATTAAAGGCTATTCCCTATTATTTATGGGGCAACCGCGGCGAGAATGAAATGGCCGTCTGGGTGCGGGAGCAGCCGCGCACGGTATAAAGATCGTACAGACGGCCTATCCGGATAGAGATTGGAAACACAGCCGGAAAATGCTGCGTACCATAACCATGACGATGCCAAGCATCATAACATAAAGGGCTTGCCCAAGGTCGATGGACCTCGGGCAAGCCCTTTTTTAGGTGACAAGCAAACGGAGAATGGATCCTGTCCTGCATCGGTTTACAACAACTTCTTGATATCCTCTTCCATCTTCTCCGGAGTGTCCGTCGGTGCAAAGCGCTTGATCACCTTGCCGCTGCGGTCCACCAGAAATTTGGTGAAGTTCCATTTGATCGCCTTGATGCCCAGTGCGCCGGGGGCTTCGCTGGTCAGATATTTGTAAAGCGGATGAGCGTTCGTGCCGTTCACATCGATCTTGGAAAACAGCGGGAAGGTGACGCCGTGATTAAGCTTGCAGGCCTCTTCGATCGCGGCATCCTCCTCCAGCTCTTGATTCATGAATTGGCTGCTGGGGAAGCCGAGAACGGCCAATCCCTGGTCGCGGTAGGTTTGGTGCAGCTTCTCCAGACCGTCGAATTGAGGGGCAAAGCCGCATTTGGTCGCCGTATTGACGATCAGCATGACGTCGCCTTTATAAGATTCCAGCGTTTGGGATTCGCCGCGTATCGTTTTTACTTCATATTCATAGATCGACATCGCCGTAGAAACCTCCTCCAGTGAGATGTATTAAGTTCAGAGTATATCCTTTTACGGCGGATTGCAATTTGATAGGGCGACATCCAGGGTTTATGCGAGCGGGTACATGGATATATGAATTTCAATACCTGATGCGGAAATATCAAAAGTAAAATTTTGTATTTTCATCTGGACTTATTTAGGAGATGTATGATAGTAGTAGAATAAGTGCTTAATCGAATGAACCAAGAGGGGTACTACTGAAATCATGTGTGGGAGGACGGTATGAGATTAAAAACGCAAATGCTCAAAACGACGGTGACCAGCCTGCTGGCTTTTATGTTCATCGTCCTCATCGTCCTGGTTCCAAGGGATCTGAATCTGTCGCTGGACAGCAATTTATGGGTGACAAATTATTCCTTTGATCTGGGTGAGTATGTGACGCATATCCGGGATTATTTTGCAGCGGCGATTCAGAACGGTACGCTGGGGGAATCGCGATATAACGGCCAGTCTTCGGAAGCGGCCGCTTTCGGAGCCGTCGGCAAAAGCCTGCTCGTTATTGTATCCGCTTTATTCATAGGATTCGTGTTCGGCATTCTGAAGGGAGTCCTGGACTACAAATTGTCCAAGACCAAATTTAGCGCGCTGGGGCACTGGACGACATGGCTGTTCCAGTCCATTCCGGATTTTTTCCTGATGCTGATCGCCCAGTGGGTGCTTATTAAGCATGTTCCGGCTATCCGTTATTTTGCGGTTGATGGTTGGGAGGCCTTCGTGCTGCCTTCGCTGCTTGTCTCGATTTACCCGATTTTCTTCATTGCCCGAATCACGTCGGCCTCGCTGCTCGCACAGGAAGGCAAGATGTACATACTGCTGGCTAAAGCCAAAGGTCTGAGCGACCGGAAGGTTGTCTACAAACATATGCTGCGCAACGGCATCGCGACCATCCTGACCCATCTTCCGGGCCTGCTTGTCTTCATCTTATCCAACCTGCTCGTGGTGGAATATTACCGCAACTATCCAGGGGCGGCGTGGAGATTGTTTCTGGCACTGGATTACAATACGTTCAGCGGCACCGGCGGCAATTATGAACCGGGTGTCATTATTTATATCGCATTTTCCTTTATGGTGCTGTTCATGATCGTCCAATGGATCAGTCATTCGGCACGCAAGTACTTTGATCCACGATAAAGATACGAGGTGAGTCGTCTTGAAGAACTTCCCTTTATGGATAGGCAGTATTTTGCTTGCTTTCTTTGTTTTCGTTATGCTGGCGGGGCCTTACATGCCCTTCATTGATAAGGATTTAAAGAAGGAACCCTCCAGATGGGTCATGAAGGACGGGAAGCAGAAGCTGACCCTTCCGCCCTATAAGCCTTCCTCGAAGAATTGGCTTGGATCGGACAAGCGAGGGGTCGATAACCTGAGCAAGCTGGTTGTGACCGCCAAGGATACGATCCTGCTGGTGCTCGCGATTACGGCTGTCCGATATGCGATCGGGGTGCCCCTGGGATTGATTGCCCGCAAGAAAAAGGGGTTCACCCACCGGTTCATCACCTTTTGGAACCAGTTGTGCTCCTATTTGCCGCCGGTCTTCGCATCCGCGCTGCTGCTTGCGCTTCCGTTCTTTCTCTTCTCCCAGCAGCGGATGGGCTGGGCCATTCTGATTCTGGCTAGCGTCGAAGCCGGGCGGGTGGCCATCACGATTCAGCAGCAGGCCCACAAGATGGCAAGCGAGCCTTATATGGAGGCCGGAACCGCGTTAGGTCTTCGCACGAGGACGCTGACGAAAAATTACTATATTCCGGTTATGTTCCCCGAAGTGATCGTCAACTTCTGTTTGGATATGGGAAAGGTCATGCTCCTGCTCGGCCAGCTTGCGATCGTGAACATCTTCCTTGGTCATGAATGGAAGGAAGTTAATTATTACGTCATGGAATTCGTGGAGACGGGTTATAACTGGGCGACCATTCTGTCCAAGCATCGGGCAGACATCTGGCTTGGGAAGTTCCAATTCGTGGTCTATCCGGCGTTTGCCATGATGCTGCTGATCATCACGTTCAACCTGTTAGGCGAGGGTTTGCGCCGCCGTTTTCAGGTTAAGGGCTGATTGAGGGGCTCTGGCTGTTAACGCAAAAAAACCGGAAGAATGAAAGCTTATGCAGGTGCTTCCCATAAGGAGGCAAGCTTCTGCCGAAGCCGATTTCTTCCGGTCTTTTTATGTCCATGCCGAATGCGGTTTGTCACGCTTCTACGGGGATATCCGGGTGAGCCCAGACGGACACGCTGCCGCCGTTCACCGGGAACAGGCCGAAGCCGTCCTCGCCGATCGTTACGCGATCCTTCCGGGTGCGGGTCAGATCCACCCATACCTCTCCGGCGCGATGCTCGCCGACAAACATTCGCTTATCCCCGGCTTCGCCGTTGGCGATGACCACCGCGCAGCCGGAACATTCGATTTCCGGAATGCCGCGGCGGACCCAGCCTATCGTATTCGGGTGGTCAAAATAATCATCCTGCTCGCCGTACGCCCGATTCGCCCGGGCATACAACAGCGGATCAATCGCTTCCCGTTTGCCGGGAATGGGGTTCTCGCCGCCGATTCCGTAATAATCGCCGTAGAAGACCGAAGGATAACCGTCCTTCCGCAGCAGGATCAGCGCATAAGCGCTCTGCTTGAACCAATCCTCGACCCAGGATTCCAGCGATTCCTGCGGCTGCGAGTCGTGATTGTCCACAAACGTGACGGCATTCATCGGATGCGATTGCACGAGCGTATCGTCGAAAATCGTCCGCAGATCGAAGGAGCGGCCGGCTTTCGAAGCCGCTTGGAGTTTATAGTGAAGAGACACGTCGAACAGATCGATTTTATAATCCACCGTATCCAGGAAATTCCGGCAGTCCTGAAGCTCGGGGTTCCAGAACTCCCCCACGATGTAAAAATCATCGCCGCGCTTTTTTTTCATGGCTGCCGCAAATTCTTTGATGAAGTCATGATTGATGTGCTTGATCGCATCCAGCCGGAATCCGCTGCATTGCAGCGTATCCACGAGCCATTTTCCCCATGCAATCATTTCCTTGCGCACATCCGGATGGCTGTAATCAATGTTGGCAAACATCAGGTAGTCGTAATTGCCGAATTCATTGTCCACCTTGTCGCTCCACGATTTATTCTCGCCGACGATGCGGTAAATGCCGGAACGTTTGTTGATTTCGTCGTAATCGGTCCCGTTGAAATGAGTGAAGTTCCATTGGAAGGCAGAGTATTGGTCCCCCCGGCCGGGGAACGTGAATTTGGTCCATCCCTCGATCTCGAACGGCTTCGATATATCCTTGGTCCGATCCATCTCGTCGACCTGTACCACCCGGAAACGCTCGGTCTCATCGGCGCCAGCCTTATGGTTCATCACCAGATCCACATAAACCGCGATCCCGTTCTTCTGGCAGGCCGCGATGGCATCGGTCAATTCCTGCTTGGTTCCGTACTTCGTGCGAACCGTTCCCTTCTGATCGAATTCTCCCAGATCATACAGGTCGTAAACGCCGTAACCATTGTCCTCGGCGGACGATGCCTTTGTCACCGGAGGAATCCAAACCGCGTCGATCCCTGCCTTGCTCAGCTCCGGCGCTGCGTTCTTGAGCCGGTTCCAGTGGGAGCCGTCGGCTGCCACATGCCATTCGAAGAATTGCATAATCGTATGATTTCGCTGCATACTTCCATCTCCTCTATCCTGATCGCTCTGCATGATGACTGCATACTAAGCTCAAATACCCAAGAAAGCGGGGGAGCTAAACCGTCCCCCCGGATCGGACACCCCCGCCCTTTTAGTTTTACCCTAAAATGGAAAGAAAAAGACGGGGCTGGCCATGCTGCAAAAACCGGAGTCGGTCTGAATCCAAAGCTCGGAGGATGGAAAGGGATTGGAGGCATTCACCGCCAAAAAGCCATCCCCCGCGAGCAGGGAATGGCTTTTCGTTTCGTGCACTGGGCCGTCACCTGATTGCTTATGCCATGGCATAAGTCAGCAGGATCAGCAGCACGGTGGTGATGGCCATGGCCAGCAGCGGCCGCCAGGCGCCGCGTATGTCCTTCAAGTGGACATTCAGGCCAAGTCCCACCATCGCCATGGCAAGGATGAAGGAGGCTGCCTGGGATATCGTATCCTTGATCGGCAGGGGAATGATCGGTTGTCCGGTAAATTCCCAGCTTCCCAGCAAGCTCGCTGCGATGAAGCCAAGCAGGAACCAGGGAAACTCCATCCGCGTTTGGCTCTGCAAACGTCCGGTCCGCTTCATCCAGACCATTAGCACGATGCTGAGCGGCACGAGCAGAAATACGCGGCCAAGCTTGGCAAGCAGGCTGATCGCAAGAGCGTCTTCGCCTGCCGGAGCGGCTGCGAGTGCCACATGGGCGATCTCATGAAGACTTACGCCCGACCAGATGCCGTATTGGGTATCCGATAAGGGAAGCAGCGGCTGGACGAGGGTATAACCGATCGCGACGATGGTTCCGAGAAAGGCAATAAGCCCTGCTCCAAGCGCGGTATCCTTTTCCTTGGCTTTCACGATCGGGGACACGGCGGCGATGGCCGCCGCGCCGCATACGCCTGTTCCGATCCCGAGCAGAAGGGACAGGGACATATCGGCCTTCAGCCATTTGGCAATCATTAGTGTAAGCCCGATCGCAAACACGACGCTGATGACATCTCTCAGCATTAAACCCAAGCCTTGCTGGAATACGACGCCGATATTCAGCTTTAAGCCATATAGAATGATCGCTAGGCGCAGCAGACGCTTGGCCGTGAATTGGATCCCGATGCGCAGTCTCTCCGGGTAACCGCGGAGCTGCCGGTATACAGCGGCGATCAGAATTGCCCAGGCAAGCTGGCCAAGATAGCCAAGGCCCGGCACGCTGGCTAATCCGTAACCGATAAGGGCGATGACAAAGGTAAAGGCTACGCCGCCAGCAGTGGCGGGCAGCGAATGCTGCGTCCATCGAACCAGACGATGGACATGCTCTTGAGATTTGGAATATGCGGGTTCAGCCATAAGACATAACCTCCGATTCGTTCGGTTGGTCTGAACCCATCGTATCCCATTGCTTAGAATAAGAAAAATAAATCATTATGATGATCATCATAAGTAATTTATTATGGTAATATAACGCATAACCAAATATGGATCTGGAACGAAGGGGGCTAAAAGCGTGGATCAAGCACTGGAAGTATTCGTAGCCGTCGTAGACAAGGGGAATTTTACCCGCGCGGCCGAGGAACTGCTTATGACACAGCCGGCGGTAAGCCAGTATATCCAAGCGTTGGAGCGTTCCGTTGGCACCAAGCTGCTGGAGAGAACCAATAAATACGTCCGGCTTACGAAAGCGGGAGAGATCGTATACCATCATGCGAAGGACATTTTGGGCCTGTACACCCGCATGAACGCCCTTGTGGACGATTTGATGCATCGGGCAAGCGGCCATCTGTCCATCGGCTCCAGCTATACCTTCGGGGAGTACATGCTGCCGCATTTGATCGCTTATATGAGGGAGCGTTATCCCTTGATCCGCCCGTCGATTACGATCGGGAACACCAAGGAGGTGGCGGAGATGATATTGCGACATGAGGCGGATATCGGGATCGTCGAGGGCGACTATCAGGATGAGAAGCTGCATATCGAGGCTTTCGCGGAGGATGAAATGGTGGTGATGGTCCCCCGTGACGGGCGGTACGACCATCTGCAGGAGGTGCCGCTGTCCCAGCTGGCGGATGAGACCTGGATTGTCAGGGAAGCCGGTTCGGGCACCCGCGAGGCAACGGAGCGGATGTTCTCCCGGTATCATGTTCATCCTAAGCATATCGTGGAGTTCGGAAGCACCCAGTTGATCAAGGAATCCGTGGAGGCAGGCCTTGGCGTTACGCTGTTGTCGAGGTGGGCGGTGCGCAAGGAGATTCGACTCGGAACGCTGCATATGCTGGTACCGGATGGCAAGCCGGTGGCGCGCCAGTTCTCATGGATTACGCAGAAGACGCCTTATCACACCAAGGCCGTTGAGATCTTTCTGGAGCTTCTGCGTCAACAGCGTGGATTTCCTAAGGAAGTGTAGGGGAAGAAGGCGATTTCGAATCGAGTATCAAGGACATCCCGCTTAGGGATGTTTTTTTGTCCGGTCATGATTATAAATGCAATTGTTGGTTAAAAATAGTTACCAGAATCTATTGTATAAACCATATAAGAAATGACATGAAAAAAAGGGCGTAAGGAGGGTTAAACGATGAGAACATTTAATACCATCGCATTGCTGTTATTGATTATCGGAGGCATCAACTGGCTGCTCGTGGGTCTGTTTCAATACGACCTGGTCGCTGCATTGTTTGGTGGGCAGAGCTCTGTAGGCTCCCGCATCATCTATACGATTGTCGGACTGTGTGCACTGTACTCGATCCGCTTCTTCGGTGACGTTACGAATGACGACCGTTCAACAGCTAAGTAGGTTATATTTAGTGACATAAACATAACGCGAACGACAAGAAATGCCCGGGTTTGCATAAGCTGAAAAGCCGGTCCCTATTGGGGACCGGCTTTTTTTAATGTCCAAAACTTTGAAACTGTCCGTGTGGCGGCATGCTTATGTGAGGTGAAAATTCAACATATGCAGTATGAATTTCCCAGTATAAATAAGGGTTTTCGTGCTCTATAGTTATAGATAAAAACGACATATTTACGGGATCCGGAAGGAACCCATAGAATGAAGCCAAGTCATTGCAGCGCAAGAAGATGAAGTCAACTGCATGTTATATAAAATAACGTTCAGCTCGTCTATCATCAACTTTTCTAAGACATGATGAAGGGAGTGAATCTGCTGCAGCTCGTGCTAGCTCAGCCCCGCTAAGAGCGCAATGCTTTGTACAAGGCATCCACCAGGCTGTGCGTAGCATCGCAGCTGTATTCCCAGAACATGATGCCGGCCAGCCCCTGCTCCTGTATGTATTTGCATTTATGGGTCAGGGATTCGGCGTCATCGTATGTGATGAAGCTGCTGCCGTCGAATAAATAAGGCGCTTTGGCTTCGTCGTCCCAGTACCTCTTATAGGAAGGATTGCTAAAATACTCGGCAGCGAGCTGGGTATAGGTCGGGCCGTAACCTCCGGGGGAAGGAGCGACCTGGAGGTATCCGTTGTTCACGTCCGGCACATCGTTCCACTTCCTGGAGTAGAATGCGGCCCCGATCACGATTTTTTCGCGCGGCACACCAGCTAGGGTAAACAGACGGACCGATGCGTCGACGCTGATTCGGAACAGATCGCCGGTGGAGGTGTACAGGTTGGTGTGGTGGCCCGTCAGCGTCTGGAATCCACCGCGCATGTCGTACGTCATCAGCTGAATGAAGTCGAGATAAGGGTGGATGTCATTGATTTCGGTGCCGTCGATATAATATTGATCGGCTCCGGCCGCGATGGTCAACAGGTAGTGTGTCTCGCCCCGCCCGTACTGATCCAGCGTTTCCCGGAGCTCCTTCAGCAGCAGCGTAAAGTTTTCCTTGTCGTTTGGCGATGCCGCCGTTCCGGCGATCGAGTAGCATGGATACTCCCAGTCCAGGTCAATGCCGTCAAAGGGAAACTCTTGCAGCAGCTTGATCGCCGATTCGCACATGCTTTGTCTACCTTCCGACGTGGCTGCCGCTCTCGAGAATCCGTCGGAGCCCCAGCCGCCAACGGACAACAGTATGGTTAATTCGGGATTGACGGCTTTCAAGCGTTGGATCTCGTGAATGGTGTTCGTGTCGGTATACGTAATCTTGTCTTCTTGGATATGGGCAAAAGCGATGTTCAAGTGAGTGAGCCGCCGGGCATCTTCGGCCGTGATCTCGGATAAGACTTTGTGCCCTGCGTAGCCGGCTAAAATCCAGGATGATGGCTGCATGCATAATACCTCGTTTCTTTTAGAATATGTCAGTTTTGCTTTTACGGTTTATTTTTCCAACTTACGGTCAGATATGACATCTGTCAAGGATCATCCCGTTAGCGAGGATGACAATTTACCGTAGGGTAAGGGGTCAAAAACCACATGTTTTCCTGCCCGAAAAATGACAATACAAGACTGGGAAGGACGTGAAAAGCCCGTCATACCAATGGATGGCGCTGTTATAACCGGACAATTGAAAATGACATATTTACGGATGATGCCGCGATCCATACACTTGGGATGTAAGCGTTAACAATTCTGAAGCGGGCAAAGCCGCACGCTAAGGATGTGTGGTCAGGAAGGCTCTTTCTTTTACATTGAACAGGGGTGCTTTTCCGAAAAAAAATGGCCGGATTTTCATTAGAAAAGGAGGGGGCAACCTATGCAGCAAGATGGTCAATCCGCCCTGACGCAAAGCTTATCGGTGAACACGATGCCGAATCGTAAGAAAAATACATTATGGAGGAGGATGATTCGAAACTGGGAGCTGTATTTGTTTATCGCTCCGGCATTTCTGTATTTTGTCATTTTCCATTATGGCCCGATGTACGGGATCCAAATTGCCTTCAAAAACTTCATCCCGACGTTGGGAATAACGGGAAGCCCGTGGGTCGGATTCGACCATTTCGAACGCTTCTTTAACTCTTATTACTTCTGGGACTTGCTCTGGAATACCTTGAGCATCAGCTTGTATGAGCTGGCGATCGGCTTTCCGCTTCCCATCATTCTGGCGCTAGCCTTCAATGAAGTGAAGGATTCATTCTTCAAGCGTACGGTACAGACCGTCACGTATGCGCCGCATTTTATATCGGTTGTCGTTATGTCCGGCATGATCATTACCTTCTTGTCCCCTTCGTCGGGCATGATCGTTAATTTTGTGGAAATGCTCGGTTTCCAGCCGCCGCAATTCTTGACGGACCCTGCCTGGTTTAAGACCGTGTACGTGCTGTCCGGCGTGTGGCAGAGTGCGGGCTGGGGCACCATCATCTATCTGGCCGCATTGTCGGGCGTCGATCCGCAGCTGCACGAGGCAGCCGTCGTGGATGGTGCGAGCCGGTTCAAGCGCATTCTGCACATCAATATTCCGGCGATCGTACCTACGATCACGATCCTGTTGATTCTGAATATGGGCAGCATTTTAGGGGTTGGATTCGAAAAAATCCTGCTGCTGCAAAACCCGCTGAACATGAGTTCTTCCGATGTCATCTCGACCTTCGTCTACCGGTCCGGTCTGGTCGATGCCCAGTACAGCTTCTCCACGGCCGTCGGATTGTTCAACTCGGTAATTAATGCGATACTGCTGATCGCGGTGAACCAAATTGCACGCCGCACCAGCGAAAACAGCCTGTGGTAGAAGGGGGAATAACATATGCCATCCACGGTAAGGGAAAGCAAGGGGGATAAATTATTCCTGCTATGCAACTACATCTATTTGACGATTGCACTGATCATCGTACTGTACCCGCTGCTGTACATTGTCAGCGCTTCTATCAGTGATCCGAAGTACGTAAGCTCAGGTGAAATGTGGCTGATTCCGAAAGGGATAACTTTTGATGGATATGCCAGGGTGTTTGAGAATGCCAACATTTGGATTGGCTATAAGAACACGATTATTTATACAGTGATAGGTACGATCGTGAATTTGATTGTCACGCTGCCTGCAGCCTATGCGCTCAGTCGCTCAGATTTTGTGGGCAGAGGATTCTTTATGGCGGTGTTCCTGGTTACGATGTTTTTCGGCGGGGGACTGATTCCGAGTTACCTGCTCGTGAAAGATCTTGGCATGGTCAACAGCATGTGGGCTCTTATACTGCCGGGAGCTGCGTCCATATGGAATATCATTGTGTCCCGGACGTTCTTCCAATCGACCATTCCGAAGGAGCTTCAGGAAGCGGCCCATATCGACGGCTGTACGAACTTCCGGTTATTCGTCAAAATCGTATTGCCGCTCTCGATGCCGATTATTGCCGTCATGGCGCTTTTCTACGGCGTCGGACATTGGAATAGTTACTTCAGCGCCATGATTTATCTGAACGATGCGGCGAAGTATCCGCTGCAGCTCTTCCTGCGTCAAATCCTGGTGCTTCAGGAGATGGCGGCTCAGGGCGGCGGAGCGATTGACGCCTCATCCGCTGCAGCGATGAATTCCAAAGCGGAAATTGCCGCACTGGTCAAATATGCGGTCATTATCGTTGCGACACTTCCGGTTATTGCTGTTTACCCGTTTCTTCAACGTTATTTTGTGCAGGGTGTTATGATTGGTTCCGTTAAGGGCTGATCTTAAACCATACAATCCACACCAAAAAAGGGGAGTTGTTGTCATGAAAAAGCTTCGCAAGGCATCATCTATTTTACTCTGCCTCACCCTCTCAGCAACAATGCTTGCAGCCTGTGGTTCACCTAAAGGAGATGGCGCTGCTACAGCACCGTCCGGGACAGCCAGCACGGAAGGGGTAAAGAAGGAAGGTTTCCCGATTGTGGATGAGCCGATCACGCTGACGGTCATGTCACAGGATGCCGGTGTAGCCGATTGGAATACGATGCCCGTACTACAAGAGATGGAGAAATTGTCAGGCATCAAGCTGGAATATCAGCTTTCTCCGATTGACAGCTTTGAAACAAAGAAAAATCTGGTGTTTGCGAGCGGCGATTTGCCCGATATGTTCTATGCGGCGGATCTGAAGCCGGCTGAGCAGGTAACTTACGGCAGCCAGGGCATCCTCATTCCGCTGGAGAAGTACATTGACGAGGGTTATGCACCGAACATCAAAAAGATTTTTGACGAGAACCCTGATGTCCGCAAATCTTTCACAACCCCGGACGGACATATTTACGCCCTGCCGTTCGTCGACAAGGCTGCCGTATGGTACAGAGGCCCGATGTGGTACAACGGCAAGTTCCTAAAAGCGCTAAACGTGTCCGAACCTAAGACTACTGAGGAATTATATACATTCTTGAAACGCGTCAAGGAAGAAGATCCTAACGGAAACGGAAAGAAAGACGAGATTCCGCTGACTTCCGTCAAGCTGGATGACCTGCGTATGTACTTCTTCGGCTTCTGGGGCATGTACAACGAAGGCATCTATTCCGACAAGGATGGGAAAGTACACTACCCTTATCAGGAAGAAGGCTACAAAGGCTATCTGACGTTCATGAACCGTCTGTGGAAGGAAGAACTGCTGGATCATGAGACCTTCTCGCAAACAGGCGATCAGAAAAAGGCCAAGGGAGAAAACAATCAGCTGGCTCTGTTTAACGACTACCATGCGTACTTCACGCTCGGCGGCGAGCCTAGCAGCGAGCATCCGCTCATGACGCCGGTGAAGAGTGAAATCGCCGACTCTCCGGTATACGGCATGCATCCTGGCATGTCGGCAAGAGGCACATTCGCCATTTCGAGCAGCAACCCGGCTCCGGAAGCGACCATGCGCTGGATCGATTACCTGTACAGCTATGAAGGCGCTACGCTGTTTAACCAAGGACCGGAAGGCACCCTGTGGAAATTCAAGGATGAAGCTAACCGCGTGAAAGAATGGCTCCCAGTGCCGGGCGGCGGCGATCGTGAGGAGTATCGCGGCAAAATCACGCCGAACTACGGCATTCTGACGCCTGGCGTCAATGATCCGGATGTTGCGAAAGGTCTTCGCACCGAATTCGATGAGTGGATCGACCAGCAGAACCAAGAAAAGCTTGTGCCGATCGGTAAATCGCCGTTCCCTAACGTCTACTTGACGAATGAAGAGCAGAGCGAGGCAACTGCGCTGTTGTCCGATTTGGAAACGTACGTGAAACAGATGGAAGCCAAATTCGTAACAGGCCAAGAGCCGCTTGAGAATTGGGATAAATATGTCGCACAAGTCAAGAAAATGGGCAGCGACCGTCTCGTCGAGCTTTACCAAGGCGCTTATGATCGCTGGAACGCTGAGCAATAATCAGATGCATAGTTGAAAAACAAAGAGCCAACGTATCCCGGTCGCTTCTTGACCGGGGGTTGGCTATTGTTTTTAAAGGGCAGGCGAAGCCCGTTCTAATGATCTTCAAAGATACCGTTATCACAAATGAAATATGGAGGTACACCATGTCGGAGAACAAGCTGGTAGAGGAAGAGCAAGCGGTAGTGGAGCAGGGCGTACATAATTTCAGCAGCGAGGACAAGTGGGTCAAGCCGGAGGATCCGCTGCTCCTGGAGCGCCTGGAATGGTTCAAGGACCAGAAGCTGGGCCTGATGATGCATTGGGGGCCGTATTCCCAGCTCGGCCTGGTCGAATCGTGGGCGCTGAGCGATAAGGACGCGGACTGGTCGCGCGACGGCATTGATTGGGATATCGATGCGGAGGAGCTTAAGCGGCAGTATTTCGATCTGAACAAGACGTTCAACCCGCTTCGGTTTCAGCCTGATCTGTGGGCTGATCTGGCAGCGGAGAACGGCTTCAAATATTTGAATTTTACGACCAAGCATCATGACGGGTTCTGCATGTGGGATACGCATACGACCGACTACCGCGTCACGGGGCCGGACTGTCCGTTCCATACGCATAAATACGCCGATATTACGAAGGAGCTGTTTGATGCCTTCCGTGCCAAGGGGCTCGGCATTTCCGCCTATTTCTCCAAGGCCGATTGGCATACGCCGTACTACTGGGCGCCGGGAATGGAAGCGGGGAGCTTTACGTCACGCGGACCCAGCTACGATCCGAAGAAATATCCGTGGCTGTGGGAACAGTTCGTTCAGTTTACCCATGAGCAGATCATGGAACTGATGACCCGTTACGGCCGCATTGATGTGCTGTGGCTCGATGCAGGCTGGGTGAACGATTACCGGGACCAGAATATCCGATTGGGCGAAGCGGTGGAGAAAGCGCGCAAAATCCAGCCTTGGCTCCTCTCGGCGGACCGGACGGTCGGCGGGCCTTACGAGAATCTGATCACGCCGGAGCAGACCCTCCCTGAACGTGCTCTTCACGTGCCTTGGGAAAGCTGCATCACGATGGGAACCTCCTTCTCTTTCCGTTACGAAGATCGTTACAAATCGGTTCGTCAGCTCATCCATCTGCTGGTCGAGATCGTGGCCAAAGGCGGCAATCTCGCGCTGAACATAGGCCCGCAGCCGGACGGAAGACTGTCCGAGACGGCCATTTCAAGAATGAAGGGCATGGGCGCGTGGCTGAAGGTCTACGGAGAGGCCATCTATGGAACGCGTGTCTGCGAGCCGTATTCCTCCGGCGCGGTCCAATTTACCCAAAAAGACGATACGACCTATGCCATTTATCTGTATCGTAATGAGCAAGAAGCCGTCCCTGAGGAGCTGTTCATTCCGATTCAGACGGCGTTCGGCCGAGTTGATCTGGTCGGGGGTCAGGAGGCACTGGATTATCGCCGCACGGACGATGGTGTCGCGGTCCGTCTTCCGGATCAGGAGCGTCAGGGAACGGCGCCGATCGCGCATGTACTGCGGTTTCGGTAAGAGGCGGACTGCATAAACGATTTCTCTCACGTATAACGACTTCAAGAAGAGGTGTGGACAGATATGCAGAAATGGTTCGAAGAAGCCAAGCTGGGGATCTTCATTCACTACGGCATCTATGCCGTGGACGGGGTCTCGGAATCCTGGTCCTTCTATAACGGGAGGATCACGTACGACGAGTACATGAAGCAGCTGGACGGTTTTACGGCATCGAAATTCAATGCGGAGAAATGGGCGGACTTGATCGAGAAATCCGGCGCCCGTTATGCCGTGCTGACAACGAAGCACCATGACGGCGTCGCCCTGTGGGATACGCAGTACAGCGATCTCAACGTGGTCAAGCGGACGCCGGCCAATCGGGACATCGTGCGGGAGTATGCGGAAGCGATCAGGGAGAAGGGGATTCACCTGGGCATGTATTTCTCCCTGATCGACTGGTCGCATCCGGATTATCCGAGCGTGTTCGAAGGAGGCAGGGTGCCGGAGGATCTCAGCGGCGTCAACCCGCACACCAGTCCCGTGGACGGCGTTCAGGATCAGGAGAAGTGGCAGAAATTCCTGGAGTTCAACAACAATCAGCTGCGGGAAATCCTGACGAATTACGGGAAGGTGGATCTGCTGTGGTTCGACGGCGATTGGGAACGCAGCGCCGAGCAGTGGAATCTGCCGGAGTTCAAGCATTATCTGCAATCCTTCAATCCGGATATCATCATCAACTCGCGGCTTCAGGGCCACGGCGATTATAAAACGCCGGAACAGGGCATTCCGATCACGAGACCGGAGGGACCGTGGGAATTCTGCACCACGATCAACACCTCATGGGGCTACGTGCCGACAGACCATAAATACAAATCATTAAACCAGATCATTCGGATGTTCTGCGACTGCATCTCCATGGGCGGCAATATGCTCTTGGATATCGGTCCCCGCGAGGACGGCACCATCGATCCAAGGCAGGAGGACATTCTGCTTGGGCTGGGAGCTTGGATCCGAACTCATGAGGAGGCCGTATTCGGAACGGGCGAAGGCATTATGACCCGCTATTATCTGGGAGGAAGCACGATCTCCGAGGATCGAAAGACATTGTATTTATTTGTCTATGATGACCCGAAGGAGAATGTGTGCATCAAGGGACTGTGCAATCCGATCAAGAAAATTACCGTGCTGCATTCGGGCAAAGAGCTTGAACATGAAATCCATGGAGGCGTGCCTTGGTTCAACATCCCGGGGACGACGTGGATCAAAATGACGCCGGAAGATACGCATGAGCAGGTGACGGTCCTTAAGCTGGAGTTTGACGAAGAGCTGGAGATGTACGGCGGCTCGGGAGCCGTCGTCACCCATAACTAACCATATCACGGGGAGATAAACGCTTGATAGGCGCTTAGCCTCCCTCACGAAGCGGAGAGAATGACATGAACAGAAGTGGAGTGCCGGAGCCGAGGATTGAGTATGCTCCCAAGCATTACATATGCAGGCGTGCGGGACAGCCGCTCGTGCTGGACGGCCGCGTGGATAAGGCATTCTGGGATGCGGCGGAATGGACCGACGATTTCGTTGATATCGAAGGGGATCTTCGCCCGAAGCCGGCCAAACAAACCCGGGTTAAAATGCTGTGGGATGACGACTATTTTTATTTTGCCGCCGAGCTGATCGAGGATCAGATTTGGGCGACCTTGACGGAACGCGATTCGGTTATTTTCTATGATAATGACTTTGAAATATTCATTGATCCGGACGGGGACAGCCATCAATATTACGAATTCGAGATCAATGCACTGAATACGGTATGGGACCTGCTGCTGGTGAAACCGTACCGGGATGGCGGGCCGCCGGTTAACGGCTGGGATATCAGCGGTCTCAAGACAGCGGTGTTTATCGATGGGGAGTTGAATCGGCCTGGCGCCGATAACAGGAAATGGAGCGTGGAGGTCGCGATTCCTTGGTCCAGTCTGAAGGAATGCGCCGAAGACGGCCGCCCGCCGTTGCCGGGCGAGTTCTGGCGCGTCAACTTCTCGCGCGTCGAATGGCAGACCGAAGTGCAAGACGGGGAGTATCGCAAGGTGATGAATCCGGAGACGGGCAAGCCTTTCCCGGAGGACAACTGGGTATGGTCGCCCATGGGCATCATCAATATGCATTACCCGGAGCTGTGGGGTTATGTCGTATTCGCCGACGGCGAGGAGGGGCATCAAGCGTTCACGCTTCCGGAAGACGAGCGGATCAAATGGGAGCTGCGCAGGCTCTATTACCGGCAGCGTAATCACTATGAAGCCCACGGTGAATTTGCGCGGGAAATGAAGGAGCTCATGGGCGAGGATTCGTGGAGCATCCAACCCGTGATTGAAACGACCCGCAGCCTGTTCCAGATGAGCGCGCCTTCTTCCGACGGCACGGCTCTGATCTGCATTCGGGAAGACGGAAAGCTATGGAGGGAGTGAGCGGAGGATGACCAGCCAAACCATGGTGTTCTCGCTGGATTCGCAAACGCTGGAGCGGATCGAGCAGAAGTTTCAGGAGAAAATCGTTTTTGCGGAGGCCCGCAAGGATCAGCTGTTTCACGTATTTGAGCAGGAACTGACGGAAGAAGAGACTTGGGCTTTGAAATATTTGTTTGCTTACATGCCGGTGAACGACTTGGCCGACTACGATGGTGCGTTGTTCTTAAGCCATGTGCGCCAAGCCTTGGACATCCGTAAGCGCGTGCCTTGGGGCGAGCGTGTGCCGGATCATCTGTTCCTGCATTTTGTGCTTCCATATCGGGTCAATACGGAAAATATTGAGGATTTCCGCGGTATCCTTTACAACGAGCTGGCCGAACGGACCGCGCGGTTATCGATGGCAGACGCCATTCTGGAGACCAATTACTGGTGTCATGAGAAGGCCACCTACATCGGCAGCGATCTGCGGACGATTTCGCCGCTGACGATGATCCGGAATGCGCGCGGACGCTGCGGCGAGGAGTCTACGCTGGCGGTGGCCGCGCTGCGAAGCATCGGCATTCCCGCGCGTCAGGTGTATACGCCGCGCTGGGCCCATTGCGACAGCAATCATGCCTGGGTGGAAGCATGGGCGGACGGCCAGTGGTATTACATCGGGGCATGCGAACCGGAAGCCCGGTTGAACCAAGGGTGGTTCAGTCCGCCGGCGCGCAGGGCCATGCTGATCAATACGCGAATTTTTGCCGATTACCCGGGGCCGGAGGATATTACCCTGAATGAGAAGGGATTTACGGAAATCAATTTGCTGGAGAACTATGCGCCGGCTCGCACCCTTGACGTGATCGTGAGGAACGAGCGGGGAGAGCCCGTATCCGGTGCAAGCGTCCGGTTTGAGCTGTACAATATGGCCGAATTTTATCCCATTGCCGAGATCAGAACGGATGAACGGGGAGTGGCCTCCTTTAAGACGGGTTATGGCGATCTCTTGATTCGAGCGGTCAGCGAAGGCAAGTGGAGCGAAATCTTATATAAGGCCCACGATAACGAACGTATTGAGCTTGTGCTTGCTTCATCCGAACAGCCGGCAGGAATCGTGGATTTCGATATGGTTCCTCCGCCCGAAGGAGAAGGAGATGCCACGTCGGCGCTGCCGGAAGAGATGATCCGGGCTCATAATCGCCGTCTGGAGGAAGGGTCAAAGATCCGGACCGACTACGAGGGGACATTCCTGAGCGAGGAAAAGGCATTCGCGGTGGCCAAGACGCTGGGGCTGCCACCCGAACGGGTGTGGGACGTTCTGCAAAAGGCCAGGGGCAACAGCCGCGAAATCGCCGCTTTCCTGGAGGAGCGATCGGGCGAATATGGCGAGTGGCCGCTGCGGCTGCTGGAGTCGCTGAACGAAAAGGATTTGATTGATACCTTCCGGCAAACGCTGGATGATCATCTGATGGGCGCGGTCTCCCGGCGCGGATCGTGGGATGAGGATACTTTCGTGAAGTACATCCTGTGCCCGCGGGTCTCTTATGAAATGCTGGTTCCGTATCGACGCGTATTCGACCATGCCTTTACGGCCGCGGAGGCAGAAGCGTTCAGGGAAAATCCATCGAAGCTTGCCGGTCATTTGGAGCAAGGCTATGCGTATCATGAAGATCTTCCCAACTTGAAGGGCAAGGGGAATCCGGCCGGCACGTACAGCCTGATGAAGGGAGACCAGCAGTCGCTGGATATCCTGTTCGTGGCGGTATGCCGCAGTCTGGGAATTCCTGCCCGGCTGCATCCGAGCGAGCAGAAGCCGCAGTACCTAGGTGATGGCGGTTGGGAAGATGCCGTATTCCGTCTGGCTTCCCATCGGAACCAGGAGGGATCGAGCTGGGGGATGCTGCAGCTCCTCAGGGATACGGAGGTTTCGAAGGACGTGCCAGCCGCATCCTATGCCGAGAATTTTACCTTCGCCCGCTTGGAAGATGGCGTGTACAAGACGCTGGTATACCCTTATGGCATGACCGATGTTTACGATGGGCCGTATGAGGTGGAGCCGGGTTCTTACCGCTTGACTTCGGGCGTCCGGCTGAAGGACGGAACGGTAAGCGTGCGCTTCACGTACTTTACCGTGCGAGCGGATGATACCGTAGCGGTAGCGCTGACGTATCGGGAAACGGCGGTCGACATTCCCGTGCTGGGCAAGCTCGAGACGGGCGGCGTTTTGACCCGGCTGGATGGAGCCGGGGCCGTTCTGAAGGGGCTGTTGGGATCAGAGGGAGCCATCGCTGCCTGGATCGAACCGGAGCGGGAGCCGACCAAGCATCTGCTTCGCGAGCTGAGCGAGCTGGCTGAGCCGCTCGACAAGCTGGGATTGCCGATTGTGCTGGCAATCGGAGATGCGGAATGGACGGCTTCCTTTGATCCGGCCGGCTATCCCAAGCTGCCGGCTCGCACGGTATTCGTGCGGGATTCCGGTTATGCTTCCTTATCGGGCTTCATCCCGGATCCTGCCGCGCATGAAGCCGGTTACCCTCATTTGTTCGTCCTGGACGGCCAGGACCAGATCCGTTATGCGGCTTCGGGATACAAGATCGGCACCGGGAAAGAAGCGCTGCAAATTGCAGCCGCGATATCACAACCCTAGAATGGATCGGAGTGAAGTGTAATGACGAAGTACATTGCGGCGGGATACGCCGTCGATTCGGCTCTTCCCGACATGACGCATGAGGATTTGACGAAATTGACGCATCTGAACGTGGCCTTCGGCCATGTCAAGAACGATGAGATCACGACCGAGCATCTGAAGAATGGCGAGGTTGTCCGGAACATCAAACGGGATCACCCCGGTCTTACGGTGCTGCTGTCCGTTGGCGGCTGGAGTGCGGGCGGTTTCTCGGAAGCCGCCTCCACTGAAGGGGGAAGGGGCCGCATGGCCGCATCCGCCATACGGGTGCTGGAGGAATACCCTTTTGACGGGATCGATCTGGACTGGGAATATCCTTGCTACGGGGAGGCCGGCATAGCGTCAAGTCCGGACGATAAACGGAATTTTACCCTTCTGCTCAAGACGATCCGGGAGGCTCTTGATGCCAAGGGCTCGCAAGACGGGCGTCACTACCTGCTTACGATAGCTGCGGGGGCCGACCAGTACTATGTAGACGGCACGGAGATGGCGGAGGTGCAGAAGTATCTGGATTTTGTCCAGTTGATGACCTATGACATGCGCGGCGGGTTTCAGATCCTGACCGGACATCATACGAATCTGTACACGCCCACCGGCGATCTGTTCCGAATCAGCACGGATGCTTCCGTGAGCCTGTTCGTCCAAGCCGGCGTCCCGAAGGAGAAGATCGTCATCGGTGCCGCATTTTATTCGCGCGTATGGAATGAAGTGCCGGACCGGAACAACGGCCTTCACCAAATGGCCGGCAGCACGGGCGGTTATGGTCCGGCTTTCGCGGCGCTGGCTGCCGAGTACATCAACAAGAACGGCTACATCCGTTATTGGGATGAGGAGGCTTGTGCGCCGTATCTGTTTAACGGCTCCAGCCTGATTTCTTATGACGATGAGGAATCGATTCGGTGCAAATGCCAATACGTGAAGGAGCAAGGCTTGGCCGGGATCATGTTCTGGGAATACGGATGCGACCCGACCCGTCGCCTGCTGACGGCCATGCATCAAGGACTTCAGAGCATCCCGGCCGGGAAATAGAAGATGCCGGCGCGGCGGGACGGCTGGCTGATAGCGCCTTAAAACATACGAAAACCTCCCTTGGACCCTAGGGCCCGAAGGGAGGTTTTCATTTATCCGGCGAAACCGTTACCCGATGCACTCCTCGTCGTCATCGTCCGTGGAATCGGCGGCGTTGGGACTGTGCATTTTGCGGTATTGGCCCGGCGTGTAACCCGTCTCTTTCTTGAATTTCCGGATGAAGTTCGGTGTATCCAGGTAACCGACCCGCGTAATGATATCCTTTAACGGGTCGGAAGTGTGGAGCAGCTGCCGGATGACCTCGTCCATCCGCTTCTGCCAGATGTACTGCGTAAAGTTCATGCCGATCTTCTCTTTGAAGGAGCGGCTGAAATACGACGAGGAGATGGAGAACTTGGACGAAATCGTGCCGAGACTCAGGTCATAATCCGTGAAATTGGCATCGATGTAGGCGACGATTTCGTCCATCAGGGAGCTTTCTTCCGTCTCGCTCTTCGCCTCGACATGGGCGCAGATTTCGGCGGCAAGGCCTGCAAGCTTCTTCTCCAAATCCTCCAGCGAGTCATAGGAAGTAACGCGCGGCAGCTGATTAACCACATGATGGATGCCCAGCTCCGAAGCCGTCTTCAGCATCGTGTTCAGGATATCAAAGCATATGCAGCGCAGGAGCGGTACGGACGGCATTTCCGCCTTCAGGTTATTCAAGGCGGTGGATACCATTTGAACCGCCACGTCGTAGCTGCCCTGCTTCAAGCTTTGTACCAGTTTCAGCAGCACATCCTTAGGGACCCAGAAGGAGGAATCCTGCGCACCGGAGCCCGAAAGAGCGTTAAAGAAGGTGCTGCTCCCCTGTCCATGCAGCATGGATGCTTCCAGCGCGGTCGTTGCCTCGATGAAGGATTGATTCAGCTGTTCCGGATAGCTGTAGCGGTTGCCTACCCCGATTGCTGGAGAGACGCCCGTGTGCTCGGCCGCGATCGATTGCAGCGCCAGGGCGATGGGCTCCATGCGAGCGTTAAGGCTCGCTTCATGGCCGGTTTCCGCATCGAATCCGACGATGAGGGCCAGCTGATCGGGCTGCGGCAGCTCCACGCCATAAGCATAGGCGGAAAAAGAGGTCAGCTCCACATCGTTCATCAGCTGCATGACAGGCCGCCGTTCCGGATTGTCGCCGATGGGAAGGGCATGCGACTCCCAGCCCATGGTCACGACAAAATAGTGGGATCGGCTGAAGCGGATGCCCAGCTTCTCCGTATACTCGGCGGGGAATTCCCCGGTATGGCCGTGCTTCAGCAGCATGAGCAGTATATGATTTCGGGCATAGGGCTCTTGAAGGTCGACGCGCTGGCTGTAATCATGCAGCGTCTTTTTGATCCATTCCAGCTCGTTGCTGGGGGTGGACGGTTCGGGATCATTCTTCAAGCGAATGAACTCCATCAAATCCGAAATCGGATGGTATTGCCGGCGGGCCAGCATGATCGCCAGAATGGTGCCCATCATCACCACGAAGGAGAATACCAGAACGATAAAAGTGCGGATATGCACGATGCGGCCGAAAAATTGGTTGCTTGGCATCGCGGTGACATAAGTCCAGCCCGTGTCCGATTTGACGGATACAACCGAATGGGGCTCTTGGTTCAACGAAAGGCTGTGCGTTCCCGGCTCAAGCGAGAACAGCGCGTTGACCTCCTGCTCGGTAATGGTCTCGCCTTTGTAATTGGCGGCCAGCACTTGTCCGTAATTATCGAAAATATAAGTCATCCCATGATAATCGCTGAGGATGGAGTCGATCAATCCCGTCAGATTCGATTCGTGGATGAAATACATGACGGTGCCGTGAGCCGGCGTATTGTTGGGTGCGATCGGCACAAGGTATGCCAGCATGGAATTCTGGGTTTTGGTCCCTTGCACGACTTGTTCCGCCGGACGCATGGTCGGGATCTGGACGGAGTTTAAATCCCGGACCATCTCCGTTTCGTTCCAGCTGTTGAATTTGTAGCGGTCGGTAAAAACGTTCAGGTTCTCAAAGCCTTGGGACGAGTAAATGCTGTTATCTCCGCGGAAGAAGAGGAACAGTTCATCGATGATGGAACTGGTCGCTTTGTATTTGACCAAGGCCCCGATGGATTCCCGGCTGTAGTACGGATGGTGGGTCCAATAGCGGGTCAGCTGCTCGTCGTAGGCAATTCGAAACGCGATGTCCTGCAGTTCCTTCATGCGCTCGTCGATGACGGTTTTGGCCTGGGTCAGCTGATTGACGTTGGTCTGCTCGATCTCGGAACGGAGCGTATCCACGGCATTGTGGTAAATGATGATGGTTAATATAACAAGAGGTATCAGGAAAATGGATATGTAGGACAGTGTGTATTTAAGCAGAAGCTTGGACTTGAAGTGATTCCATTTCATATCTGCAACCTCCCGGTATTTTAAGATTATGGAATGATAAGTTTACAGCAGAGCTGAACCATTCGATAATCGCAAGAAAATCTCCTCTGGGCATAAGTCTATCATCTGCGAAGGTGCGTCGATAGACGTTTGATCTTTTCTATTGTCTGATAGCGCTATCATAAATAAAGGCAAGGCTGTAGCTTTTCATGATTAGCCGCCGGATGTTCCTAATGAAAATACTAGGAGAACTTGACTAATAAATCAATGGATCATGACTAAAATTAATTGGAAACATGCAAAATTTCAAAATCGCGATGTAAATAACGAAGGTAATGGGTGCTTATAGGCCGTTCGCCGGGCTTCTATGGAAGCGGATGTCTTATCATTGCATACGTTGCTTGAAAAACCGGAGCCGCTGCGGCTCCGGTTGATTTGGGCTAGGCTGATCAGGCAGGTATTAAGGCTTGGCGACAAGCGTTGGAGCGACGCGATGCTTCGTTGCCTGCTCGTAGTCGTAGGCCATGCCGAGCAAGTCGGCTTCGCTCCACATTTTGCCGACAAAGGCGATGGAGAACGGAGAACCGCTCTTATAATATCCGGCCGGCACCGTGACGAGAGGAACTCCCGCGATGTTGATCTCGGGAACGGTAGTGTCGGCGATTTTGTCCTCGCTGTGAAGCAGCGGCGTTTCCTTATACATCTGAGGGAAGACGAGTGCATCCAGCTTGTGTTGATCCAGCACGTCGTTAAAAATTTGGAGATACTTCGTTCGGATTTCCGTGAATGTTGAGAGATCAGGGACGGAGCCGGGATTTTTCAAGGCTTCCGGGTACCTGGCGAGCGCCGATGGGGTCTCGCCCGTCTTCTCGATCAGTTCATCCACCGACTGAATGGCGGCATTCGGACCCAGGCGCTTCAGATACTGCTCCATATCGTACACGATCGATTCAATGCCGATGGAGCCTGCCGATTTGGCGAATTCGGCGAATTCCGTATCGGCGAACGGATCGGTAACCACGATGGCTCCCTGGCTCTCCAGTTCCTTCACGGCCCGGTCATATAGTTTCTGGGTCTCCGCCGTCAGCTCTTCGCCAAGCCACCCCGGGCCATAGAGACCGATGCGTTTGTTCTTGAGGGCCAACGGATTCAGCTTGGAGGTGTAGCCTTTCTTGGGAATGTTGCCGATCGATGCAACGGTCTTGGCATCCTCGGCCGTGTAGCCTGCGATGACGTCCAGCATGACGGCGGCGTCGTGAACCGTGCGGGCATGCGGGCCGACAACGTCTCTGGTGCTTCCGGCGAGAGGCACGACCCCGGCATTCGGCACCAATCCGAAGGTTGGTTTGATGCCGACCAGCGCTTGGGCCGCCGCCGGATTCTGGATCGATCCGCCGGTTTCTTCGGCAATGCCGAGCACGGCAAAGTTGCCCGATATGGACATCGCCGTGCCGGAGCTGCTGGCGCCCGGGACCAGCTTCCGGTCGATGGCGTTATAGGTGTCGCCGGCCCAGCTGGAGCTGGCGCGCGTACCGTCGGAGCTGAATGCCGGGATATTGGTCTTGCCCAGGATAATGGCGCCGGCCGCCTTCAAGCGGGCAACGACGGGGGCGTCCTTCTCCGGAATCAGCTCGATTCCGCCGAGCTCTTTGCTGAGCGGGGCCCAGCCGAAGGTGGACGGGAAGCCAGCGACGTCGACGGCTTCCTTGATGACAATCGGCACACCTGCAAGGGGGCCGAGCTTCTCGCCGGCCGCCCGGCGCCGATCAACCTCGCGGGCTTCCTGAAGCGCGCCCGCATTCATCATGGTGAACGCATTGTAATTGGATTCATAGATGCCGATCCGGTCGAGGTAGGCTTTCACAACCTCTTCGGTTTTGAACGTTCCTTCCGCGTAACCCTTCTCAAGCTCCTTCAATGTAATTTCCTCATAGGGAAACCGTTCAGCTGCCGCAGCGGTTATGCTGTTCATGGCCAACCCAAGCAGGAGTGCCATGGACAACACGCGTTTGAATATCTTGGTTTGTTTTTTCATCATTCATCATTTCCCCCATTCGTCGTTTTTCGCATCTCCCATGCGATCTTAGAGACTATCAAGGAACTGAACTGCAATAATGTAAGTATTAATAACATAAATATGACAATCCCTAAGTGATTTAGAACATTTCACCTCCTGATTCATAACATTTTAATGACAAAGTGGTGTTGGATTCTTTGTTAATTAGTAAAGTTAATGGTTTTTTTTGAAAGTGTCAATCATTTTATGAGATTTCGATAAAAAATAATGTAAGATAATCTTACACAAAATAGAACCCGTGTTCACGACAACCTGCTTGCTTAGGCTGTCTGGTCACGGGTTCTTGAAGGTTCCGTCCAACTTCGGGGGAAACGGACGTGGAATTAGGTTGCGCTGCCCTCCGCTTGAGCGAGCTGCAACTGCTTGCGATAGATGAATCTGGAGATCGAAACGCTGATTTCGTACAGCAGGAACAGCGGGACGATCACGATCAGATCGGACATGATATCCGGCGGCGTAATGGTCACGGCCACGATGCAGAGCAGGAAGTAGGCTGATTTGCGCATCTTGGCCAGCCGGTGCGGATTCACGATGCCGAGCTTCGTCAGAAAAACGACGATGGCGGGCATTTCGAACAGAAATCCGAACGGTACGGTCATATGAATCATGAACGTGAAGTATTTTTGCGCGGTATACATCGTTTGGAAGGCCCCTTCGGCCATGCGCTGCATGAACTGCAGCACCATCGGGAACAGCACGAAGTATCCGAAGCAGATGCCGGTAATGAATAACACGCTGATGACGGGAATGAGCAGCATGGCGGAGCGGTGGGTTCCGTCCGGCAGCGCCGGCTGCACGAACCGCCATATTTGGTAAGCGGCAATGGGAAGCGTGACGGTAACGGCCACCACGCCTGCAATGATCATATACACCCACATCACTTCGGAGGGACCGAGCAGAACGAGCTGCTCGTCCATCCCGCGTACCAGCCAGTGATAGATCTTCTCGACGTAGATGAAGGCGGCCACCATCGCGACCAGAAACGCAATCAGCGTGCGGATCAGGCGCTTCCGCATTTCCTCCAGGTGCTCGATCGCGCTTTGGTCGTTCGGATTAGCTGTGCTGCTTATTGACCGCTGCAGCAGTCTGCGGAGCATCGTCTTTTTTCCCATTCTCGTCGTCTCCGTTCATCAAGCCGCGGGTTGCGCCCTTAAATTCGCTTAAGGTTCGCCCGAAAGCGCGACCGAGCTCGGGAAGCTTGGAGGGACCGAATATGATGAGTGCGATAATCAAAATAAGAATTAAACCACCGATTCCAATGTTGCCAAACGGCATGATCCTCGCTCCTTTCGATTGGTATTATTCCAGTTTGAAGCCGCTAATCGCCACGACCGCGCAGCGCGCCATCTTTTCGCCGGAGCGGTGAGGCCATGTACTGGTTGGTTTGCTGAGGTCTTCCGTATTTTCGCCCGGGTGTTGAACGGACAGGAAGAGCGTCTGCTCGTCGGGAGTGAAGAAAGGGCCTGTCAGCTCGGACTCTACCGGCCCGGAAGCGAATTGCAGCGCAACTCCTTGTTCCGGCCCGCTTGTTGGGATCACGAACAGTCCGTTGTTCATAAAGGATTTATGAACGCCTTTGTTCTGGCTGCTGCTGGAGATGTCCGTCACGACCCACAGGTCGCCGTTCGAGTCGAACGCCAGGTTGTCCGGCGAGCTGAATCCGGATTGGCGTCCGCCGGCAGCAAAGATCTCAAAGTCGAACTCCATGGCGGCCAGATCGTTGCCTGCTTCAAAGATACGCGTGATATGACCATGGATGTTGCCGTGATTGTCGTTGTTCGTATGGCAGACAAACACGGTATTATCGAACGGCGAGATTTCGATGTCTTCCGGACGGTCCGTCGGCGTTCCGCCGACAAGACGCGCAGCTTCCTGGCAGTAAGTCACAACGTCCCCTTGGGACTTGAATTTGGCCTGGAGCTCTTTATCTTCTGCAGTGGCCTTGGCTACGGCTTCAAGGGTGACCGGCTGCCACTTACCCGATTTCAGGTTGGCAACGTACAGGGTTCCGTCTTCCAGAAGCACAGAGTTGGCGCGCCCTTTGCTCTTATCGTATTTGTGCTTGCTGATGAATTTATAGACGCAGGCATCCTTCTTGTCGTCGCCCATATAGACAACGACCCGGCCGTCTGCGGCAAGGCCCATGGCGGTGTTTTCATGATTGAATCTGCCGAGGGCGGTATGCTTTTTCAAGAAGGATTTATCGAACGGGTCCACCTCGACGACCCAGCCGTAGTGCGTATCCGGCAGGTTCGAGACTGCCGCCGTGTCTTCGAAATTCTCTTCGCAGGACAAAACCGTGTTCCACAGCGTTACGCCGCCGGAGCAGTTGGCAAACGTGCCGGTCGCCGTCGTGGCGCCCTTCAGGGCAGGGATCCCCTTGGCCGGGCCGGTGATGTCGAATTTGCTGAACCCGTTGATGCGGCGGGCATGGGTGGAGGTGGTGTCCATTTTCCATACGCCCTTCTCGTCGCGGTATACCTCAATGACCGACATGCCTTGGTAATACAGGTTTTTATGGATTTGATCCGCCGTCATTTTCCCGTCCTTCACAGGTCCGATCGAGAAGATGGTGGAATACTCATGATTGTTGACCAGGAGGCCGCGGACATTGGAGCCCTTGAGCGGGAAAAATGCGTTGTAATCGCAGCCGGAGCCGAATTTTTCGCCAGCCGGATTGATTACGTCGTCGAATGCCGCAATGACATCATATTTAAAATTTTTAGGCAGGACGAGCTGGTCTGCTTTGGTTGGTTCGATTGGCTCGAAGTAGCCGCTGACCCGATTCGTTTTGAATCCGAACAGATGATTTGCGGTTCCGGACATGGCGGAGGCCTTTCCTTCCAGTACGCCTAAGCCTGCGGAAGCGGCTGCCAATGCGGTTGCGCCCGTACCCAGATAAGACAGAAACGTTTTGCGGTCCATCGTTTTATTCAAGCTTATCCACCCCTAATGTATAAATTGCCATCAGGACAAGTTTATAGGGGAAATGTTATGGGAATATCATCGGTGAATGGTGGAAATGTAAAAATAAAGTAATCTAGGGGGCTATCGCCGCCCCCGAACATTTTTGGACTTGCGGGATTTGGGGATGGTGCCGGGAGGAGTCTTGCGGATCCAGCGGATGAAGGACTGCATGGCCGGATCCTGTTGCAGTGCCGCCAAGGTCGTTAAGCCTTGATCGACGAGCTGTTTATTGGTATAGAGATGATGGATTTGCTTGTGGCATGGAATGCACAACAGGGCGGTGGGAAGGCGAGCGCCGCCATACTCCCGGGGAGTCAGATGGTGAACGGTGGTTTCCACTCCGGTCCTGCCGCAGCAAGCGCACCGATTCTCTGTATCGTCCAGAGGAGCACCTCCTTCATGGTTGCGGGATCGAAGCTAAATCCGCTTTATTGGTTTGCCTCAAATGGGGGGGCGTTTATACCGCTGACGCATCTGATCAGCCATAATGCGGATATCCTCGGCCCCAGGCATCGTAAACCTGGAAGCCGCTTCGGCCAAATCCTTGCCTGCCTGCCATCCTCGAATGACCCCTTTAACGGCTGCGGTGAATTGACGCACCGCGTCGAAGCCGATGCCGATGTCGGTCAGTTCCTCGAGGCTCGCGGTGCTGTCAGCTTCTACTAGAGGATAATGCTTGGGGTCGGCTCCCTCAGCTGCGATATCATAGAAGGAACGGACCAGCCGGGCGCGTTCGCTGCCCGAACCTTCGGCAATGATAAAAGCCTGGATAATGAAGGCTTTCCGCTGCCGCCGCTGGGCAATGCCGCAAAATTTGAGGCCGCCGATGCTGAGATCAAACGTACCGGGGCAGAAGGCGCCGGCGATTTCGCCGGTATCGACGTTTCGGCCCGTGCCGCGGAGGGCTTCCCGGATCAGTTCCACCATAATTTCAAAGTCCTGATGGAAATCAGGCGCCGGTCCGGCGGAGGAAAACGGAAGGATGAGGGAGAGGTTCACCACACCCGCGTCCAAGGGTACCGCGGCACCGCCCGAATGGCGAACGGCGGTGTCATAGCCGAGGTAACGAAGGTGGGCCTCCCCTTGCAGCGCCTCGGGCAGGCGGCTGTCGCGCACGCCCATGACAAAGGCGCGCGGATGCCGCCACAGATGGCAGATGGCGGGCCCGCCCTCTCCGGTCAGCCTGCATAAAAGCTCGTCCAGCGCAAAATGATACAGCACGTCCTGGTGCGGCGCTAAATTATCGGTCCGGTCAAGCAGCAGGACGGGTTGGTCTTCTGGTAGTATCAGCGGCGGAATGTTCACGCTTGTTGCGCCTCCTTAATAGGGATAGGGTAAAGTAAAGCCCGATCAAATCTTGTTCCATGAACAGCATACCATAAATTCATGATCTTCCTGATATCGCAAGAAAAACTTCATCTAACCGCGGTCTGTCATCTGTGAATGTACGTCGATCAACGTTTTTGTTATAATCCGAGTAAGCTTATTGTCTTTGTGAGTCATATGGTTTGATTGGAGAATGACTTCACTTCATATATAAAAGGAGAAGATCAACATCATGGAGATCTATAATAGTGTGGTTGATATGATCGGCCAGACGCCAATGGTGAAACTTCGGCGGCTAGTGCCGGAAGGATCAGCCGACGTCTATGTAAAGCTTGAGAGATTCAATCCTTCCGGCAGCGTGAAGGACCGCGCGGCCTACAATCTAATTCATACCGCGGAGGAGCAAGGCCTGCTCCAACCGGGCGGCACCATTATCGAGCCGACGAGCGGGAATACCGGCATCGGCTTGGCGATGATTGCAGCCGCCAAGGGCTATCGGGCCATCTTGATTATGCCGGACAACATGTCCAAGGAACGGATTAATATCTTGAAGGCCTACGGTGCGGAGGTCGTGCTGACACCGAGCAGCGAACGCATGCCGGGCTCGATTGCCAAGGCGCTCGTGCTTAGGGAGCAGATTCCGGGCAGCTTCATTCCGCAGCAGTTCGAGAATGCGGCCAACCCGGACATTCACAGGGTGACGACAGCACCGGAAATAATGGAACAGATGGAAGGGCGGCTGGACGCCTTCGTGGCGACGGCGGGAACGGGCGGCACCGTAACCGGAACCGGGGAAGAGCTGAGGAAGTCTTTGCCGAACCTCCATATCGCGGTGGTCGAGCCGCAGGGCTCGCCCGTGCTCTCCGGCGGACAGCCGGGACCGCACAAGCTCGTGGGCACAAGCCCGGGCTTCGTACCAAAGATCCTGAATACAAGCGTATATGACGAGATTATCCAGATCGCCGACGAGGATGCATTGCAGACCGTTCGGAATTTGGCCCGCAAGGAAGGAATACTGGTAGGCCCATCCTCCGGCGCATCGGTATTCGCGGCCCTTCGCGTAGCGAAGCGGCTGGGGGAAGGGAAGCGGGTTGTCTGCATTGCCCCGGATACGGGAGAGCGGTATCTCAGCATGGATATTTTCTAAGCGGGAAGGACCTCCGGTTAACCGGAGGTCCTTTCTTGGTGTTCTATGGAGGGCATCCGCTGCTTAAGCTCCTGCATGAGTTGTTCATGGCTCCTCACGACGACCACTTTGCCGGGATAATCCGCAAGCGTGTCCTGGATCCGATATCGGCCCTCCCGCTGATAGGAGGCGCTCCAATCGAACATTTTTTTGAGCATGTCCCAAGTAGGGGTATAGTGCGCTTGTTCAAGTCGCAGTCGTTGCTTGATGAACCTTGTGATGATCCGGTAGGTTATTGTGGAGTAGGACGGGTTCAGAAAAACGATGAGATCCGCATGGCGGAAGCTGGGGCTGACCCATTTCAGATGAGCGCCCTCGATGATCCAGCCATTCGTGTTCACGATGCTTAGCAATAGCGCGTCCCGATCCGCCTCACTCCTCCTGATATCGTCCGGCTGGGCCCGCTCCCATACGACATTGTCGAGCTCGTAATAAGGGAGATTAAACTGGGCGGACAGCTTCCGGGCAAGCGTTGTCTTGCCGCTGCCGACGGAGCCGATAATATGGATCCGGTTCGGGATCTTAGTGTCCATAAGAGATCACCGCATTCATGAGAAATGGTAGTTAATCATTTCTGTACCGGAGCGGGGATGTCCTTGTTTCGTTAGTCGTAAAATTATAGTGCCTCCTGCGGCGAATCGCAAATCTGCTTGAAGAAGGCCGTGATTTGCTCGGCAATCCAGGAGGGTTGTTCCGCGGCAATGAAATGCCCGCCCGCATTCAGGTCCTTCCAGTGGATCACATTCGGAAATATCCGCTCCACGAATGTCCGGGGCGGACGCTCATTCCGCTGAGCGGTTAAGGTGACTCCGTGCGGTACAGGCGAAAACTCTTCGGGCCCCGGCCACCTCGTATGCTTGCCTTCATAATAATAACGGTTCGAGGCATTGATGCTCTGGGTCAGCCAGTAAATGGAGACGTTGGCCATGAGCTGCTCCTTGCTGAAATGCTGCAAGACGTTATCATCCTCGGGAGAGGTCCAGTAGTGCCATTTTTCCAGAATGAACGCGGCCAGCGCTACGGGCGAATCATGCAAACCATAGGCCGCGGTCTGCGGACGTGTGCCCAGGATATGGGCGTAAGCGCCCTCCTCGCGTTCCCATTGCTTCTGATATTCGAGGAAAGCGGTCCCCTCGTCGGACAGCGTGGAAGACGAATCCGCATAGGGACTTGGGTTCCCAGGCGAGGTGGTATGATAGCCGATGAACCGGTCGGGATGGTCAAGACACATAAGTCCGAGGATGCTGGCACCGATATCGTAGCCATGTGCGCCGAATCGTTCATAACCAAGCCCTGTCATTAGTTTCATGAGCAGTTCCCCGGCCTGACGGTCCTCAAAGCCCGGACGTAAAGGAATGCCGGAGAACCCATGGCCCGGGATAGACGGTATGACAACGTCAAAGGAAATTTCCGCATGACCGCCGAATTGTCCAGGATTCATAAGATATGGGATAAGTTCCAGCATTTCATAGAAGGAGCTCGGCCAACCATGAGCAATGAGGAGCGGTACGGAGTGTTCGCCGCTGCCCTTGATATGTATAAAGTGAATATCGATTCCATCGATTTGGGCGATATAATTCGGATAAGTCTGAATGGAGCGCCGGAAGGCTCCCCAATCGAATTCATGCCTCCAGTAGGCGATCATGTCCTTCATGAAATCAAGGGGGATGCCATAATTCCAATTTCCGCCGGGGATTTCGTCAGGCCACCGGGTCATGTCCAGTCGCCGATATAAATCGTCGATGGCAGCGGACTCGATTTGAAAAGAAAACGGTTGGATATTCATTCGCTTCACCTCTTAGGAAGAATGGGAGTCTGGTATACTGATACCAGCAGACTTGCAGCAGAATAGATAAAAATGGAGCAAGGGTGCTTTCTTTTAATGTGATGACCATTAAAATATTATAAATGGTTAGATAACCGATAAATACACTTTACTGGTTTGTTATAGGGAAATCAATAGGAGGTTTGTTTGTTGTGGGAAATGAATTTGAGCAGCTCGAAATCATCGCCGATTTTATCAACACCCATGATAAACGGATGCGGTATGAGGGGGACCCGGGTTTGGAGCTGCTTTCTACCGCGGACGATCTGCGTACATGGCTGTTAAAAAACGGCTTTATTCTGAAACAGGACGCCGTATCCGAAGAGGATCTGGCTTTGGCCCGCGATCTGCGGGGCGGCTTAAGGGCAGCCATTCCGAATAATATACATGACCACAAGGAAGCCGGCTTCCAAGCGTTAAACCGTGCAGCCGACCGATTCCGGTTCGCCTATAGCTTCAGTGAAGCCTCTGACGCCATTGAGCCAGTGGATGCACAAGGAAGAGGGGGATTGGCCCGGCTGCTGATTCAGGTATTCCGGCTTCGTGAGAACAACGCGTGGAACAGATTGAGAGTGTGCACAGCCGCGGATTGCCAGTGGGTATTCGTTGACCGCTCCAGGCCGGGAACGGGCAAGTGGTGCTCAATGAAGGCCTGCGGCAATCGGGCAAAAAATAAGACGTATCGGGAGCGGGCGAAGTCCATGGGATGAACTGCCTGCCATAGGAACGGGCTTGGATAAGGATCATCGCCCCTCCATCGACCAATCAAGCGTTTGTCTTGATCGGTCTTTTTTTCGTGGAGCCTAACGTTTTCAACAGGAATACACGGTCCTATAACGAAATGGTTGTTACTTATTATTTTTTTTATTGAAAAATGTGAAGCGTTTGTCGATTAGGGGAAACTCTATTCGTTGGTTAAGCATAGGACGAAAAATTTAAGCGAAAGCAACGATAACCAGGAGGGGAAGAAACATGAGATTTATGATGATCGTGAAAGCAACCGAGGATTCCGAGGCAGGCGTGCTGCCAAGCTCAGAGCAATTGGATGCCATGATGAGGTACAACATGGAGCTGGCGAGGGCGGGCGTGCTGCTTGCTGCGGATGGGCTCCATCCAAGCTCGGGCGCCATCCGGATTTCTTATCCGGAGCCGGGAGGCAAGCCGAAAATCACCGATGGTCCCTTTACGGAAGCGAAGGAACTGATCGCGGGGTACACCTTGATCGAAGTGAAAACGAGGGAAGAGGCGATCGAGTGGGCCAAACGCATGCCCGATCCGCACGGCTTCGGCGCGGGGCAGATCGAGCTCCGTCAGGTATTCGAACCGACAGAGTTAACGCAGGACCCGGAAGCGCAGGCCAAACAATATGAAATGCGCGAACACATCCAAAGGCAGAATCCGTAATGTCGGCGGCCGATACCCATCGTACGATCGAGGCCATCTGGAGAATCGAATCTTCCAAAATCATTGCCTATCTGACCCGGATGGTCCGTGATATCGGTCTCGCCGAGGATCTGGCTCAGGATGCGCTCATTGCAGCGCTGGAACGGTGGCCGAATGACGGAATACCGGATAACCCCGGCGGATGGCTTATGACCGCGGCAAAGCGCAAAGCGCTGGACCTGCTGCGCCGGAATAAGGTGCGCGATCGGAAGTATGAGCTGTTGGGACGCGAAATGGATTCCCGGATGGATTCGGAAATGGAGGTGCCGGAGGCGGGAGAAGTGAACGACGATCTTCTGCGGCTGATCTTTATGACCTGCCATCCGGTTCTGTCCCCCGAGGCCCGCGTAGCCCTGACGCTGCGTCTGCTCGGCGGGTTGACGACTGCGGAGATCGCCCGCGCTTATCTTGTGCCGGAACCGACGATCGCGCAGCGAATCGTTCGTGCCAAACGGACGCTGTCCGCGACCCGGGTTGCATTCGAGATTCCCCAAGGAACCGAACTGAAGCCGCGATTAGCATCAGTTCTCGAGGTCATCTACCTCATGTTTAATGAGGGATACGCCGCCTCATCGGGCAGCCAGTGGATTCGTCCGCTGCTGTGCCAGGAAGCGCTTCGGATCGGACGGGTGCTGGCGGAGATTGCGCCGACCGAGGCCGAGGTGCACGGATTGGTCGCGTTGATGGAATTTCAGTCCTCCCGGTTCAAGTCACGGGTCAATGCGCAGGGCGAGCCTGTGCTGCTCATGGACCAGAATCGGGCATTATGGGATTATTTATTGATCCGGCGGGGTTTTGCAGCTCTTGAGCGAATCGAGCGGTTGGGGGGAATGACCGGGCCTTACGCTATTCAGGCAGCCATCTCGGCATGTCATGCCGGAGCGCCCAGTGCCGCAGAGACCGATTGGATTCGGATCTCCGCGCTGTATGAGGCATTGGCGCAGGTGTCTCCCTCGCCGATCGTGGAATTGAACCGGGCCGTGGCCCTCTCCATGGCTTTCGGTCCGGAGATCGGGCTTGAGATCGTGGACGTTTTGCGAAGCGAGCCGGCCTTGAAAGGATATCATCTTCTACCGAGCGTGAGGGGTGACTTGCTCTTTAAGCTGGGTCGCCTGGACGAGGCCTGCGCGGAGTTCAAGCTGGCCGCATCGCTGACGGATAATCAAAGGGAACGGGCGCTGCTCCTTGATCGTGCGGCAGAATGCCTGCGAGCGGCCCCTTGAGATACGCTTTGGCAGCATTTTATAAAAAAATCCGAAAAAAATATGAAAGTCGTGTCGATTACGTCAAATCCCGTTCGTCATTAAGATATAAAACAAAAAAAATCGAACCGAGAGGAAGATGAACATGCAAGCACAAATGGTACCTTTTATTATTTCGGAGGATGCAAGAGGCCAGGCCGAATTCTATATGCAGGCGATTGGCGGAGAGATCGGTTTATTGACTACATTCAAAGACATGCCGGGAATACCCGAAGCCCATCAGGATAAAGTCATGCATATGTCGTTAACGCTGGCCGGCGGCAATCAGCTGATTCTCTCCGACGCTTTTCAAGAAACCGGCAAGAGCACGAGCATGGGACTGGCCATCACGTTCGATCACGAGGAAGACGCCCGCGCTGCTTATCGCCATCTCAGCGACGGGGGGACCGAGAAGTATCCTTTTGCCCTGCAGCCTTGGGGAGCCTATTACGGCGAAGTGGTGGACCGGTACGGCATGACTTGGCAGATGGTTCATCAGGCCTGAGCCTAGAGCTGCCGGAAGCATCAATCCGAAATTGAAATCCATACACATTTGAAAAATACCATACTACGATACAGAAGGAGCCAATAAGATGAATCAAGAGGTAACGGATTACATGGCAGCCATCAGCGATACCTGGAAGGTCGAAGTCAGCGAGAGGCTTCGGGAACTCGTGCACAATACGATCCCGGACGTCGCGGAACGGCTTCAATATAAAAAGCCGCATTTTCTGAAAAACGGAAAATACGCGGCGGTAATCAGCGTCGCGAAGAGCGCCGTGAGCTTTACGATTTTCAATGCGGAAGGGCTGGAATGGCCCGAGACGCTGTTCGAGGGGCCGCCAGAGCGGAAGACCATCAAAATATCGGCCGGGCAGCAGGTCGACTACGCAGCGCTGGCTTCCTTGCTGAAGCAGGCATCCGAAGGTCTGTAATCCATATGTAGCAAGAGGTGCGACACGGGTAACAATACCGCGGGAGCGCCCCGGCATCTAAAGCCGCGATCCTAGGAGGATCGCGGTAAACGTCATTCTATTTCTTGGTGCCGTGCTGTTTGGTTGGCAGCTTGTCGCTTGGCGTTCCTTTGCCGTGATTCTCTTTGTTGCGACGGGCTTTCTCCGCGTTCTCGTTCATTTTTTCCACGAAATCATGCGTGCTTTCCATAGGATATAGACTCCTTTCATATAGAGTTGCTTGCCTGATCGTGCTTAATATAACCATTTCGTTGTGATCCTATTTGAAGATTTTGAAGACTCTGGAACGGGTAGGGATTGTGAGATTTTCGTATTGGGGGGATGAAGGATGTCCAGTAAACTTGTGTTGATCATGGTGGGAATGCTCGTTGTTCTGGGTATCGCCGGCTGCAGCGGAATTAACGAGGATACCGGATCTGCGGACCAACGACTGTATTCGGTCAAGAAACTGATGAAGCTGGACGCAGCGAAGGTAAAAGCCATTCAAGTCGTGTATGGGGATGGCACGCGGATGGTGCTCGACCAGGAACAGGACATTGAGCCGATCATGAAGCGGGTGGATACCCTTCAAGCCAAACGGATGGCGGGTAACGAGGAACCGGGGTTTCTGTTCTTTATGGATGTCGTGCAGGGCGAGCAGCAGATTCGCGTGGCGAGCGAGTTTGAGGTGGATGGGGAGTCGTATATATTGGCAGGCCCGGAGCTGCCCGAACTGAACGCGTACATAGTGGAGCTGGGACGCTCCCATAACCCCGAATTGCTGCCGGGATTAACGTTTAACGAATAACTTCCCCGTGGGGAGCTTTGCCGCGAATCCGTCAGCTTGCGGAATGGATGCCAAACGGTCAATTATACGCAAAAAAAGATCCAGCCGGGCCAATGCCCGGGCTGCATCTTGTTCGCAGGAGTCTAAAGACAGCCTAAATCCCGCTGCCGGATCCAACGTCTCGCTTACTTCTTGTGACTGATCAGCAGCTCGTATTTGTTCAAGGATGCACCCAAAATATTCTCGTTGCGGCCCTGACCGTGGGATTGCCGGAACGATTCGCTGGAAGTCCAGCGCTTGAACGCCTCCTCGTCTTCCCAAACCGTAGAGATCTTCAGTTCCTCGGCCTCTGCGCCTTCCTTGGCTTCATGCCATACTTCCATCCGCACGAATCCTTCAATCTCCTGAACGCCCTTCGCTTCAGCGAACCGCTGCGCGATTTCTTGTCCGAAGCCCGGTTTGACCTTGATCGAGTTTGTAACAACCAGCATATACGTGATCCTCCTTTGGTTTATGAGCGGAATAATTCCCGACATGTCTTGTTCTTTCTTGTACGTCCATTATACATGAACGAAAGAACCGATTTCATCTCAGGGGACCGGGATAACCCTGGCTTCATGCCCGAAGAGAAGGAAAACTCAGGTCGCGGGGGGACCTTCAGCCTGGAGCTCTGCCGCAGGTACGGCGGAAGCCGGGGCTGCCGCTTTAGGTTTTGCCCTTCCGCTCCACGACCAGTAGGTGCCTATACGGAGCAGCCGTTCAACCGGTCCGCTGCGGAACCGTTTCAACCAGAGCAGGCTGGCCGTTGCCAGTACGGCATAGATGAGGATCGCCAGCAGCGCTCCCTGCAGCACGCCGAGTTTGCCGAACATGCCCAATCCGAAACCGTAAAATATCAATACGCATACAACGCTTTGCGTCAGATAGTTCGTTAACGACATTCGCCCCACCGCTTCGAACGCCCGGATCACCACCGATTGTTTGGACGAGAAGGCGTATAAGGACGCGAACAGGTGGAGATACCCCAGCGCGAGCAGGGGGCCGCCGAGCATCATCAGGACGCCGCTCCAGTTGTTCGTGGATTCGAGCATAACGCCTGCGGTTTTCAGTCCAAGCCCGACCGGAATGAGCAGCGACCACCTTAAATACAGCTTGATCTCCATGGACGGATGGAGGAAGCGCCCGCGTTTCGCGGCGACCATGCCAAACAGGAACATCGGCGCGCTCATGAGAGGGGCAATCAGGATCACCAGCAGCATCAGCCAGTCCGGGAGGTCGATGGGCATTTCCTCGGTTGACCGGAAGTTTAGGATCTCGCTATACGTGCCGCTGCCGTAGACTTCGATGGACTGCTTCACATAGTTCTCCATGCGCTCCGCTTCGCCTGCCGCAGGCTCCATGGAGCCGTACCCCAAGACGGCCATCAGCGCGAGCAAGAGAATGCCCCAGATCAAAATCGTTTTGGCCTTCCGTTTCACGAACAGCACCAGGAAGAGGCCGATCCCCCCATAGAACAGCAGAATATCGCCTTCCCAGATGAATATGGAATGCAGCAGGCCGAGTACGATCAGAAGAACCGACCTGCGGAAGAAGCTGCGTCCGTATTTAAACCCCTTGCCGATCAGGCTTTCCCGCATCTTGATCATGCTGTAGCCGAACAGGAACGTAAAGATAGGCATGAAGCTGCCCTCTACGAACACCTTGAGCATGTCATGGCTGATCAGGTCCAGCGTGGAAGGCTGGAAGAAATGCAGCTCGTCTTTACCGAACATGCCGTACTGGAAAATAAGCATATTGGCCATCAGGATGCCGAGCAAGCTCAAGCCGCGAATCGCATCCACGGCGGTCGAACGTTTATTTGAATTCATGTCAATCACCTCTGACACCCAGTATAAAGCTCCAAACGAAATAACTCGGAAACGGCATCCTAACTTTTTCTTAACACTTCCAGCATTTGTTTAACTCCTGTTAAGGTTGCTGTGCTAGCATAAATGTCGGGTGAGGATAAAATGGATCAAACGCGAATTCTAATCGTAGACGACGAACCTTCCATTGTGAAAATGCTGCAGATGGTGCTGCGCAAGGAAGGCTTTAACCGAATATACACGGCTTCCAGCTGCAAGGAAGCGCTCAGCGAAATCGCTGCACACGGAGCGGATATCGTGCTGCTGGATGTCATGCTGCCGGACGGCACGGGATTTGACCTCTGTCCGCAGATCCGTTCCTATGGCAGTCCGCACATCCTGTTCCTGACGGCCAAGGCGTCGGATCTGGATGTGCTGACCGGTTTTGCGATGGGCGGGGACGATTATGTCACCAAGCCCTTTAATCCGCTGGAGATCGCTGCAAGGATCAAGGCGCGTCTGCGCCGGGGCGGCTTTGGACCGGCGGCTGCGGCAGAGCAGCAGGCGATTCAGCGCGCATGGGATTTCGGCCGGTTCAAGGTCGACGAAGCCGCAGGCGAACTGACGGTGCTGGGAGAGCCGGTGCCTTGTCCGGCGCAGGTCTTTCAGCTGCTGCTGTATTTTTGCAAGCATCCCGGGGTCGTATTCTCCAAGGCGCAGCTGTACGAAGCGGTGTGGGGCATCGACGGCATGGGCGAGGACAACACCGTCATGGTGCATATCCGCCGCATCCGCGAGCGCATCGAGGAGGATCCGAGCAACCCGCAGTATCTGCTGACGGTCCGGGGGCTTGGCTACAAGCTGATCAAGGAGAAAGCGCGATGAGGCTGCGCAGAAGGCTTGCCTTCCATTTTACATACCAATTAATTGCATTCTCGGCGTTTATGTTTTGCTTTCTGATCGTGCTCTTATTCTTCCTAATCAAACATATCGGTGACGAAGAGATCAAACGCAACTTTCCTGCAGGCGTGCTGGAAGGCATCGTGACGGAGACGGTGACGGAGAATGGGGAGGTTCTGCTGGCCGATCATTGGGAGCTCTTGCTTCAGGAGGAGGGCATGTGGCTGCAGGTAGTGGATATGGCGGGCAATGCGATATACTCCACTAACACGGATTCGGATGTTCCGTCAGCGTACTCGGTAAGCACCTTGCTTCAGATCAAAGAAGAGCGGCGCTTTGGCGAGTACACCATGGATTGGCAGATGGATCTGACTTATGAAGAGCCGCTGCTGTATCTGATCGGACGCATCGATAAGAGCTCGGACCATCTTCGGGAATGGGTTGCCCGTTTTCAGGACGGCGGGAAGGTGAGACCGGAGGATGAAGCCGAGCTGGGACGCGAATTGGCCGATCTAGGCGGTTATTTGCATGTGATTGATCGGGACGGGCGCGTTGTCCAAGCGATTGGGACGGGTTCCGATAATAAGGCGAGCTACCACCCGCTAGAGATCATCACCATGCAGGAGCAGCCGGGCACGTATTCCACGCATATCGCAGTTTACCGCGATGCGGACAGCGGCAACACCTGGGTATATCACACGCCTCAGGACGGGTCGCAGCAGAAGCGGCCAATGATGAACGAGCTGATCCGCGTGGCGCTGTGGACGATGATCTGCGTGCTTGTGCTGTCGCTTGGGGTGGCGATATGGCATGGATACCGGTACAGCCGTCCGCTGCTGCTGTTTACCGGATGGTTCGAGCGGATGGGCAGGGGAGCGTACGAGGAAGTGCTGACGCCGAAGGACCGTAAGCGGGTCTTCCGCAAGAACGGGAAGCTCCGCACGCGTTACAGGCTGTACAAGGAAGTGATCCATTCCTTTTATAGGATGGCGGAGCAGCTGGCCGAAACCGAACGGGAACGGGAGCGGCTGGATCGAAATCGGGAAGAATGGATGTCCGGGATATCGCATGATTTGCGTACGCCTTTGTCTTCCATTCAAGGGTACGGCTATATGCTTGAGAATGCACCGCAGGATTGGAGCCAGGAGGAATTGCGGGAGATGGGAACCGTAATTCGGGAAAAAGGCGACTACATGCTGGAGCTGATCAACGATTTCTCGCTCGTCTTCCGTCTGAGAAGCGAAATCCGCCCTCAGGAGCGGACCCGGCTTGACCTGAATGAGCTGGTGCGCCGCTGCGTGCTGAAATACGTCAATGATGCCTCGCTGGATGCGAATTTCAACTATATCGGCGGCGAAGAGGCGCTGCCCGTCGACGGCAATGCCAAGTGGCTGCAGCGGTTGATGGATAACCTGATCACGAATGCCGTGAAGCATAATCCGGATGGGGTTAACGTCGAGGTCCGGGTGGAGAGTCGTCCCGGCGGCGCGGCGATCGTGGTTGCGGATCAAGGCGTGGGGATGGACGAAGAAACCCGCTGCAACCTGTTCGAGCGTTACTACCGGGGAACGAATACCGAAGAGAGCATGGACGGCTCGGGACTCGGGATGAGCATCGCGAAGGCGATCGTCGAAGCGCATAGGGGGCGGGTAAGCGTCTGGTCGGAATTGGGCAGGGGAACCACCATTACCGTATTTTTGCCTGAGGCCACCGCACAAGAAGGCGAGGGGGCAAGTACGCGCGGGAAGGAGTAGCCCTGCTGCTTGGATCCGCATATTCGGAATCGCTTCAAAAATCCTGCAACTTTCCTATCCTGCTCCTGCCCCGGGTGCGCTATAATGGCTAGGCAACGATTATATTTCATGTCCGGAGGATATTATGGGTTCAACTTCGTTTCGGCAATTGACCGGCAATGCGCGGGGCTGTCTCGTTTACGAGCCTCTGTTTCTAATCCCTTACAGCATGTTCACGACGTACACCTCCATCTACATGTACCAACTGGGGGTAACCGAGACGGGGATCGGCTGGATTACCTCGATCGGTCTGCTTGTGCAGGTGCTGTCCTCGTTTCTCAGCGGGTATTTAACGGACCGTTTGGGCCGAAAAAAAGCGCTCCTTTACTTCGACGTGCTGAGCTGGAGCGTGGCCACGCTGCTCTGGGCAGTCTCCCAGAACTTCTGGTTTTTTGTGATCGCCGCCGTCATCAACGGCTTTCAGAAGGTTCCGCATACCGCCTTTTACTGTTTGCTGGTGGAGGATACGGCGCCGAAGGAGCGTACCTATGTCTTTACGCTGCTGCAGCTGATTAGCGTCGTCGGCGGATTGTTTGCGCCGCTCGGCGGGCTTCTGGTGTATCATTTCTCGCTTGTGCCCGGGGTGCGCATCATGTTCGTCCTTGCCTGCCTCCTGATGACGATCCAGTTCATCGGGCGCCATTATGCGACGAGGGAGACGGAGATCGGGTACCGCAAAATGAAGGAAACGAAGGCGATGGGCCTGCGGGAAGGGATGTCCGACTATGTCCAAGTGATGAAGAGCATGCTGGGAAATCCGCTGCTGCTGATGATCTTCGGCGTTTATATCCTGTTTAATTTTCAGATGACGGTGAAGACAACCTACGTCTCCATCTTCATGGTGGAATATTTGCATTTGGGCAGCGGCCTGATCTCCGTTTTTCCGGCGTTCTCCTCCGTCATTATGCTGATATTCATGCGGTGGATCATGCCCCGGATCGGGGAGCGGCACGTGCACCGGACGATGGTATGGGGCTTTGTCATCTCGGTATTGTCCAATGTCATGCTGGTGTTTGCACCGCAAGGAGATCTGCTGGTGCTGAGCCTGAGCACCGTCATTGCCGCATTCGGCACGATGATGACGTATCCGTATCTGGAGACGGCGGTGGCCAATGCCATCGACGACGAGAACCGCGCCAAAATATTCGCGCTGCTCCAGGTGCTCATCCTCATCGTCATTTCGCCTTCCGGCATCATTGGCGGCTGGGCGTACGGCATCGATCCGAGAATACCGTTCCTGCTTGTGGCCGGCGCATTTGTCATCAGCATTCCGCTCATGCTGCTGTACAGCAACAAGGTAAAGGCCGCTCCCATCGAAGCGGGGGTTTAGCTTGGACAGGAGGGCCGAGCCCAAGACTGGCATGCGTCTTTAGCGATATATACGAAAAGTAAAGAGTACGTACGAAGAGAGGCGCCCTAAGTCTTGGGGGGCCTTTTTTGTGCCTCTTATTGCAATTTGGTTAGTGTTCACTTATGATATGAGCATGAAAAAGAAACCTCATTTCGACAGCAAGAAGAAGGAAATTTTGCAGGCAGCCATGAAGCTCTTTGCCGAGAAGGGCGTGGACGGCGTATCGGTGAAGGAGATCGGCGCGGCGGCAGGCGTGACGGATGCGGCGATTTATAAGCATTTTACGAATAAGGATGCCGTTGCCGCGGAGGCGTTCGACGAATATTGCGGCAGTTATACGCGCTTGGTGGATGAATATGCTACCCGGCCCGGCCCGTTCGCGGAGAGGCTATCGGCTCTCGTAACCCGCGTACTGGAATCGTATGACGAGGATAAATACGGCTTGCTGCTATTGTCTCAGCATCACGAGCTGTTTACCGAGGTAGTCAAGAGCAGGGGACGCCAACCGCTTGATGCTTTGGAGGAGCTGCTCGAGCAAGCGGTGCTGCAGCGGGATATTCCGCCGCAGAATACACGGTTAACGGCTGTTCTGATCATCGGTGCATTCAGTCAGCTTGCGATATCCACGATGCAGGGGGAGCTGGAAGAACCGCTGTCTCCGCTGGCACCTGAAGTAACGGCGCATTTATTGGCATTAACCGGTTTGGGAAAAGGTCAGGCGTGACCTTTTCTTTTTGCCATCAGGTTAGTGATTGTTAACCAAATTATTAGGGGGAGGACGCATATGAAAAAGGTTTTAATCATCCAAGGCAATCCCATTGAAAACAGCTATGGCCGTCACCTGGCGGAGGCCTATGCAAGGGGGGCGGGCGAATCCGGAGCGGAGGTGCGGAAGCTGGCGCTTGCGGAGATGGAGTTTGACCTGAACCTGTCCGGCGGCTATAAGGGCAAGCAACCGCTCGAACCCGATCTGCAAGAAGCACAGGAGCTGATTGCCTGGGCGGACCATCTGGTGTTTGTGTATCCGAATTGGTGGGGCGGCATGCCTGCGCTGCTCAAAGGGTTCATCGACAGGGTTTTTCTGCCGGGATTCGCCTTTAAGTACCGCCGGAACTCGCCTTTGCCGGAGCAGCTGCTCAAAGGGAAGACGGCCCGTCTGATCGTCACGATGGATTCGCCGTACGTTTACTACCGGTTCTATCTCGGACAGCCGGGACATCAGATGATGAAGCATTCCATTCTGAAGTTCTGCGGCGTGGGCACCGTCCGTGCCACGAACATTACCCAGCTCCGCAAAATGCCCGAGACGGCAAGAAGACAATGGCTCGAGCGCGTGCAGAGAATGGGACGGAAATTGGCGTGATCGGGTAGTAGGGGCGATGTGCAGTTCCTTCCAATGGCTTGACTTCTCGGGCAGGAGGATTATAATTCATACAACAAATGAAACGACCAAAGAATTGAATGGGTCATGGTTCAAAATCAAATCTTGATGTATATGCCGGGGAATAGGGCCCAGGCGTTTCTACCAGGTTACCGTAAATGACTTGACTACATGAAGGTTGAGAATCCGCTCCCCAAGCCCGGCTTTGCATAAACATCGAAGCCGGGCTGCAAGATCGCCTGAAATGGGATCTAAGCACGTTTTAACGGATGGGGTGATGTGCAGACTATTAGCAATGCATGGCTGCCGCGCGGACTTCTCTTCCTCAATGGATATAGTTGCAGGCAACCCGGGCAGATACGCTGTCCGGGTTGTTTGGCGTGTTACGCAAGATCGATTTTGTGCTTTTACCGATTCATTATAAGAAAAACGTCTACCGACGACCGCAGTAAGAAGAAGTTTTTATTGCGAGATTAGGAAGTCACAAGCTTCCGAGTTTATACTTTCTGATATCTAAAAAAAGGGGAGCGTGCAATCATCATGAGTTCAATCCAGAGACAGAAACGATACGAGGTCAGCCGGCAGCTGGGGAAGGTTGCTTTAGGACAAGAGCCAGCCGATCTGGTCATCAAAAACGGCACGCTGGTCAATGTGTTTACGGGCGAGCTTCAGGAACGGATAGACGTGGCGATGGCGTGCGGGCGCATCGCTTATATCGGTAGCGCCGATCATACGATCGGAGAGGGGACGCAGGTGATCGAAGCGAATGGGCGCTTCATCTCGCCGGGTCTGCTGGACGGCCATATGCATGTGGAGAGCACGATGCTGACCGTAACGGAGTTTGCCAAAGCGGCCATCGTTACGGGAACGACCGGGGTTTATATGGATCCCCATGAGATCGCCAACGTGTTCGGCATGGAGGGCGTGCGCTGGATGCACGAGGAAGGGCAGCAGCTGCCGATGAAGGTGTTCACCACCATTCCTTCCTGCGTACCGGCGACGTTCGATCTGGAGGATGCCGGGGCGCAGCTGGGCGTAGCCGATATCGAGGAAGGGCTGACCTGGCCCGGCGTCGCTGGGCTTGGCGAAGTGATGAACTTCCCGGGCGTCGTATACGGCGATCCGACCATGAGCGGAGAGATCGAAGCCACGCTGCGTGCGGGCAAGACGGTGACGGGGCATTTTCCGGCCGAGGACGACCGGATGCTACAAGCCTATCTGGCAACCGGCGTCAGCTCCGATCATGAGACGGTAACGAGAGAGCAGGCTTTGGAAAAGGTTCGCCTCGGTATGCATCTGATGATCCGCGAAGGTTCGGCTTGGCAGGATGTGAAGGAAGTGATTAAGGTGGTAACGGAGGACAAGGTACGTACCGACAATATCTCCTTGGTCACGGATGATGTGTATCCGCAGACGCTGCTGCGGCTCGGCCATATGAACCATGTGGTCCGCCGCGCCATGGAGGAGGGCGTGGACCCGGTTACTGCGATCCAGATGGGCACGATCAACGTGGCTCGATATTTCGGCATGGATATGGAGCTCGGCAGCATTTCACCGGGCAAAACGGCGGATATTTTGCTCATTGACGATCTGAAGAGCATGGTGCCTTCGGTGGTGATCACGGACGGCGAAGTGGTCGCGGAGAACGGCCGTCTCGTGAAGGCGTTCCCGGCGTATTCGTATCCGGAAAAGGCCTTTCAATCGGTTCGGCTGCAGCGTTCGCTTACCGCCGACGACTTTCTGCTGCGCAGCAAGTTCGATGCGGCGCATACGGAAGTGAACGTGGTGCGCGTCATCGAGAACAGTGCCCGTACCGCCAAAATGACCGCGGTGCTCGCCGTGGAGCAGGGCGTCATCCAGCCGGACCTGGGCCAAGACGTGGTTCAGCTGGCATGCATCGAGCGCCACGGCGCAACCGGGCAGATCTCGCTCGGCTTTGCGAGCGGCTTCGGACTACAGTCCGGCGCGGTTGCTTCCACGGTGGCGCACGATAGCCACAACCTGCTCGTGATGGGCACGAACGCCGAGGATATGGCGCTTGCGTCGAACGAGCTGGCAGCATGCGGAGGCGGCATGATCGTGGTGCAGAACGGCCAGGTGCTGGCGAAGGTGGCGATGCCGATTGCGGGCTTGCTGGCGGACCGTCCGGTCGAGGTTGTAGCCGAGGAAGTCGCTGCCCTGGAGGAAGCGTGGAAACAGCTCGGCTGCTCCATCCATGCGCCGTTCATGACGTTCTCGCTCATTGCGCTTCCGGTCATTCCGGAGATCCGCATTACCAATCGCGGGATTGCGGACGTGACGGAATTCAAGCTCATCGAGACGGAGATCGGTCCGGTACAATAAGGTGGCACATACATTAAAGCAGGTTGGCCTACATGGCTAACCTGCTTTTTTGGTGCGTAAATACTGGGCTTAGCCTGTGAGTGGATGCCGCAAGCCACGCTCCCATGGATAATCCTCACATAATCCATTGCCTACTTAGTGATTTTCGTCACAAATTGATAACTTTTTCACCTATTTCGGCCATTATATTGTGATGTTTATCACAATCCTTTAGGACGCGGTCTGCGACAATACAAAAAGAATCAAATTTGAAGTGATCACGTGAGCTAAAGGAAGGGGTATCTTTTATGGATCCGGTTATGCTGGCGCGAATCCAATTCGCATCGACAACCATTTTTCACTTTATTTTCGTACCGTTATCCATCGGATTGGCGTTTCTGATCGCCATCATGGAGACGATGTATGTTGTCAAGGGCCAGGAAGTCTACAAGAAAATGGCCAAGTTCTGGGGAAAGCTGTTCCTGATCAACTTTGCGGTCGGGGTTGTGACAGGGATTCTGCAGGAATTCCAGTTCGGGATGAACTGGTCGGATTACTCGCGCTTTGTCGGGGACGTGTTCGGCGCACCGCTTGCGATCGAAGCCCTGCTGGCGTTTTTCCTTGAATCGACGTTTATCGGGCTGTGGATATTCGGGTGGGACCGGTTATCCAAGAAGGTCCATCTGCTCAGCATCTGGCTGGTGTCCTTCGGCACCCTGATGTCCGCCTTCTGGATCCTGGCAGCGAACTCGTTCATGCAGCGTCCGGTCGGTTTTGAGATCAACAATGGACGGGCGGAGATGAATGATTTCTTCGCGCTGATTACGAACGGTCAGCTGCTGGTAGAATTCCCGCACACGATCTTCGGTGCGCTGGCAACCGGGGCTTTCCTGGTAGCGGGGGTAAGCGCGTATAAGCTGCTGAAGAAGCAGGATTTGGATTTCTTCAAAAAATCATTCCACATCGCCATCGTGGTGGGTCTCATCACCTCCATTCTGGTTGCGGTATTCGGCCACCAGCAAGCGCAGTATCTGGTGGATACGCAGCCGATGAAGATGGCCGCCGCCGAGAGCTTGTGGGAAACGAGCGACGATCCCGCGCCTTGGACGGTCATAGCCGCCATCGATCCGGATAAGCAGGAGAATACGATGGAGTTCAAAATCCCGTATTTGCTCAGCTTTTTGTCCTACAGCAAATTTTCCGGCGAAGTCATCGGAATGAAGGAGCTGCAAGCCCAATACGAGCAGGAATACGGTCCTGGAGACTATATTCCGCCGGTCCGCACCACCTTCTGGAGCTTCCGGATTATGGTGGCTGCCGGCAGCGTCATGATTCTGCTGGGATTGTACGGCGCGTGGCTGATGCTGCGCAAAAAAGTCGAGAAGGCCGGCAAATGGTTCCTCAGACTGATGCTGTTCGGCATTTCCCTGCCGTTCATCGCCAACACATCGGGATGGATCATGACGGAGATCGGACGCCAGCCTTGGACGGTATTCGGGCTGATCACCACGGAGAACAGCGTTTCGCCGAACGTAAGCGCAGGCTCGATCCTGTTCTCGCTCATCATGTTTACCGCCATTTATGCAGTGCTGGCAGCCGTGATGGCCTATCTGTTCATCAAAGTCATTAAGAAAGGACCGTATGCGGCGGAGGAAGACGATCACCACGCAAGCGATCCGTTTAATAAGGAGGACTACAATGCTGTCTCTTAACGAACTGTGGTTTGTGCTCGTCGCCGTATTGTTTATCGGGTTCTTCTTCCTGGAGGGCTTCGATTTCGGAGTCGGGATGTCCACGCAGCTGCTGGCCAAAAACGATACCCAGCGCCGGGTGCTGATCAACTCGATCGGCCCGTTCTGGGACGCCAACGAGGTTTGGCTGCTGACGGCGGGCGGCGCGATGTTCGCGGCCTTCCCGAACTGGTATGCCACGCTGTTCAGCGGGTTCTACATTCCGCTTGTCTTTCTTCTGCTGGCCTTGATCGGGCGCGGCGTGGCATTTGAATTCCGCGGCAAGGTGGGCGATGTCCGCTGGAAACGGGTATGGGACGGAGCGATCTTCACCGGAAGCGTGCTTCCGCCATTCCTGCTCGGCGTTGTTTTTGCCTGCCTGATCCAGGGGCTTCCGATTAACGAAGAGATGCAGCTGCATGCCGGATTCTTCGATGTCGTGAATCTTTATACCGTAGTCGGCGGGTTGACGATGGTGATGCTCTGCCTGCTCCATGGCTTGATGTTCACGACGCTGCGCACGCTGGGGGATCTCCAGGAACGGGCGCGCCGCATGGCCCGGAGACTTCTGATTCCTGTCGCGGCCCTGTTCGTGGCGTTCGGGGTGATGACGTATTTCATGACCGATATCTTCGAGAAGCGCGGCGTGGCGTTAACCGTCCTGCTGGTGCTGGCCCTGCTTGCATTCCTGCTGGGCGGATATTTCATGAACGTCAAGCGGGACGGCTGGGCTTTCGGGATGACCGGCGCGGTCATCGCACTCTTGGTAACGTCCGTGTTCGTGGGCTTGTTCCCGCGCGTGATGGTCAGCTCCATCAACGCTGCATTTGACCTGACCATTTATAATGCGGCCTCCGGACCGTATTCCCTCAAGATTATGACGATTGTGGCCGTATCGCTGCTGCCTTTTGTTTTGGGCTATCAAATTTGGAGTTACTTCGTTTTCCACAAACGGGTACATGAGAAGGAGCATCTGGAGTACTGATGGGAAAAGATCTGCTGGGATACAAAGGCGCCAAGACGGTATTCTTCCTTGTCGCCGTATGTACCCTGGCACAGAGCATGGCCATCCTTCTGCAAGCCAAATGGCTGGCGGAAGCCGTATCCGCCCTGTTTGCTGGATCAACGCTGCAGGAGCAGGGGGAGACCATTGCCTTGTTCCTGCTTGCCTTTCTGGCACGCCACGGGATCTCGGTCGTGCAGCAAGGAATCGCGCAGCGCTTTGCCGAGGAGACGGGCACGAGCCTGAGAAAGCAGCTGCTGGAGGAGCTGTTTCGGAACGGGCCGTCCTTTGTCCGGTCGGAAGGAACAGGCAATGTGGTTACGCTTGTGCTGGAGGGCATCGGCAAGTTCCGCAAATATGCGGAGCTGACCATACCTCGCATGATGGGGGCGGGCATTACCCCGGCGCTGGTATGGCTGTACGTTTTCATGACGGACCGGATCTCGGGCATCATTCTGCTGGTGACCATGCCGATCCTGATCGTGTTTCTCATCCTCGTGGGACTTGCCGCGAGAAAGCAGACCGAGCGGCAGCTGGATTCCTACCGGATGCTGTCCAATCATTTCGTGGATTCGCTGAGAGGGCTGACCACCCTGAAGTTTCTGGGACAGAGCCGCAAGCACGGCGCGAGCATACAGCAGGTCAGCGAGGGGTATCGTGCAGCTACCATGCGGACGCTGCGCGTGGCGTTTCTGTCCTCTTTTGCGCTGGATTTCTTTACGATGCTGTCCGTGGCGTCGGTTGCGGTAAACCTGGGCCTGCGCCTCATTAACGGCAGCCTGGAGCTGCTGCCCGCGCTGCTCATCCTGATCCTGGCACCGGAGTATTTCCTGCCGGTGCGCATGGTCGGAGCGGACTTCCACGCCACGCTGGACGGCAAGCAGGCAGGGGAAGCGATGCAATCCATCATCCGAGAAGCCCGGAAGGGGCATTCGGGCGGTAGCTCAAGTCCTGTTGCCGCGGAGGGTTCGGCTAACGGCGCGGGTCCATTCGAGCCAACGAGAGCGCTTGAAACCCCGGCGGCAGAAACGATGGAACGAACCTCAACGGGCCTAACATTTAAAATTCAAAATAATTTCTCGGGTCCCAGCCGCAGGCCGCAGTCATCATTCCGTTGGGAAAAGGACAGCGTACTGGAGCTCTCCGGTATCGGCCTCAGACACGAAGAACAAGGGCCCGCTTCATTGGAGGAGGTCACCTTCCGAATACCGGGACGACGCAAGATCGGCATCGTCGGGGAGAGCGGAGCCGGCAAATCCACGCTGATCGAGCTGTTAGGCGGCTTCATGGCGCCAACATCCGGAGCGATGGCGCTGAACGGCATGATGCTGGAAGAATCGAACCGACGCGAGTGGCGGTCGGAGGTCACCTATATGCCGCAGCAGCCGTATTTGTTCGGGGCAACCTTGGAGGAGAACGTGCGCTTTTATGCGCCGGAGGCGTCCAGAGCTCAAGTGGAAGCGGCGGTAAAGGCGGCCGGTCTGTCGGAGCTGGTAAAAAGCTTGCCGGGCGGCCTTGCGGAGATGATCGGCGGCGGCGGACGCGCTTTAAGCGGCGGCCAGGCACAACGCGTGGCTTTGGCCAGGGCGCTGCTTGGCGGCCGGCAGGTTCTGCTGCTGGATGAGCCGACGGCGCATCTGGATATTGAGACGGAGTATGAGCTGAAGGAGACGATGCTGTCCCTTTTTCAAGACAAGTGGGCATTTCTGGCGACGCACAGGCTTCACTGGATGCAGGATATGGATTATATCATCGTTCTGCACCAGGGGCGCGTTGCGGAAAAGGGAACCCACGAGGAGCTTATGGCACGACAGGGCGTCTATTACGGACTGATGACATCGCAGATGGAGGGAGTACAATGAAGCAGGAATCGTGGTTTCGACCCTATGTAACGGCAAATTTCTGGCGTTTTCTGCTCATTGTCACGCTGGGCGTGCTCACCATTATGTTTGCCGGGATGCTCATGTTCACATCCGGTTATTTGATCTCCAAATCCGCCCTGCGTCCGGAAAACATCCTGATGGTGTACGTGCCGACCGTAGGGGTTCGTACCTTCGGCATCGGACGGGCGGTGATCCATTACGTGGAGCGCCTGGTGGGGCATGATACGATTCTTCGCATCCTGTCCCGCATGAGGCTTCGGCTGTACCGCATTCTGGAACCGCAAGCCCTCCGTTTATCTTCCCGGTATCGCACCGGGGATCTGCTGGGGGTGCTCTCCGATGACATCGAGTATTTGCAGGACGTTTACATCCGAACGGTCTTCCCATCGATTGTTGCGCTTGTGTTATATGCCGGGGTCATTCTGGCCGTCGGTCTGTTTGATCCGGCATTCGCCCTTCTGCTCGCACTGTATATAGCGGTGCTGGTGCTGGTGCTGCCGCTGATCTCGCTGCTGCTCACCAAACGGAAGAATCGGGAAGTGAAACAGGCCCGCAGCCACCTCTACCGGAAGCTGACCGACGCGGTGCTGGGCATTCATGAATGGTACGTCAGCGGCCGGCAGGCGGAATTCCTGACCGGTTACGAGGCGGATGAAGCCGAGGTGGACCGGACCGACCGTTCGCTTAAGCGCTGGTCGCGCTTGCGCGCCTTTATCGGTCAAGGCGTGGTTGCCGTGACGGTGGTCTCGGTGGTGTATTGGTCGGGACGACAGTATGCGGACGGTGCCATCGACGTTACGCTGATCGCGGCTTTTGTGCTGGTTGTGTTCCCGTTAATGGATGCATTTCTGCCGGTATCCGAAGCCGTTGAGCGGATTCCGCAGTACGGCCAATCGGTCGCAAGGCTCCGGGCGATTGAAAGCGCGGATGCCTCCGAAGGGCGGCAGGACCTGCCGCAGATGCTGGATAAGGCAGAGGTGGAATCCGTCATAAGCCGCGGCGTTCATGTGAAGGCGGACGGCGTCAGCTTCCGCTATGATCAGGGGGCAGACGGCCCATCGGGGCTGGAACCATCCGGCGTGGACAGGGAGGCGTCTGCATTAACCGATGTGTCGCTGGATATTGCTCCCGGCGCCAAGGTAGCCGTCATCGGGCGCTCCGGTGCCGGCAAATCGACCCTGCTGCAGCTGATCCAGGGCGTGCTGGCGCCATCCGGAGGAAGCCTTACCCTAGGCGGCGTGGAGTCAGCGCGTTTCGGCGATGAGATTTCTTCCGTCATTTCGGTATTGAACCAGAGTCCGCACTTGTTCGACACAACGCTTGCGAACAATATTCGGCTTGGCTCCCCGGACGCCACGGAGGCTGAAATCCGGGACGCCGCCGCCATGGCACGGCTTGAACCGTTGGTAGCCTCCCTACCGGAAGGACTTGGCACCCGCATGCAGGAAGCCGGGCAGCGTTTCTCCGGAGGAGAGCGCCAGCGCGTGGCCTTGGCCCGAATCCTGCTGCAGAAGACGCCCGTTGTCATTCTGGATGAGCCCACGGTCGGGCTGGATCCCAGAACCGAGCGGGAACTGCTGTCCACCATGTTCGCCAGCCTGCAGGACCGCACCTTGATTTGGGTGACGCATCATCTGGTCGGCGTGGAGCGCATGGATGAGATTCTCTTCATGGAAAACGGTCGAATCGTTATGCGGGGCACCCACGATGAGCTGATGGAGCGATATCCGCGGTATCGGAACTTGTACCGTTTGGATCGTCCGGCGGTATAGACAGCCGAGGCGATTTACTAGCAGAAGAATCGGCCTTTCAGGAGGCTGGTTCTTCTTTTTTTGCCTTCTTTTTTCTTATAAGTCCGATAAAAGATCGGAATCCACGCGGCTTCTGGAAAGATGTAACATTAGTCTTAAGCAGGATCAAGGGTTCATTACAACGTTAGGGGTGTGGTATAGGGTGGATTCGAAACGGTTGGTGAACGTATTTCGTCATTTTGCCGAGCGGGAATGTCCGGGTTCCAGCGTGTTTTATGAGTATTTGGCCCGGCATATTGCCGATGATGAAGAGGTGCTGCAGGTCGCTGCGTTGGTTCCGTCCGGCCAGCCCGTGCCCAATATGCTGTTCGGAGCGGTTCAATACTTGCTGCTTCAGGGCGAGGGTCCGGAGCTGAGGGCGTATTACCCCGGCCTTGCGGAGCACCCGAAGGAGATGGCCTCCTGTTATCCCCATTTCCGGGCATTCGTGCTGGAGCATGAAGCAGCCATTATCGGAATCCTGAAGCGCAAACGGGTACAGACGAACGAGGTCCGTCGCTGCGCGTACCTGTATCCGGTGTTCTGCTCCATTTATGACAAGGTCCGGAAGCCGCTTGCCCTGGTGGAGCTTGGAACGAGTGCCGGATTGCAGCTGCTGTGGGATCAATACAGTTATTCCTATGGAGACACGGCGAGTTACGGCCTTACGGAATCGAAGGTGCGCATTACATCGGAGATCAGGGGAGACCGCAAACCGTTCCTGCTGGCCTCCAGTCCGCCGGTTGTTTACCGGATGGGGATCGATCTGCATGTGAATGACGTACGGAACCCGGAGCATTTCTTATGGCTGCGAGCTTTGATTTGGCCGGGCAATCACGATCGGGTGTCCATGCTGGAGCATGCGGCGGAAGCGTTGAAGCAGCAGTCAGACGTACGTTTCCGGGAGGGGGATGGGACGGAGCTGCTGCCTGACATCGTGAAGGAGATTCCGGAAGAGGCCGTGATCTGCGTGTTTCATACGCATGTGGCCAACCAGATTCCAGAGGCGTCCAAGCAAAAATTGCTGCGGCATCTGAGCGAGATTGGAAGCAAGCGCGATATTGTGCACGTCTACAACAATATGCAGGATGAGGATCTGCATGCCGATTATATCCTCGGGGGCGTGCCGAGCAAGTTTACGGCGGCACGCACGGATGGGCATGCGCGCTGGTTCGAGTGGCTGTTATAAGGCAGGGAGATGATTGACTCAGCCTGAATAAGGACGGCGAACGGAACGGTGACCGCCGTTCGTTACAAGTCATATGCCCGTAAACGACCGCGAGCCCGGAAGGCAGCCGGGCTGAGACTTAGAGAACAACAGCCGCAGCCTTCATCGCGTATATTTTTTTATTGGGCAAGTCTGTGTCATAATAGGAGAGATGGAATATAAAGCGCTTTATGCTATGCGATTGAACCCGAGGATCGGGCTCTTCCATGGTGGAAGGGCTCTCGTTCAGGGCATGGCAGCATTCAAGGAGACCAAAGGAGGAAGTTGGGATGGATTATCGTATTGAGAAGGATACCCTGGGTGAGATTAAAGTGCCTGCGGATAAGTTATGGGCAGCGCAGACACAGCGCAGTTCCGAGAATTTCCGGATAGGAACCGAAACGATGCCGAAGGAGATCATTCGGGCGTTCGCGATATTGAAGAAGAGCGCGGCCATCGTCAACGGCAAGCTCGGCAAGCTGGATGCAGATAAGGTGGATGCGATCACAACCGCGGCCGACGAGATCGTGGACGGCAAGTGGGATGAGCATTTTCCGCTGGTGGTTTGGCAGACCGGCAGCGGCACGCAGTCCAACATGAACGTGAACGAAGTCATTGCGAATCGGGCCAATCAGCTGCTCGAGCGAAAAGACAGCACGCTGCGCGTTCATCCCAACGATGACGTCAACAAATCCCAAAGCTCCAACGATACGTTTCCGACGGCGATGCACATGGCTGCGGTCGTGGCCATGGAAGATCAAGTGATGCCTGCGCTCCGCCGTTTGAAGAAAACGTTCGAGAAGAAAAGCGATGAATATAAGGACCTGATCAAAATCGGCCGTACGCACCTTCAGGATGCAACGCCGCTGACGCTCGGACAGGAAATCAGCGGCTGGCACCGGATGCTGGAGAAGTGCGAATTGATGCTGGCTTCGGCCGTAGAACCGCTGCGCGAGCTGGCTATTGGCGGCACCGCCGTGGGTACCGGCATTAACGCGCATCCGAAATTCGGAGAAATGACGGCGGCCGAAATCAGCCTGCAGATCGGAAAAAGCTACACGTCCGCCAGCAACAAGTTCCATTCGCTGACCAGCCATGACGAGATCGTATTCGCCCATGGGGCGTTGAAGGCGCTGGCTGCCGATCTGATGAAGATCGCCAACGATGTTCGCTGGCTGGCAAGCGGTCCCCGTTCCGGCATCGGCGAGCTCACGATCCCTGCCAACGAACCGGGAAGCTCCATCATGCCGGGGAAAGTAAATCCAACCCAGAGCGAAGCGCTGACGATGGTGGTCTGCCAAGTGATGGGCAACGATGCCACGATCGGTTTTGCGGCAAGCCAGGGCAATTTTGAGCTGAACGTCTTCAAGCCGGTCATCATTTATAATTTCTTGCAGTCCGTGCGTCTGCTGTCGGATGCCATGGATTCGTTCGACCAGAATTGCGCCATCGGCATCGAAGCCAATCTTGACGTGATCCGCGCGAACATGGAGCGGTCGCTAATGCTGGTGACGGCGCTGAATCCGCATATCGGATACGAGAATGCCGCCGCCATCGCGAAACGTGCGCATCAAGAAGGGACAACGCTTCGCGAAGCGGCGCTGGCAAGCGGTCTGCTTAGCGGAGAGGATTTTGACCGGATCGTCCGTCCGGAAGAAATGATACACCCGAAGGAATAGGAGAGTTTTTTTTGAGCTTTATTTCAAGGCAGGTTCCCCGTTGAACCAAGAGCCCATTTCACCACGGTGATGTGGGCTTTTATGGTTGATTAGAAGAAGTTACCCGCCGGGCTGAACGCATTCGATCATCGCAAGAAAAACGTCACGGAACGCCGCTCGTCTGATGCAAAAGTGCTTCGATCGTTTATCTCCGGCTTCGCAGCGGTTATAATATGGTGACAGCATCTGACAATACTTCACAAACAAACGTAAGAAGGACGGATGATAACTTGAAGAAACATCAATGGATGGCTACGCTGCTCTCTCTGATATGCACCGGGCTCGGGATGTTTTATATCGGGACGCCGGGCATGATCATAGGCGGAATGCTGCTCATGGCGCTGCAGGGAGCGGCTTTGTTTATTTTTTTCATGACACTGGGATACTTGGGCTTGATTATCGGTCCGCTAGCTATTGGGCTTCATATTATAGGTTTGATCATACCGGTCATCTACTTCAGCTACCGATCGCCCAGGAAACCGATGTTCGACGAGAAGCGGCGGCGTCAGCTCGCCTCCCCTTGGAAAATCGTCGTGCGGACGATCATCGGACTGGCCCTGTTCGCAGGGTCGATTTACGCCGGGTACACCTGGGGATCCGCCCCGTTCATGAAGACGGCTGCAGAGAAACGCGAGGTTCAGGAAGCGGCGGAGTCCTATCTGGAACAGAAGTACAACGAACCCTTTAAGGTCACGGACGTGGATTATACCTGGGCCATAGGCTCGTATAATCTTACGGCCCATCCGGAGCAGGCGCCAGAGCTTGAATTTACGCTGAGCAGCAATGAAGCCAGCCCTCCCGTCATATCCAATGATACCTACCTGAACCGGCTCTGGGGACAGCAGCTGAGGGACCGGCTGAAACCTCTGCTGGATGAGCTTTATCCGGACCAGGCGTTTGGGGAGGCGTTTGTCTTCGCAGGTAGCGACACGGTAGAGCGTGATTATAGCCAACTGGCGAATAACGCCGATGGCGATGTCAGCCAGAACATAAGACTGATCGTATTCGCGGATTTGACGGCGGATAATCTGGCGCAGGAGAAGGAACGGGTGCTGGAGCTGATTCGGCGGCTGCCTTCGGTGACGGTGCCGGGGGAGACGGATCTTACCATCGATTATTACGCTGCGGATTTGAAGACGCCGGAGAGCGTGAAGAAGGTGGAGCAGGATATCGATTATATGAAGGGGAAAACCAGTATCTACAGCTTCAGGGTATTCGACATTTCGGACATTGCGTCCGCGGATGACATCGAGATCAAAGGGCTGGAATGAGGATTTTGCTGGAGTATAAATTGATTCTAGATTCAGAAGCCAGGCGGAGTGGATAACTCCGCCTGGCTTCTTGCTGATGAATCATGATCCAACATATGAAGGGAGCCTTCGTTAATGCAGGGACAGCTGGATGCTGCGTCCTTTCGGCGTCTTCGTCATGGTCAGCTTTAAGTTCAAGGCCTTGGCCATGTCGCGGACAGGGACGTAGAGGGTGTTCTTTATGAACAGGGGACCGTCGTATTTGCTCTTGTCCAGCTTGCAGTGGTCCGATTCTTCGGCACACAGCCTCGCCGGTTTATAAATGTCGATATCGTTCACGCTCATCTCTTGCGTAGCCCGCCGTACGATCGTATATCCCCAGCTGTCATTTCCCCATACCGATACTGGGGGACCGCTTGCCGCTTTCAGGTCATATTGATGAAAGTTGTCCAGCTCCTCCTGCATCGTATACGAGATTTCGTATCCCATTGCATCGGCTAAGGATTTGAGCGGAACGTACGCCTTGCCTTTGCGAACATGGACGTCCTTTATATGGGTGCCGCCGACGTTTACGTAATAGCCTTCCGCTTCGTTAGCGGCTGCTTGCTCGCCCTGCCAGATGAGGGAAGCGGCTAACAGGACGCTGGTCAGCGCGAAGAGCGATATCCTTCTGAATTTCTCGATCGTCATAACCTCCTTGCATACCGAATGGGTGTAGGCAGCCGAATGGGGAGCCTATCTACTATATAGACTCTTTTTCTGATCCATTGGTTAGCCCGTTTTCGTAAGAAAATAAGGACAAGCCTGCGAATGTAAGCTCTTTAGGAACCTTGATTCAGGCTGGCCCGCAGCTGTCAGCAAGGAATCCAGCACCGCTAGGATCCGGTATTGCGCCATTATGGGGAAGCCGATGGGGGAGGCAGAGAGCATGCATGATAAAAGGACGGACCAAGCTGATGCGCTTGATCCGTCCTTTTATTGAAGGGCTTCTTATGTCATGGAGAAGCACCTATGCATAGGGTGGAACCGGCCTCGCATTACATGCTCACGGTATTCCGGGCATCCCGGTAACCGGACAGCTTGTTAACGAAGAAGGTGATCAGGAACGAACAGAGCAGGCTGGCCGCCATCGAGATCAGGAAGCCCATCGTGTTATTCGATGTAATGGGCCCGATGAAGGAGGGCACATAGGCCGTCCCCCGGACCCCGAACAAACCGACGAGCATGCCGCCAAGTCCAGCCGAGGCAATCGCTCCGGCAAATACAAGCTTGTTCGAAAACATGAACGGATAGGCGGCCTCAACGAAGGTGCCAAACCCCATGTTGATGGCGAATCCGGGGGCTGCGACGGCGGCTTCTCCCTTATCCCGCGGAGCGATAATATTGGCTAGCGTGATGCCTGCGGATACCATCACCAAGCCGACCATATCGACCGCGCCGAGGAAGCTGTTGCTGGTTGTTTCCATCTCCAGCAGCACAATCGGCAGGATGGCCGCATGATAGACGCCGCCGATGATGGCGGGCCAGATCAGCAGGCCGGCAATCAATCCAGCCATGGCGGGGCTCCAGGAGACAAGCGTCTCGATCAGGAAGCGGATGCCTTGCCCTGCGCTCAGCGCAATCGGCGCAATGAGGAAGTAGACCAGCAAACCGGCAATCAGTCCCGACACGCCGCCGGCAACAATGTTGACCGTCGTAGCGGGGAAACGCCACTCCACGCATTGGCGGAATATGTAATGGACGATAATGCCTGCGCCGATCCCGCCGATGATGCCGCCGATAATTCCTCCTTCAACAGACAGAACGCCTGCCACGATGCCCGCCACGATGGACACCTCGTCCAACTCGGAGACCTGTTTGGCCGCAATGACCGCAACGATGACCGGCAGCGCCTTAATCAGCAGGTCAAACACTTCGGTCAACGAAGATAACCCCGGGATTTTGCTGACCGCCAGGATCAGGGCCATGCCGATGAAACCGGGGAGGGACGCCATCATGATGCCCCGAATATTGATTCTTCGCCATGGAGATGAGCTGCCGGACGCCGCATGGATATTGGCGGACGCATTCCCGATGACCGGCCGGTACGTAAGCCGCCAATGCTTGCTGAGGGAAGTGACAAAGGTGACCGCACGCGTTCTGTTGGTGGTTCCGGTTGTGCCCGAAGCCGCAATGACATGCGCGCCTTTGGTTTGGATGATGGCCATGGAGGTTCCGCCCGTACCGGTCACCGGCAGGCGGAATTTGGCAGCGGCCTCAATGGCATGCCGGTTGCTGCCCTCCGGGTCGGCGCTCATGACGATGATGCCGTCAATTTCGCCGAGTTCAATCTGCTCGGCAATCTCCCGGTCCAGCCGCTCGGCCGCCTGATTGACCTGCTGAAGGGTGCCTTCAGCGACAATGATGGGCTCTCCTTGGGAAGAGCTCCAGCTGTAAAGAGCCGCGGGCGTCGTATCCTTGGCTGCGTCCATGGAGACCTGGGCGGCGATAAACTGCAGGGCCCCGCAGGACAGGCCGGCGCTATCGAGCTGCATCAATATCTCATCCAGCAGTTTGCGCGGGTCTTTGCCGCCGAGATTGTACAGATTGCCGCCGCTGCTTCCGATGATGGCGATTTGACGATTCATGACTTGCTGCCCCCAATACGTTAGAAATAAGATAATTTCTATATTACAGCAGAGTTATAACTTGTTAAAGTGTTAAAATGCGATCCTGCCAAATCAAAAGCCGCCAGGCATACCCGGTAAGGGCTGCATGGCGGCTTAGTCATCTAGTTGTCTATTCGTTGCTTTCGCTGGCCGCTGCAACGGCAGAGGCTTCCTCCGCCGCTTCTTCAGGCGTTTCTTTGACGATTTGCAGCTTCGTATAGCGGTGGGTCTTCTTCTCGATGACGGTGAACGTCAGGTCATTGTACCTCCACGTATCGCCTTTGGCGAGTTCGGAGTTATGACCGTACAGCCAGCCGCCGATCGTATCCAGGTCATCGGTGCTCAGGTCCGTATGAAGCAGGTCGTTGATCCGGTTAATGGATACCTTGCCGTCTGCGATGATGCGGTTCGGCTCAGGCTGGGTCAGCTCGCGCTCTTCATCCTCGTCGAATTCGTCGCGGATTTCGCCGACGATCTCCTCCAAAATATCCTCAATGGTGATCATGCCGGACGTACCGCCGTATTCGTCGATCAGGATGGCCATATGCGTGCCTTCCTGCTGCATTTTTCGAAGCAGCTTCTTGATCGGGATCGCTTCGGATACCGTCATGGCCGGATGAATCAGCTTGGTCAAGTCGATATTGGAATTGTCATCGAACTCCAGGAAGAACTGTTTGGTGTTCACCATGCCGACGATCTGATCCTTGTCTCCGCGGACAACCGGGAACCGGGTGTACTGCTCGCGCTTGATAATCTGCAGGTTGGCGGCAAGCGGCTTGTCAACATACAGACAGATCATGTCGGTACGAGGTACCATAATCTCTTTGGCAAGCATATCGTCAAAAGCAAAAATTCGGCTTACATAACCGTATTCGGCTTGGTTAATCTTTCCGCTCTCATAGCTGTCGCTGAGAATCATGCGGAGTTCTTCTTCCGAGTGAGCCTCTTCATGTTCACTTGCCGGATGCATGCCGAACAGGCGAACGATTTTATTGGCCGATCCGTTCAAGAGCCAGATGAACGGGTACATAATCCGGTTGAACCATATGATCGGCGTCGCGCAGAGGAACGACACGGCTTCAGCTTTATTGATAGCGATCGTTTTCGGTGCAAGTTCACCGATAACGACGTGAATGTAAGTCATGATAATAAATGCAAGCAGGAATGAAATCAGCGATGCGATTGCCGCAGGAATGGCAAGGCTGTCAAACACCGGGTGCAGAATCTTCTCGATGGTCGGTTCCCCGAGCCAACCGAGACCGAGCGCCGTGATGGTAATCCCGAGCTGACACGCGGACAGATATCCGTCGAGATTCGAAGTTACCTTTTTAACGGCAAGAGCGCCTTTGCGCCCTTCCATCACCAATTGGTCTACCCGGCTGGGACGAAGTCTTATGATAGCAAATTCCGTCATAACGAAAAAAGCGGTAGCTGCGATAAGTACAGCGACTAGGAATAAATTCAAGCCTATATTGTCGTCCAAACAAAACACATCCTTTTTGTTATCTGATCTGAATTAGTTTTTTAATAACCAACGTTTACTATGCATGGCTGTCAACATAATTCGATCGAAACTTCAAAGGTTCTAGCAGCATGTGCTTGAGGAGCAAAAACATATCGGTATCCGTGTTGCATGTAACGTTATGCAAGGAAAGCAGAGACACATGGCGTTTCGACTCCAGCATCAACCGAACGGGCTCCGGACTTTTGGGTACCGGCGTCGGCGCTGGAAGAGTGCCTTCAGACGCTTCCATCCCCTGCGTCGCCGCAGCGGAATCGGTGATGTCCACTAGGGGGACATTACAAACGGAAGCAATCAGCAGTAAGCCAAGTGTGGAACATATAATTCTGTTTATCCTTCGTATGGGGTCCAAGTCGGATCGTCACTCCTACAATTCGTAATCGATTTGCTCTAAAAAATATATGGCTTAATTGTCAGCGTATGAATATGAAGTGAATTGAGTAGTTGTACGTAATTTCACCACGAACGCGGTCTTCAAAACAAGGTATATTGCTATTAATCATAAGAAAAAGTAAGCCACTATGTCAAATAACAGTCGCACTCGGCTATATAAATCCTTATATATCAAGGGTTTTTGATGATCGCCAGGCATACAAAAAAAGACAACTCTCCAAGAATTCCGGAGAGTTGTCCCATGCAGCAAGGGCCTATTTATGGTATGGCAGCTGTCTGATATAACTGTCGGACAGATGAAGCAGCTGGAGCGAGCGTTCGAATTCTTCCTTGGTAGCCTGGGTCTTCTTCACGTCCGAATTCGGAAGCGGATGCTTGGTTCCGTCCTCAAAGCCGATGCCCGGAATGTACAGGGTCGTATTGTTGATGAACGTACCCGAAGGCAGATAATACCGCTCCGGCAGCAAATTATTATCGGTGTGGTTCAGCAGATCCTGGCCGAAATGAAGCTGATTGTCGATCGATACGCCAAGCAGGTTGGACACCGTCGGCAAGAGGTCGATTTGTCCGCCGACCTGCTCCTTCACTTCAGGCTGAATTCCCTCGCCATGGATGATAAGCGGAATGTTGATCATATCTCCGGAGGTATATTCGCGGCCGTAAATTTCGTGCATCAGTTCTTTATCCTTGTGGTCCAGGGAGTAAATCGGCAGTCCAAGATGATCGCCGTAGAGAACAATCAAGCTGTTATCCCATACGCCGTCTTTCTTCAGCTGCTCGATGAATTTGCCGAGCGCGTCATCGGCATAATTCTGGGAACGAATGTAGTCGCCGACAAAGGTGCCTTCATATCGCTCCGGCAGGGTCATCCGATATTTATCCTCAGGAATCGTGAACGGATGGTGAGCCGACATGGAAATGACCTGGGTATAGAAAGGTTTACCGGCATCGTTCATTTTCTTCAGCTCGGTAGCCGTTTTGGAATACAGAGCGTCATCCGAGGCGCCGAAGAACAGCTTATCGTCTTCCCCGAAGAACGCTTTATCGTAATAACGGTTGAAACCGAGCGCCTTGTACAGCTCCCCGCGGTTCCAGAACTCCACGACGTTGGTGTGGAAGGTTGCCGTATCATATCCTTCCCCTTGCAGCAGTCTCGGCAGGCTTGGCAGAACCCTGTCCGCATAATGCTGCGTAGCCGCACCCCGCGGCGGGATGTAGAAGGAAGTATTCACAACAAACTCGGCATCTGAGGTATTGCCTTGACCGACGTTCTGGTAGAAGTTCGGAAAGTAATTGCTCTCGCGGGCCAGCTTGTTGATGTTAGGCGTAATTTCCTTGCCGTCAATCTTGAGGTCGACCAAGAACTTCTGGAAGGACTCCATCTGGATGATGATCAGATTCTTCCCTTTGGCGACACCTGTGAGCAGGGCCTCCTTATCGGACGCGTTCAGGCCTTTCAATGCGTTGACTTTATCCTGGGTTATGGTTTTGGCATCCACGAGCTCTTTATTCTCCTGTTGGAAAATCGTGTAGGCCTCGTAGTTCAGAATCCCCATTTCCTGCGCCTTCACGATTTCGTTCATGCTTGCGCGGTTCGGCATGATCTGGAACAGGCACAGCATTAAAGAGACGACAAAAACAATCGGGATAATCTTGCGTTTTTCTTTTTTGGCATGCCGAATCTTCCAGTTCTTAACGCGGTCGCTGCGCCACAACAGAACGAACATCACGATGATATCCGTGAAGATCAGCAGATAGTAAGGATCCATCAAGGAGAATACGCTGTTGCTTACCGCCGTTACCTGGTTCACCTGCTCTAACGCGTGATAGGTAACGATGACACCGTAATATTTATAATACATAATGGCTGCAAAGAAGATGGCGGTCAGCAGCAGGTTAACGCTCATATAGGCCGTCAGCTTTCGCTTGGAAGCAAACCATTCGATCAAGCTGAACACAAGCCAGATAAAAGGAATTTCCGTAATCAGCGGTTTCCATGGCATGACATCATCAAAAATGACCGTCCAGGCCAGGTAGCTTTTGAGCAGCATAATAACAGAGAAAAATATAAATGGCTTCGTAATCGTTAACCGAAACCGCGAGGTGGAGAACACCTGTATCGCCTTCCTTTCAGGGCCGCCACAGACCTGTTCGCAAAACTTCGGCGGCTATTCGTTTTTTAAGAATACATAGACGTTATTCTTACTGTAGATTTACGTTCCGTATACCATTTATTTAACAAAACTAATGAACAGAATTTATTATGACCTCTTCGGAGGAGGTTGTCAAAGAGTTAAAGTAAGTCCCGAAATTTCCTATAACAACACAAAAAGACGACGAAAAAACCGGCCATCGCCGGTTTTGTCAGAGTTTTAGCAAATATTAATAAAGAAAGGACATGATCAGCGGTGCGGTTCCGAGGGTGAAGAGCGCGGCGACGATCATCGAAATGCTGGATATGGTTCCCGAGAGGGAACTGAATTCGAATGCTTTGGAGGTGCCGGTTCCGTGGGCGCTGGTCCCAAACAGAACCCCTCTCGCGATATCGCCCCGGATCCGGAAGATCCGCATGACGGCGGGTCCGATCATGGACCCGAGAATCCCGGTCATAATGACGAAGACGGCGGTCATGTTCGGCACGCCCCCGATCACCTCGGATACGTTCATGGCGATAGGCGTCGTAATGGAGCGCGGCACCAGGCTGGTAGCCAGAGAACTGTTCAGGTGCATCCATTTTGCGAGAAACGCGGAGGATAACATGGCCAGCACCGATCCCGTCAGCACGCTGAGCATAATCTCGGCCGCGTGTTTCTTCAGGGTTTGGAAGTTCTTGTACAGCGGCACGGCAAAAGCGATCGTGGCCGGTCCGAGCAGCTTGCTGATCCACTGCGCACCTTCATTGTATGATTCATAGGATACGCCCGTTTGTGTCAATATCACAACAATCAGCACCGGCGTGATCAGGAGCGGCGATAAATAAACCTTCGGCAGGCGGCGATACAGCCTTTTGGCTCCCCCGTAAATCCCGATCGTTAACAGCAGGCCGAGGATGACGGTCAGCAGGATGTTCATGGCGTTTTACGCCCCTTTCTGGATGAGATGAAGCCGGCCGTCAGCCCAGAGCTTACCATCACGATGACGGTGCTGAACAAAACGACGGCCAGAATCTGGAGCCCTTCGGTTTCCAGCATCGGGAAATATTTCATGATTCCGACCGCGGCGGGGATAAAGAACAGCAGCAGTTCGGCGAGAAGCCAATTGGCGCCAAGCTCGATCCACTCCAGACGGAGGATCTTGGTTTCGAGAAGGATAAACACAACCACGATTCCGAGAATGCTGCCTGGAATTCCTATATTCAGCCAGGCGGCCAGTTGATCCATCCCTAAGGAAAGAAGCATGAATCCGGCCACTTGAAGCGTTCCTTTCAACATGTTGACCATGACCGGCCTCCTTATTTTCATTGGTATTGAAATTTTACAACGATAATTTTCATAGGTAAAATGCATATATCGCATGATAAGTATTCCATTTATCTATACATAGCCAAAATGAAGGGAGCATCGGGAATGGACATACGGCACCTGGAGTATTTTCTTGAGGTAGCGAGGAACCAGAGCTTCACCAAGGCCGCAGAGAAGCTGTACATTACGCAGCCGACGATCAGCAAAACGATTCGCAACATGGAGGACGAGTGGGGCGTTACCTTGTTCTATCGTCAGGGTAAACGGATTGAGCTGACCGATGCCGGCCACATCATGTACCAGCAGGCCCAGCAGATGGTGGAATCCTTCCAGCGGGTATCGGCCGAGCTGGAAGATCTCATGAACCTGAAGCGCGGCCATCTGCGCATCGGGCTTCCGCCCATGGTGGGCTCAAGCTTTTTTCCCGAAGTAATCGGGCAGTTCCACCGGGAATATCCGAAGATTACCATTCAGCTGATCGAGGACGGCGCCAAGAAGGTGGAGGCGGACGTGGAGAGCGGCCAGACGGACATCGGCGTTGCCGTGCTGCCTGTCAATGAAGACGTATTCCATTACTATTCCTTCGTGAAAGAGAAGCTGAATCTGCTTCTGCATCCGTCCCATCGGTTGGCCGGAAGGGAGCATGTACACCTGAGTGAGCTTGCTGACGAGGCGTTTGTGTTGTTCCGCGAGGACTTTACGCTCCATGACCGGATTATCCGCGAGTGCGTCAGCGCCGGCTTCGAGCCGCGGGTGGTCTACGAAAGCTCGCAGTGGGATCTCATCAGCGGCATGGTTGCCGCCAATCTGGGGATTGCCCTGCTTCCCGAAACGATATGCAAAGAGATCGATTCTTCGCGCGTGACGATACTGCCGCTGGACAATCCGTCGATCCCGTGGCAGCTCGGGATGATCTGGAGAAAAGACCGCTACCTGTCCTTTGCCGTCAGGGAATGGATCAGCTTTACGCGTTCCCTGCTGGGCGAGCATGAGTAAGTTTGTTATAAATTGAAGGGCATTTCATACATTTTCACGCCTTGGACATAATATCCATAGTAAAGAGAACCCATTTACAAGATTTATAACCAAGGAGGAGTGACATTCGTGAGTGGCCAAGATCATGATGTTAATCATGGAATAAACCAAGAACGGGCAGGATACGCCGAGAATCGGGGCGAGACGGAACGCGAGGATACGCTGACCAATCGGCAGGGACATCCTATTTCGGATAATCAGAATGTGCGAACGGTCGGGAATCGGGGGCCGATGACCCTGGAGAACTATCATTTTTTGGAGAAAATCACGCATTTTGACCGCGAACGCATTCCGGAGCGCGTCGTGCATGCCAGAGGTGCGGGAGCGCACGGATATTTTGAAGCGTACGGGAAAGTAGGCGACGAGCCGGTTTCGAAGTATACCCGGGCCAAGCTGTTCCAGGTCGAAGGCAAGCGCACGCCGGTATTTGTCAGGTTCTCAACCGTAATCCACGGTTCCGGCTCGCCTGAAACGCTTCGGGATCCGCGTGGGTTCGCCGTGAAATTCTACACCGAGGAAGGCAACTGGGACCTGGTCGGCAACAACCTGAAAATATTCTTTATCCGCGATCCGCTCAAATTCCCGGATATGGTCCATGCGTTCAAGCCGGATCCGGTATCCAACGTTCCGGGTCCCGTAGGCATGTTCGATTTCGTTTCCCGTTCCCCGGAAGCGACGCATATGATCACGTTTGTGTATTCCCCTTGGGGCATCCCGGCCAACTATCGCCAAATGCAGGGCTCCGGCGTGAATACATATAAATGGGTCAATGCAGAAGGCACCGGCGTGCTCGTCAAATATCATTGGGAGCCGCTGAAGCAGGGGATTAAGAATCTTACGCAGGAAGAGGCGAACAAGATTCAGGGCATGAATGACAGCCATGCGACGCAGGACCTGTACGAAGCCATTGAACGCGGGGATTTCCCGGAGTGGGAGCTGTGCGTGCAGATTATGAGCGACGACGAGCATCCCGAGCTGGAATTCGATCCGCTGGATCCGACGAAGCTGTGGCCCGAGGATCAGTTCCCGTTCCTGAAGGTAGGCAAAATGGTGCTGAACAAAAATCCGGAGAACTACTACAACGAAGTGGAGCAGGCGGCCTTCGGCACGGGCGTGCTGGTTGACGGGCTTGATTTCTCGGACGACAAGCTGCTGCAGGGGCGTACCTTCTCCTACTCGGATACCCAGCGGCACCGCGTGGGCACGAACTACCTGCAGCTGCCGATCAATGCGCCGAAGAAACGGGTCGCTACCAATCAGCGGGGCGGGCAAATGTCCTTTTTCGTGGATAAGGCGCCTGGTCAAAGCCCGCATGTGGATTACGAGCCGTCCATGACGGATGGGCTGGTGGAAGCATCGCAGACGGCGAAGCCGCATCAGCCGCATTACGATGCCAACCTCGTGCGGCAGAAGCTGGATCGCACGCTGGATTTCAAGCAGGCCGGGGATACGTACAGAGCGTTTGAGGATTGGGAGCGAAACGACCTGATCAACAACCTCGTGGGTGCGCTGATCCAATGCGATATCCGGATTCAAGACAAGATGGTGGAATATTTCACGAATGCGGACGAGGACTATGGGCGCCGCGTGCGGGAAGGACTCGAGCAGGCAAGGAAGGGCTCGAACGAGACCGTCCGGGAGCAGGCCGTAGAGGATGCAAACCGTATGGGCCACGAGGCAGACCCTTATTGATGCTTTGCCGGCCTTAGAGACGCCGTCCCGCAAACGCGGACAGCACGGAATGGCGAAGCCGCCTGCACAAGAATGACGTGCAGGCGGCTTTCCCTTATATGGTTGTAAAATATTTGCGGAATGTTAAGATGTTGCAAGGAAACCAAGCGATACATATCGAATCAACATAGAACCATGGGAAGAGGAGGCTTGCGTTATGGCAATACAAGCGGGAATCATCGGCTACGGCTTGTCCGGGTCGGTGTTTCATGCACCTATCCTTAGAAGCGTGCCGGATTACAGGGTGCACACGGTTGTATCATCGGATCCGGACAAGGTCCACCAGGATATGCCCGATACGGCCGTTGTCGACAGCGTGGATGAGCTCTTGTCCAATCCGGATATCGATGTTGTCATCATTACGAGTCCGAATGCAACGCATTATGAATATACCCGGTTAGCCATCGAGGCCGGAAAGCATGTGGTCGTCGAGAAGCCGTTTACCGTAACATCCGCCGAAGCGGACGAGCTGATTGATCTGGCCAAGCAGAAGGGCGTGCTGCTGACGGTGTACCACAACCGCCGCTGGGACAATGATTTTCTGACCGTCCGCAATCTGCTGGAGACGGGAGCCTTAGGCAAGCTTTCCATCTATCAGTCGCAGTTCAGCCGCTACCGTCCGGAAGTTCAGTCGGAGCGGTGGAGGGAGCAAGCGATGGCCGGATCCGGGATCTTGTATGACTTAGGTTCGCATTTGATCGATCAGGCGCTGTTCCTGTTCGGCCTGCCGGAGACGCTCTGGGCGGACTTGAGAACGGAGCGCAAAGGGTCCAAAGCCCACGATTATTTTCATTTGGTGCTGGGTTATAAGACGTTTCGCGTCATTCTGCATTCCGGTTCGCTGGTACGGCAGGCAGGGCCGAAATTCGAGCTGCATGGCGATAAGGGAAGCTTCCTGAAATATGGAACGGATCCGCAGGAAGGCCAGCTGAAGCAGGGCATGCATCCCGGGGACGCGGGCTGGGGCGAAGACCAGCCGGACCAATACGGGGAGCTGGCTACCGAGCTGAGCGGGCTGGCGGTGCAAGGGGAGATTGAGACGCTGCCGGGACGCTATCAAGCTTTTTACCAGGGATTGGCCGAAGCGATCCTTAAAGGCGGTTCGCTGCCTGTCCAGCCTGAAGAAGCCCGCAATGTCATTCGGATGATCGAATATGCGCTGCAGAGCCATCAGAAGGGCCGGTTGATCAAGATCACGTAAACATGCCGCCGCATCCGAAACCAGGACTGTCCTGGATTGACACATAGTTTGCTCCGATTTGTGGGATATTAGGTGATGCCACCCTTGGTACGTCTTTCATCAGGGGAGTCGATCCATATCACAACAATGAAGGAGAGAGAACGGATATGAAGAAACGTGGTATCCTTCGGCCGGCCCTTATGCTTCTTGTGAGCCTGGCGGTGACGCTGTCCATCTCCGGAGCTGCTTTGGCAGGCGGAAGCGGTCCGTTTCACTTTGGATTTAAGAAAAGCGTCAACGGCCAGCTGCCCTCGATCAATGAGGAGGGCTTCAAGGAGCTTCTGCAAAAATACGATGCGGTCTTCATGGGCGATGCCGAGCAAAAGGAGCTTTATCTTACGTTTGATAACGGGTATGAGAACGGGTATACCTCCCGTATTCTGGATACGCTTAAAGAGAAGAAGGTGCCTGCCACCTTTTTCGTGACCGGACATTACGTGAAGACACAGGAAGATCTGCTGAAACGGATGACGGCGGAAGGCCATATTATCGGCAACCATTCCTGGAATCACCCGGACGTGACCACGATCTCGGCAGAGAAGCTGACCGAGGAGCTGGAACGGGTGAAGAAGGAGGTAATGCGCATCACCGGCCAGCCGGACATGAAATATTTGCGCACGCCCCGCGGCATCTTCGATGAGCGGTCCCTGGCGACCAGCAAGCAGCTGGGGTACACCAATGTCTTCTGGTCGCTCGCGTATATGGATTGGGACGTGAAGTCCCAGCGCGGCGCGCAGTATGCTTACGATAAAGTGACCGCGCAGCTCCACCCCGGCGCCGTAATCCTGCTGCACTCCATCTCCAAGGACAACACGGAGGCGCTGGGACGGATCATTGACGAAGCAAGGAACCGGGGCTACGAGTTCAAGAGCCTCGATCAGATGCAAAAGAAATCCCCGTAAGCATATGCCGCATATGCTTACAGCGTGCAGACGCCATCCTGCCAGGAGGCCGTCTGCACGCTTTTTTTGTTATCGAATGCCCGCGGATGCTTCGCATTCCGGAACGAATGTTTGGTATAATACCCTTCATATAGAACATGAACGAAGGAGACCATCATGCCTCATACTATCCAAATATCCGTCAGGCCGCTGGTGGAATATGTCTTTCGCAGCGGCAGCATTACCTCCGGTTTTCGCACGGCGACGTCCCTGACCGAGGGAACCCGTGCGCATCAACAGGTACAGCGCGATTATGGCGAGAACGACCAGAAGGAAGTTCAGCTTGAAGCGGAGATTCCTTACGAGGATCTGCTGTTTGTGGTGGAAGGTCGCTGCGACGGCCTGATTCAAGAGGACGAGCGGATCATGATCGACGAGATCAAGTCGACCTCCGGCGATTTGGGCGAGATTACGGAGCACACGTACCCGGTTCATTGGGCTCAGGCCAAAATGTATGCCTATATGTACGCGAGGTTGCATGAGATTCCGACGATGGCCGTGAGACTGACCTACTTCCAGGTCCCGAGCGGAGAGCGGAAGCAGTTCGTGCAGGAATGGAGCTTCGCTCAGCTGGAATCCTTTGTGCTCGAGGTTGTGGCGGCCTACGCGCCTTACGCCAACCTGCTGCGGGAGCATGGCGAGCGGAGGGACCGGAGCATCCGCGAACTGAAGTTTCCGTTTCCCGCCTACCGCGAGGGACAGAGGAAGCTGGCCGGAGCCGTGTATAAAAGCATCGGGGAAGGACGAAGATTGTTTGCCAAAGCCCCTACGGGCATCGGCAAAACCATATCCACGCTGTTTCCTTCGGTCAAAGCGATCGGCGAGGGCCTGTTATCCCGGATTTTTTACCTGACGGCCAAGACGATTACCCGAACCACCGCGGAGGAAGCCATGGCGCGCATGGAGCGTCAAGGGCTCTGCATGCATACGGTCACGCTGACGGCGAAGGACAAGATCTGTTTCAGCGAAGCGGAAGGCTGCAGCCAGATGGGCTGCGTGTTCTCGGAGGGCTACTATGACCGGATTAATGACGCCATACTGGATTTGCTCTCGAATGAAACGTTGATCACGAGGCCCGTCGTTGAAGAGTATGCCCGCAAGCATACGGTGTGCCCGTTTGAATTCTCTCTGGATGCCGCGTACGCCGCCGATGCCGTCATCTGCGATTACAACTACGTGTTCGACCCGCGCGTCTCCTTCAAGCGGATGCCGGAGGACGTGAAGAGGCGCAGCGTGCTGCTCATTGACGAGGCGCACAACCTGGTCGACCGGGCGCGGGGGATGTTCTCGGCCGAGCTGAATAAGTCCGCGTTCCTGGAGCTGCAAAGGGCGTACAAAGAGAGCAATCCCGGGCTTTACAACACGGCGAAGCGGGTGAATAACCGCTTTAAGGTGCTGCGCAAGGTCAGCGAGGAGGAAGAGCGGATCGTCGGGTCCCAGCAGCCGGAGATGATGGTCGAGCTGCTGGAGGATTTCTCGCTCCAGGCAGAGGCCGAACTGATGACCGGCAAGAGCGGGGATGAGGCCGATGCGCTTTTGGAATGTTATTTTGCCGTGCAGGGGTATCTGCGCATCTCGAAGCTGTATGACGACCGCTTTGTCACGTATGCGGAGATGAGCGGGAGCGAGGTGTTTCTCAAGCTGTTTTGCCTGGACCCCTCTTATTTGCTCCAGCAGGCGGGTAAAAACTACCGCTCCAGCGTATTTTTCTCGGCAACACTCATGCCACTCGGATACTACCGCGACATGCTCGGAGCCGAGGAAGAGGATTACAGCCTCTCGATTCCCTCGCCCTTCTCTTCCGAGCAATTGGATGTTCGGATTTTGCCGTTATCGACGCGCTTCAAGGATCGGGAGCGCAATCGCGAGGCCATCGTTCGGATGCTGAGTGCACTGGTTCAGGAAAAACCGGTGAATACCTTGATCTTCCTGCCGTCCTATCCCTACATGCAGGATATTCATGAGGCGTTTGCCAGAATGAATCCGGAAGCCCATACCTTGCTCCAGGGGCATGGAATGAGCGAGGAGGAGCGGGAGGCGTTCCTGAATGCATTCCAGGCGGATGCGGAAGATCCGCTGATCGGCTTTGCCGTGATGGGCGGTATTTTCTCCGAAGGCATCGATTTGAAGGGAGAACGGCTTTCGAGCGTCGTGGTCATCGGCGTAGGATTGCCGCAGCTATCCTTCGAGAATGATATCATCAAGGATTATTTTGATCGTACCGGCAAGAGGGGATACGATTACGCCTACGTGTACCCCGGCATGAACAAAGTGCTGCAGGCCGGAGGGCGCTTGATCCGATCCGAGCAGGACAGCGGGACGCTGACGCTCGTCGATGACCGCTTTCTGAATCGACAGTACGGGATGCTGCTGCCGGAGGAGTGGAGGCATTACAGGCGCATCTAATTTTTACATGGGATGTTGACACCTGGAAATGCGAACCCTATAATACGGATATATTAATTAAGCTGAAGGAGGCTGATGTCAAATGGTTATGATGCATAGTGGATGGGTCGCATTGACGTTGGTCTCTTTGGACGGGAAATTCTAATGGTAACCGGGGTGTAAGGCATTGGGTTTAACATGTCTTCATCTCCGTACCTAAGAACCCGCAGGAGACCGTGCTTGGTATCCTGCGGGTTTTTTGTGTCTATGCAAGGCTCCGGTATGATCTTTGGCGGTTTGGCCGCCGAGGATCGATGCCTTCTTCCTGCATAGTCTCAGATCAGCCGCGGATACAAATCTGCGGTTTTTTTTGTGTTTGATCATTTGTTAACAACCAATCCAACAACGATAAGGGGATATCACGAATTTGACGAAACAAGACATGACAACGTTGCAAGCCTATGGATGGAATGAACATTGGCGTTTGATGGCCGCGCAGATCCCGAAGCAGGACAAGGCGCTGGTGCCGGCCCGCATTACGGCCCAATTCTCGAAGCAGTACCGCATTATCACCCAAGAGGGTGAGCAGACGGCCATTGTCACAGGCAAGTATGAATACGAAGCGGGCAGCAAAAGCGACTTTCCCGCAGTCGGCGATTGGGTCATGGTGGAGCCGCTGCAGGGCGAATCCCGTGCCGTCATTCATCATCTGCTGCCCCGCCAATCCGCCGTCACGCGCAGGGAGGCAGGAAGCGTGCCGGATGAGCAGATCATTGCGGCCAACATGGATACCGTGTTTATCATTAACGCGCTCAACAAGGATTTTAATGTTCGCCGGATTGAACGCTATCTGATTGCGGTCTGGGAGAGCGGTGCCGCACCGGTCGTGCTGCTCACCAAGGCGGACCTATGCGAATCGCCGGAAGCGTACGTCGCGGAGGTAGAGGCGGTTGCTCCGGGCGTGCCGGTCCATGCGGTAAGCTCCCTGATGGATCAAGGGAAGGAGCAGCTTGGAGAGTATCTGGTGCAAGGGAAAACGGTCGCCATAACGGGTACCTCCGGTGCCGGCAAATCGACGCTGCTGAACTGGCTGTCCGGCCAGGAAATGCAGCGGGTTCAAGGGATACGCGAGGAGGACGCAAGAGGACGGCACACCACGACGCACCGGGAGCTTTTCGTGCTGCCGGGAGGCGCGATCATGGTGGATACGCCGGGCATGCGGGAGCTGCAGCTGTGGGATTCGGAAGAAGGCTTCGAGGCGACCTTCGCGGATATTTCCGCGCTGGCGCAGCAGTGCCGGTTCCATGATTGCCGTCATGAAACGGAGGCCGGCTGTGCGGTCCGGGAAGCGCTGCAGGACGGAACGCTGGATGCAAAGCGATATGCGAATTACAAGAAGACGGAGCGGGAGCTGGCCCATATCGCCCGCAAAGAGAGGGTAAGCACCCGCCGCCAGAACAAGAGCTCGGGCAAGTCGTCGCGCAAGGGCGACCGAGGCCGCAAAGGGGCATATCAGCAGCTGCTGTACGATGATGAATAATGGATGTTAAAGGAAGGCCGGAGTCGATTTGACTTCGGTCATCTTCCGGGTATATAGTTAGGTAACCAAATAAATTGGCAATCTATCTATTTATTCGAGCCGTTGCCGAGAAGAGGTGGACCATGGCGGAGGATCAACATCCAGATTTACATAAAGAAGTGAACGGGAGCGAGGACCAACATTCGCGGGAAGGACCATGCATGAAGGGCGGCAGGCGGGAGGACAGCGTTGCCGGCAGGCTCTTGTACAGCATTCGCATGTTCCACAAGCAGGAATGGGATCAGCACTTGATTTCAGGGTATACACCCGGCGAGATCCGCGTTCTGATGGGACTCAAACATCATATCGAGCCCGATGGCCCCGGCATGAAAGTGTCCGAGATCAGCAGCATGATGAATGTTACGTCGCCGACGATCACGCAATTCATCAATGCGCTGGAGAGCAAAGGGCTGGTGGAGCGGGTGATGGATGCGCAGGATCGGCGTGCGGTCCGCGTGCAGCTGACGGAGGAAGGGAACCGCGTTGTCCAGCAAACCTATCAGAACGTCAAGAACAGCTTTAACGAGCTGGTGGATTTCCTCGGGGAAGAGGACAGCGTCAAACTGACGGAGCTGCTGACGAAGGTGTACCATTTTCATGAACAAAAACGCAAATCGAACGAAACGACATCAGACAACGAGTAGGGGTGGGGGATTTGTTAAAGCTGTTTCACTATATGAAACCGTACCGGACAGCGGTCATTTTGGTCCTGCTATTCACATTTTTCCAGTGTCTGTCTGATCTGTACTTGCCTACCTTGATGGCGGACATCGTGGATATCGGCATCGTGAAGGGAGACGTCCCTTATATTTGGCGCGTGGGCGGCTTCATGCTGCTGGTTGCGGCGGGGGGCATGGTTTGCTCTATAGCCGCGAGTTATCTCGCATCCAAATCGGCTACCGGATTCGGGAAGATTCTTCGCGGGCGCGTGTTCTCCCATGTCGAGAATTTTACGCTGCAGGAGTTCGACAAGATCGGCACGGCCTCGCTGATTACCCGTACGACAAACGACATTACGCAGGTGCAGCAGGTTACGATCATGATCCTTCGCATGATGGCGATTGCGCCGATGATGTGTATCGGGGGCATCGTGATGGCCGTGTCGAGAGATCCCGGACTGACAACGGTGCTGTTGATTGTCCTGCCGGTTCTGGCACTTGCTATTTTCCTGATCGCCAAAAAAGGCATTCCGCTCTTCAAAGCGATTCAGGTGAAGATCGATACGCTGAGCCGGGTGCTGCGGGAGAATCTGACCGGAATCCGGGTCATCCGTTCCTTTAACCGGATGGACCATGAGACGGTCCGCTTTAACGACGCGAACGAGGACCTGACGGCCACTTCGATCAAAGTCAATAAAATCATGGGGGCGATGATGCCCGTCATGATGCTGGTCATGAACTTTGCCACGCTGGCGATCGTCTGGTTCGGAGCCCACCGCATAGATGCCGAACATATGAAGGTCGGCGACCTCATGGCGTTTCTCCAATACGCGATGATGATCATGTTCTCGCTGATCATGCTATCCGTCATGTTTGTCATGATTCCGCGCGCCCAGGCATCGGCGGTCCGGATCAATGAAGTATTGAACATGATGCCTGAGATCCACGATCCGAAACAGCCGCGCAATGCCGGCGTGTTGCAGGGATCGATCGAATTTCAGGATGTGACCTTCTATTATCCCGGCGCGGAGGAGCCCGCCATATCCGATATCTCCTTCCATGCCGGGCCGGGCGAAGTCACGGCGATCATCGGCGGAACCGGCTCGGGCAAATCCACGCTGATCAGCCTGATCCCGCGTTTCTATGACGTGACGTCGGGACGGATTCTCGTCAACGGGACCGATATCCGCGACATGACGCAGGAGGATCTGCGGAACCGGCTCGGATTCGTGCCGCAGAAGGCGCTGCTCTTCACCGGGACCATCGCGGAGAATATCCGGTACGGCAAAGAGGATGCCACGGACGAGGAGATCCGGCATGCAGCGAAGGTTGCCCAGGCCGCCGATTTCATCTCCTCCATGGAAGGCGGTTACGATGCCGAGATTTCGCAGGGCGGCAGCAACGTATCCGGCGGCCAGAAGCAGCGGCTCTCGATTGCAAGGGCGCTGGTTCGCAGACCCGAGATTTATGTGTTTGACGACAGCTTCTCGGCACTGGATTTCAAGACGGACGCCAATCTTCGCGCAGCGCTTCGCGAGGAAACGACGGAGGCCACCGTTTTGATCGTTGCTCAGCGGGTCAGCACCGTCATGGACGCCGACCGGATTATCGTGCTGGACGAGGGACGCATTGCCGGCATCGGCACGCATGAGGAGCTCATGGCTTCCAGCGATGTGTACCGCGAAATCGTCACCTCGCAGCTGTCAGAGGAGGAGATCGCATGAGTGAGAAGAAACGGGGAGGACATCCTCGGGGACCGGGCGGTCCCTTTGGCGGCGGCCCGCACGGGCCCGGGATGCCAGGGGAGAAAGCCAAGGACTTCAAAGGCACGTTTCGCCGGTTAACGCGATATCTCAAGCCGCATACCGGCAAGCTGCTGATCGTCTTGATCGCAGCGATCCTCAGTACGATATTCAGCATCGTGAGCCCGAAAATATTGGGGGATGCCACCACGATCCTGTTCAAAGGCTTCATCGCTAAGATGCAAGGCGTGCCAGGTGCCGGGATCGATTTTGACGCCATTCGGACGATCATGCTCTGGCTAGCAGGACTATATCTCTTAAGCTCGCTGTTTGCGTACATCCAGCAGTATGTCATGGCCGGCGTGGCTCAGCGAACCGTATATGATTTGCGCAAGGATGTGTACAACAAACTCGGCCGCCTGCCGCTTAAATATTTCGACGCCCGCACGCATGGGGAAACGCTGAGCCGGGTGACCAATGATATGGACAATATCAGCAGCACGCTTCAGCAGAGTTTGACGCAGATGATTACGTCCGTGGTCACGCTGGTCGGCGTCATCGTCATGATGCTCACGATCAGCCCGCTGCTGACGTTGGTGGTTATTCTGACCCTCCCGCTCAGCGTGGTGGTGACCATCATGGTTGCCAAGCGCTCGCAGAAGCATTTCGTGGCCCAGCAGAAGCATCTGGGTCAGCTGAACGGACATGTGGAGGAAATGTACACCGGTCATAAAGTAGTGAAGGCTTTCGGCCGTGAACGGCAGTCCATGGCGCAATTCGATGAGGTTAACGACAAACTCTATGATGCCGGTTGGAAAGCCCAGTTTATATCGGGCACCATCATGCCGCTCATGAGTTTTGTCGGCAATATCGGATATGTGATCGTCAGCGTCGTCGGCGGTGTTTTGGTTACCCGCCGGGCGATCGAGATCGGGGATATTCAGGCCTTCATTCAATATTCTCGCCAATTTACGCAGCCGATTACTCAGCTTGCGAACATCGCAAACGTCATTCAATCCACCGTAGCCTCGGCAGAGCGCGTGTTCGAAGTGCTGGACGAGGAAGAAGAGGTGTCCGAGCATACCGCTCCCGCCGAGCTTAAGCAGCCGCTTGGCGACGTGACCTTCGAGAACGTGAGCTTCGGCTATAAAGCGGACCAGCTTCTCATCGAAAATATGAATGTGGACGTGAAGCACGGCCAAACGGTCGCGATTGTCGGTCCGACCGGTGCAGGGAAGACCACGCTCATTAATCTGCTGATGCGGTTCTATGAGCTGAACCAAGGCAAAATTACGATAGACGGCACGGATATTACGGCTCTTCGGCGCAGTGAACTGCGCAGCCTGTTCGGAATGGTGCTGCAGGATACCTGGCTCTTTAACGGGACGATCCGGGATAATATCGGATACGGACGGGAGGGCGCCACGGAACAAGAGATCATCCGGGCGGCGGAAGCGGCTCACGCGGATCATTTCATCCGGACGCTTCCGGAGGGCTACGATACCGTTCTGAACGAGGAAGCCTCCAATATATCGCAAGGGCAGAAACAGCTTCTGACGATTGCGCGGGCCATTCTCGCCAACCCGTCGATTCTCATCCTTGATGAGGCCACCAGCAGCGTGGATACGCGGACGGAGCTTTATATCCAGAAAGCGATGAATGAGCTGATGAAGGACCGGACCAGCTTTGTCATCGCGCATCGGTTGTCCACGATCCGGGATGCCGACCTGATTCTGGTCATGAACAAGGGCAGCATCATCGAGCAGGGAACCCATGAAGAGCTGCTGTCCCAAGGCGGCTTTTACGCGGACCTGTACAACAGCCAATTCAGCGAACAGCATGAAGCCGGATAACGAGGCAAGGAAAGCTATGACAAGAAGACCCCTTCGATTGCGAAGCGGGTCTTCTTTTGTTGATTAATCGCTCGATAACAAAGGGTAATAATAGAAGCAAGCCAATCAGGCACGGATCAGAGGGAGGCGGGAATGATGTATCATCGGGCTTTGTTGGTGTATAACCGCAGTGCGGGTCAGCAGGAGACCCTGCAGCAGCTTGCGGCTGTCATCCCGATACTGGCGGAAGGCATCAAGGAGCTGGTATTGTTTCAGACCTCGGCGCCGGGAGAAGGGGAAGCCGTGTGCAGGGAGCAGGGGGAGGCGTATGAGCTCATCCTGGTTATGGGGGGAGACGGGTCGGTCCATGAGTGCGTGAACGCCATTGCCGCGCTGGAACAACCGCCCCTTATCGGGATTCTGCCCGTGGGGACCTGCAACGATTTTGCCCGCTCCATGAATCTGCCGGTCGAGCTGACATTGGCAGCTCAAGCATTAATGATGGGACAAGTCCGCGCATTGGATATCGGCATGGCGCATGACAGGGTGTTTACGAATTTCTTTGGCGTCGGGCTCATAACGGCCACTTCCGAGAACATCAACCCCGATCTGAAAGGAGCGCTTGGCAGGCTCAGTTATTTCATCAGCATGCTGCAAACCGTGCGATCGGCCGAGCCGTTCTCCTACAGGATGGAATATGACGGCCATTCCAGTGAAGGTGAAGCGATTATGATCTACATATCGAATGGCCGATACTTGGGAACCCGCCCGCTGCCTTTTACATTCGATTCGTTGACGGACGGTTTGCTGGATGTGCTCATCATTCGCGAAGCCGGACTCCCCCTGTTAAAAGAGCTGCTAAGCCGTAAAATCGAAGGGGAGTGGAAGCCTGCCAACGAGAGCATCTCGTATGTGAGGGCCGCTTCGATCAAGTTGATAACGGATGGGCCCATGAAGGCCGACACGGACGGGGAGATATATATGGAGACGCCTGCGGCCGTATCCGTCAAGCCGCGCCGCTTAAGGTTTTTGACAGGCTCGGAGTAAGCCGGCAGGCATATTTGATATTGCAATTTCATATGGTTCTTTTATAATGATGTTTATGTTTATATCTTTAAAGGGAGCCATGATCATTATTGAATAAGTCCGAACTGAACCGAATTACGCAAGAGCTTCTACGTCGGTCGGGCAGCAGTGTCACCGTGGAGATGGAGGCGTATTTTCCAGGGGGCCGGTTAATCGGCGGAAAATATGTGATGCATTCGCACAGCGTGACGATGTATACCGAAGTCATACGCCAGCAGTGCTTGCAGCTGTTTGGCACGCTTGAGCCGTTCCATGCCTATTTTGCGGTGGTATTCGCACATGAGCTGGGCCATTCAATGGACATGACCCTGACAGAGCTGTGCGACCGGATGGATCAAACGGTGGATGAATGGGATCAGAGGCAGCTCGCGCTTCAAATCGAGGAAAATGCTTGGAATAACGCCATGCCTTGGATCCAGGATATCGATCCCGATTTCATACAGGTCATCGTGGATCAGTCGCTTGCGGCATACCGCGAGGAGCTGGCGCCGGAAATCGCTTAGGCTGTCGTGCAAAGAGCATCTTCGCCATATCAAGACACAGGCACCCGTCAGGGTGCCTTTTTGAATGTAAGAATAAATCTGCAGAGATTTGCCGTCCGATTCCCGCAGGAAATACGAATATCGCAGGTGATGTATAAAAAGAAGTGAAGCCCGGTGGCTTCACTTCTTTTTGGTTTAGGGTCCTCTTAAGGCGCGGTGGGCTGGGATTATTAGCTCTCCGGGTCCAATTGCTTCAACGGCTCAATAGCCGGTCCTTCCAGCACCTCGCCGTTATGGCGGAAGCGTGATCCGTGGCAAGGGCAATCCCATGAACGTTCGCCCTCGTTCCATTCCACCTCGCAGCCGAGATGGGTACAGGTGGTATCCACAAGATAGAGGTTTCCTTGATCATCCTTATAGGCCCCGGCACGCTGCCCGTTATGGCGGACGACGGCGCCTTCGCCTGGCTTCAGTTCAGTAATATCGGCGTGGGACATTTCGAACTTGCCGGCAACGAAATCCTTCGCAACCATGGCATTTTGCGCGACGAATGTTTTGATGCTCGGGTCTGCCTTGAAGCGGGACGGGTTAAAGACGTCGGCATAACGGTTATCTTTCTCCAGTATTTGATCGCAAATGATCTTCGCGGCCAATGTTCCCGTTGTCATCCCCCATTTCCGGAAGCCTGTCGCGACAAAGATCCGGTCCTGATTGGACGTGATCGGCCCGATATAAGGCATGTTGTCCAGCGTGATCAGGTCCTGGGTCGACCAGCGATAAGGAATGGCGGAAGCGCCCAACAGATTTCCTGCAAAAAGCTCCAGGTTTTCGTAATGCTGATGGGTACAGATGCTGCGTCCCGTCGGATGGTTCTCGCCGCCGACGATAACCAGCTCCTCGCCGTTATAGGTAGCCGACCGCAGGGAACGGGTCGGCTGATCCACGCTCAGGAACATCCCGCCGGGATAAGCGGTTTCGGGTTTGACGGCAACCGCATAGGAACGTTCCACATGCAGCCGCGTGAAGTACAGCCCTTTCCCGTCATAGAACGGAAAATGAGACGCGGATACGGCGTGGTTGCAAGTAATCCGGTGGCCGCCCCGTTTGGTGAGCAGCGTGATCGGTCCGTCGGTTTCGACTTTTTCATCCATGGTCGTATTCTCATAGATTCGTCCACCGAGCTTCAGGAATTGTTCCGTCAGATGCTTAAGATATTGCAGGGGATGGAACTGATATTGCCCCGGCATCTTGATCGCTCCACGGACGGGCATAGGCAGAGGCAGGCTTTCCTGCCATTCTCCCGGGATGCCGAGCTTCTCGTAGGCTTTGATTTCGTCCTCCAGCTTGGAGAGGTATTTGTCTTCCGTTTGAGCGTAAATATAGGCATCCTCCAGCTTTAGCCCAAACTTCTCCTCGTCTCCGCCAACAATGTCCCTAATGAATTCAATCGCTTCCCGATTCCCTTCGTAATAGAGCCTTGTCTTCTCATCCCCGAAATGATTCAGGAATTCATGATAAATCAGCCCGTGCTGGGCCGTGACTTTGGCTGTTGTATGACCGGTGGTCCCGTTCAGGATTTGCCCTGCCTCGATCAGCGCGACATCTTTACCTGCCTTGGCCAGCAGATAAGCGGTCGTGATGCCGGTTATGCCGGCCCCGACTACAGCCACATCCGTCTCGATATCTTCGGCCAAGCGGGGAAAGGCAGGCAGTTCAGTTGTAGCTACCCACAGCGACTCCGGAAATTGCGGCAGTTCCTGATGCGATGAATTGGATGGGTTCATTCACGATTCCTCCTTGGTTACTATGGGGATCACCCATAAACTCAGTCTCTTGTCTTCATTATTACCACCTGGGAATGATTAGAAACTATGCCGATGGGATGGAAAGATGCTTCTTGAAGTTTTCTGGAGGATTGTAAATATTTTGGGACATTTGTGCAGAACCTAGGGAAACCAGCGGAAGTTCACGGAAATATAAGAAGATGGGGGATGGTATCATGACGAGCGAACAGTATTTGAACGCGGACCAAGCCAAGAACTGCCTGAAGGAGCAGCTTAACCGCATCGGTGATATCGAGCAGCGCGAACTGAAGAACGAGGGTGAACACGCGCTGCTGGTCTATTTAAAAAGTATGTGCGATCCTGCCATGATCAACGATAATTTGATTAATCGCTTTTATGAGCTGAATTCCTTGCACTTATACGAGCAATTCATCCGCTCCTTTCCATCGAGCATGGAGCCGAAAGATGAACAGGAATTGCTGCGCAATATACTGAGGGGCTGCGTTGCCATATTCATACGGAACACCGTGCTTCTTTTTGACGCCGTCTTGGTTAATGCTAGTTTCATCCAGCCCGCCAGTACGGAGAACGTCATTCAGGGACCCGATGATTCGTTTACGGAGAATATCGAGGTGAACCTGAACCTGGTTCGCCATCGATACCAAACCACCGATTTGAAGACGGAATTCATGACCGTCGGCAAAATATCGCAGACCCGGATCATCATTATGTACGATGCGCTCAAAGTCGAAGAGACGGTACTGCAGGAGCTTAAAAAGCGATTGTCCGAACTCAAAGCGGATATTGTGCAGTCGGCATCCGAAATCGAGAGACATACGATGCACCCCAGATTCCGGCTATACCCGACGCTGATGCTGACTGAACGCCCTGACCGGACCGTATTGAATATATCGCAAGGAAAGATTGCGGTATTAATGGATTCAACGGGGTATGCGCTCCTGCTGCCGGCCATATTCAATGATTTCTTTACCGCGATGGATGATAAAATCCAGCTTCCCCCGATCGGCTGGTTTCTCAAGGCCATCCGGTATATCGCCTTGTTTGTAACCGTGCTGATGCCAAGCTTTTACGTGGCATTCACCTCTTATAACCCGGAGATATTGAGGATGCAAGTTACGCTTCTCATTGCGGGAAGCCGGGCCACGGTGCCGTACCCGTCCTTCTTCGAAGTGATCTTTATGCTGCTCGCGATGGAATTTCTGACGGAGGCCAGCGTTCGGCTGCCCAAAGCGATTGGACAGACCGCGACCACGGTCGGGGGTCTCATTCTGGGAACCGCCGCTACGGAGGCCGGACTGGTCAGCAACATCATGATCATTCTGGTGTCCGCGGTTGCCATAACGAATTTCGTCATCCCGATCACGATGATGAGCTCCGGCATCCGCGTTACGAAGTATCTGTTCATCGTGCTTGCCACCTTCTTCGGCTTGGTTGGCATCGTGTTGGGTGTGGTGGCCATGATCATGTACCTCACGAGCCTACGGTCCTTCGGCAAACCTTACTTGAAGATGTTTGCCGTGGATCGGAACAAGAAAGGAGACCAGCGAAGTGGTTAGAAACAAATATTTTTATTACCTCTTCCTGCTCAACGCAACCATCAACCTGATTAACTATGTCCCCCGCATCTTGATTACGGATCGCTTTGACGGTGCGCTGATGTCGATCCTCGTATCCATCCCGATCGGGACCCTGATAATGTTCGGCTTCATCAAACTGATTCAGAAATTTCCGGGGCAAGGGCTGCCGGAGATTTTCCAATCGGTGATGCCGAAATGGATATCCGGCGCCCTGCTTGTGTTATACGGACTTGCGTGGTATTTCTCCAGCGTTATTACCTTGGCCAGCTTCATGGATATTACCAACCGTTACATCAGTCCGGACGTGTCTCCCTATATCGTTCTGATGGGATTTCTGGTGGTTGTGGCACTTAGCGCCAGGCTCGATTCCGAGTCGATTCTTTACGGGTTGGAGATGATTTTGTACATTACCGTCCCCCTGATTGCTTATATGTCATGGCGCGTCTTCAGCAATCCGTATTTCAGCTGGGATGCCGTAAGGCAGATCATTACCCATGCCTGGAATTTACCTAATTACGGGACGGTTGCGGCAGCAACCTATATTTTTACGGGGTACATCAACATGGTGGTTTTTAACCGGATCTTTCACCAATTCAGAGTTCGTCATATTTGGGCGATCATGGTAGTCAGCATCATGACCCTTCTCGTTTCAATGTTCGCGCCCATCGGGATACTGGGAGCTGCAGGTGCCGGGGGACACGTGTATCCTGCCTTTTCGACGATAGACGCACTCCGGATCCGTTATTTCATCATTGAACGGATGATTTATGTCTTCTACGTGGTGTATATGTGCCTTTCCCTCGTGAATTCCATCATACACTGGCATGTTGGCAAGGAATTGATCCTGGGAGGCTTCGGTTTAACCGGGGATAAGGGCAAATCGATGGATAAAAAGCGGAAAATCGAATGGTGGGTCCTGTTGCTCTTTTCGCTGATTACATTCGGGACGTCGTTAATTGTGAATCAATACATATTGAACGATATGGCGATCGTATTCCTGGACGTCCGGTTCTTAGGAGAATTCCTGCTTATTGCCCTGTTAATCTATGCGGTATGGAAGAAAAGGAGGAAGAGAGCATGAATGGCCTGAAACGAGGGCTGCTCTGTGTCATGTGCTGCTCTTTTTTGTTTCTGTCGGGCTGCGAATTCCGGGATATCGATCTCAGGCTCTTCGTGGTGTCCATTGGCATTGATGTTTCGGAGAATAACCCTGAAATGCATCGGTTCAGCTTCAAAATCGCCATTCCTTCGGGCGATCCGAAGACCGGGGACAAAAAATCCCTGCTCATTACGCAAGAATCGACAAGCATTGCGGAGGCGATCCGGGGGGTCAAATCCAAAGTCGATAAGGAGCTCGACTTCGGTCATTGCAAGGGAGTCATGTACGGCGAGGCTTTCGCGCGGACAGACATCAGCAAAATTCAAGACTGGACCGTTCGGAGGCGGGACATGCAGCTGCTCATGTATCCGGCTGTTGCCGTTCCTACCGCAGAAGCCGTATTGAAAGCGGAGCCCCCTACGGAGCGGATCGCCGGAAACGCCATATTTCTGGCGCTCAGCGAGGATGGCACCGAATCTCCTTTCATCTCGAAGACCTATTCCTTCGATCTGACCCGGCGAATGATGGAGGAGGGGGAGGACCCGGTTATGCCCGTCGTGGAAACGACCGAAGACGAGGTGCTGAATATCGATAAAGTAGCCCTGATGGACAAGAACAAAGTGAAGTTCATTCTGACCCCGGATGAAACCAGGCTGTACAATCTGCTGGACCTTCGGAATTTAAGCACGAATTTCGGAACGAAGATTGACGGCAAATTGCTTGAAGTGAACACGGACAGAACCCGGGCCAGATATAAGATCGTAACGGATATACGGGGGGAAGAAACGATTGATTATAAGATAAGGATCACGGCGATATTGGAGGAGAAGGAGGATCCCGCACAGCTGGATCCCAAGAATCTGCATAAGATCGAAGCGCAATTCAGCAAGGAACTATCCCAAGCGGTCAAAAGCGTTCTGGAGAAAATTCAAAAAACAGGGCTGGATCCGCTGGGTTTCGGCCTCCGGTATGGCGGCACGCATTGGAACAACCGGACGGAGATGGAGGAATGGGCTGCCATTTATCCGCATGCCAAGTTTAATGTGTCGGTCAAGGTAAAAATAAAGTCTACCGGCTACAAACGCTAGGCGGGGGATATCTGTTTATCGTACAGGAAGATGTTACAATAAGGATAAGCATCTATCTTGTATGAAGGAGGTTTCACATATGGAATTCAGAAGATTGGGCGGAAGCGGACTGAAGGTTAGCGATATCAGCCTCGGGAGCTGGCTGACCTACGGGGGATACGTGGAACGGGAAAATGCGGTCAAGTCGATTCAGACTGCCTATGGACTCGGCGTCAATTTTTTCGATACGGCGAACGTCTATGCTCAAGGAGCGGCCGAAGTCGTCGTGGGCGAGACGTTAAGGGCATTTCCGAGGGAATCCTATGTGCTGGCCACAAAGGTGTTCGGCAAGATGGGAGACGGACCGAATGATCAGGGACTGTCCCGCAAGCATATCAAAGAGCAGTGCGATGCCAGCCTGAAGCGGCTGGGCACCGATTACATCGACATCTACTACTGCCATCGATATCATGAGGAAACGCCGCTTGAGGAGACGCTTCGCGCGCTGGATGATCTTGTCCGGCAAGGCAAGGTGCTCTATGTCGGCGTCAGCATGTGGACGGCGGCCCAGATGGAAGCGGCCTTGGCCGTTGCGGACCGGTATTTACTGGACCGCATCGTGGTGAATCAGCCGCTGTATAACATGTTCGAGCGCAAGATCGAGGAGGAGATTATCCCGCTTGGCGAGAAGAAGGGGATTGGACAAGTCGTATACTCCCCGCTCGCTCAAGGGCTTCTGACCGGCAAGTACGCCTCGAAGCAGGACGTGCCGGAGAACAGCCGCGCGTCGAGGATTGGAGCAGACCGGCTCAAAATAAACGAAGATCGCATACAGAAGGTGCAGGCGCTGGGCCTTGTCGCAAGCGAGCTGGACATGACCGTCGGCCAATTGGCCTTGGCCTGGATTCTGCGCCAGAACAACGTAGCCAGCGCACTGGTGGGCGCCAGCCGTCCGGAACAGGTGGAAGAGAACGTGAAGGCTTCCGGCATGAAATTGTCCTCGGATACGCTGGCTGTCATCGAGGACATCCTGAAGGCGGATCCGAATTAGGAAAGAATCAGGTCATTGATTTCGGGTGCGGAGCATACGCGGTTGCGCCCGCTTTCCTTGGCGCGGTACAGCTCGCGGTCCGCTTGCTGGAGCAGCTCCTTGGCATTTTTGGACCGGATCGTATCGGGATGCACGGCAGCGCCGATGGACACGGTGATTCGTAGCTTGGCTCCGTCTTCGAGGGTGAAGACGTGGTCCTCTACCGCGGCTCGGATTCGTTCCGCGATCGCGGCCGTCTCGTCGATGGTGGCTTCCGGGACCAGTACCGAGAATTCCTCCCCGCCGTTGCGGGATACCTCGTCAAAAGAACGGGAATGATCCCTCAGCACTTTGCTGAGCTGCTGCAAAACTACATCTCCGGCCGCATGGCCGTAGGTGTCGTTTATTTGTTTGAAATGATCGATGTCCACGACCAGGACACCCAGCCGCTCGCTGAAATGCTGGGCTTCGAGGAAGCGTTCCGACAACAGCTGCTCGAACTGGCGCAAATTGTGCAGGCTGGTCAGGTAATCCGTTTCCGCGTTCTTTTTCATCTGCAGGAACAGTTTATTCGAGGTGTTGATATACTCGGTCAGCATGTAGATGACCACCGTGGCCAGCACCGATATGACGAGCTGTTGCGTGAAGACGGTAAACACCTTTTGATGGTTCGGGATGTTCATCCACATAATGAACAAGATGACCAACATGCTGGATAGGCTCATTAGCAGCATTTTGCTCAGACGATTCCAATGGGTGCGGGAGAGGATCCCGCAGACGACGCTGATCAGCAGCATGCCCGCACCTGCAATGGCCGAGGAAGCGGACATGCCGAACAGGATCAGCCGTCCAAGTGCAATCAGCATGCCGGCAATCAAGGACGGAAGCCATCCCAGGTAGGTGGCGATCACCATAATGGCCAGATGCCGCAAATCAGCAAAAAACCGCGGGTCGATGGGGAACGAGTAGTACATTAAAATGATCCCATAGATGCCAAAGAGCAGCCCGGCGTTGATCTTGACGGTGAAGGAGGGCACCACGACACCTGCGACATATTTTTGGGACAGCAGTCCGGATAAGTATAAGAACGTTACAAATATACAAAAATTGGTAAATAGTATATTAGTCATAGGGGATCATTCCTTTCACGTACCCTGCGGTAGGAACGACAGAGCGATGAAGACATTCACCCCTATTTTATCGGAAAATGGAATTGTATGTCGAATGATAAACGTAATTTTTGTTAATTTTCTGGGACCTGCAATGGTAGGCGAACCTCGAACATCGTCAACTCTGTCGTACTGGTCACCTGGATCGTGCCATGATGGGCATCGACGATGGTTTTTACGATGGCCAGGCCTAGCCCCGAGCCACCGGTTTGATCGGTCCGCGATTCATCTGCCCGGTAAAACCGCTCGAACAAGTGGGGGATGGCATGCTGGGGAATCGGAGGACCGTAGTTGATCACCTGTACGATGGCAAACTTGGGATCCTGCGATACTTTTAAATCCACACGCCCGGCCTCCCGTCCGTGCCTTACCGCATTGGACAGCAGATTCTCGAAGGTGCGCATCAGCTTATCCCCGTCCGATGAGATCATGATTTTCTCCACGGCAGGCGTAAACACGACCTGTACTCCTTCATGCTGCCCGGTCAATGAAAAGTCCACGGACAATTGGGCAAGCAGCTCAACCAAATTGATGTCCACACGGTTAATCGGGGAGTACCCCATCCGGGTGTACTCAAACAAATCATTCACGAGGCCGCCCAGACGCAGCGATTTATCGTAGGCGATATCGGTGTAATAGCGGAGTTCGACCTCATCCTTGTAATGGTCTTCGTTGACCAGCCGCAAGTACCCGATGATGGAGGTGAGCGGGGTGCGCAGATCATGCGATACGTTGCTGATAAGCTCGTTTTTGGACTGGACCGCCATCCGCTCCTCTGCCAGCGACAGCTTGAGCTGCTGGGCCATTTGATTGATTTGCACGGCCATCTGGCCCAGCTCGTCGTTCGAGCTTACGATGATCGCCTGGTCCAACTCGCCCTTCGCCAAACGCTGTGTCCCCTGCATCAATTGATTGATTTGGCGAATGGTGCCTTGACTTAAGAGAAGCACCATGCAGATAAACAGCACGATGCCGATGATCGTCGGGACGACCGGAAAGCCGAAGAAACTCGACAGCGTGCGTTCCACTCTGAAAAGGGTGTCTACCCAGGGCTCCTTCCAATACTCCCGGCCGATCAATCGCATGATCTGCTGTGCGATGAACAATATGGACAAGGTCAAGGCACCGCTGGCGAAGAACAGCGTGATAATCTTCCACTGCAGCTTACGCATGGATTTTGTACCCGACGCCCCATACCGTTTGGATGAGTTTATAACCGAGTTCTTTCTCGAGCTTGTCCCTCAGGTTGCTGATATGAACCATGACCGTATTGTTGGAGACGTAATATTTTTCCTTCCAGACCTGCTGGAAGATATCCTCGGCGCTAAAGATTCTCCCCGGCTGACGGGCAAGCAAGTACAAAATCTCGAATTCCCTGGCCGTCAGGGAGATCGCATGGCCATTGGCCGTTACTTCATGCGTTGTCCGGTTAATGTCGAGCCCGTCGATCCGGATCCGGTCGCTGTCCCCCTGGTGAAGGTCCACGTTGTACTGGGTGGAGCGCCGCAGCAGCGTTTTGACTCGTGTCGTCAGTTCCAGCGGATTGAACGGTTTAATCATATAATCATCCGCGCCTGTCATGAGCCCCAGTATTTTATCCATATCCTCGCTCTTCGCGCTCAGCATCAGAATAGGAATGGACGAGGTTTCCCGGATTCTGCGGCAGGTGTCGATCCCGTTCAGCTTGGGCATCATGACGTCCAGAATCACGAGATCTATCATTCCGTTGTTCGAGGTCATGGCCTGCAGGGCTTCTTCCCCGTCGTGGGCTTGGATTACGCGGTATCCCTCATTCTCCAGATAAATGGAAATCAGCCCGGATATTTCTTTATCGTCATCTACGATTAATACGCTTCTCATTCGATATCCTCCCGTACATCTCCCATGAAAACTATGATTCCTTTAGGAACAGTGTACCCTAAATCAACCGCATAAAGTGCAGCTTTGCCTTCAAAAAATAGGGAAGTACTTGCACCATAGCTATTTAAAAAGGCCGGATACGAAATTCGATAGGATGCCTTGGCGATCGAATCCGTAATCCATCAGCTTCCGGGTTTCCGTAAAACGCTGATCGGCGTCCCCGGTTCCCATCACGACGGAAATCAGCCGGTTTCCGCCCCGTGACGCGGTTCCCGTGAAGCAATAACCGGCCGAGGCCGTATACCCGGTCTTAAAGCCGTCATTGCCTTGGTAAGCATGCGGCTCGCCGGGCAGCATGAGATTCGTGGTGTGCAGGGAGAGTTCCTTCTGCGGGACGGGCAAATCCCGCTGGCTGGTTACCTCAAGCAGATCCGGGTGTTTGTTCACCAGCCATCTGGCGAGCATGGCCGAGTCCCGGGCCGTCATGACGGTGTCCCCTTCGGAGGCCGCCTCGGCAAAAGGAACCAGGTCGGCCGCTGGCAAACCGGAAGCGTTGGCGAATACGGTGCGGTCAGAGAGGCCGATTTCCTTCGCCCGGGCATTCATGGTCTCCACGAATCGGGCCTCCGACCCGCCGAGGTGTTCCGCAATAGCAACGGCCGCATCATTGGCCGAATGGATAATGAGTGCTTCGAACAGCTGCTTCAGCGTGTAACGTTCGCCTTCATGCATGCCGATGGCCGAACCGGGTACCTCTGCGGCATATCGGCTGACCGGTACGTTCTCGTCCCAGGCATGCTGCCCGGAACGAACAGCATCCAGCACCAGCAGCTCGGTCATCATCTTGGACATGCTTGCGGGAGGAAGGGGGAGATCGGCATGCATCGCGTAGAGCACGCGGCCCGTATCCGCATGAATCAGGATGGCCGAGCTCGCTTTGATGGGAGGGGGTATAAATACCCTTGCTATGAACACGGCTATCAGAATGACGCCGAACAGCAGCAGCAACAGGCTTAATTTCGCGCGTCCCTTGCCGCGTTTCGCACGCTGATGCCGAAGCGTGCCGGTTTGCTGCCGGGATGATTCAGGGGCTGGAGGTGCTTTGCGGGGATGCTTGGTTATGGATTCCATGGCGCTCTATCGTCTCCTTTGACTGGTTATGCGTCTCATTTATGTATGTTCTAAGTCTAGCCAGACAAACTAAAGTAATTTTTAATTGAATCTAAAGAAATCTTAAAGATTACCAGCAGCATTTTTGATGCAGGATGTTGACCTTGAAGCGAATAAGATTTATACTTGATCTAAAAATAAATTAAAAGGGTGAATACCTTGAAATCTTTAAATCTGACGACGCAACGCCAAGCGGTGTATGATGTCCTTCGGGAATCGCATGATCATCCGACTGCTGCGGATATCATGAACCGGCTGGTGGAGAAAGGATATAATCTCGCGTACGGGACCGTTTATAATTCCCTGCGTTACTTGACGGATAAACAGCTGATCCGGGAATTGAAGCTGGGCGAGAGCGCGAGCCGATACGATGCCCGTACCGACGAGCACCAGCATATTATTTGTGAAGTCTGCGGCAAAGTGGACGAAGTCATGACGGAGGTGCCAGAGGATTGGGCTGCTACGGTAGCCGGTGAAACCAACTACGTTATCCATCATGCTCACGTCGTATTCGGGGGGGTGTGTCCAGAATGTCAAATCAAACGGAAGAAATGACGGAGCTCGGGAAAGTCTATGCGTTTCCGGATTTCCAATCCGGCAATCTGTATGTGCGTCCCACGACGCCGATGGCGATTGGAGATGCTTGTCCCACCACGCTGCGGGCCGCATTGATCAGCCGTTCTCCGGGGCGCGTGAACGAAATGTTCATAACCTTGACAGAGAACTGCTTCGAGGTCATGATGTTCCGTAAATGGGAACCGCGACTGCAGTCCGCCCTGAACACGGGACTGATTATCGCCGACATGACGGGCTGCCGGAATATGGCGGCGTTCAACAAGGAGAAGGAGCTTCTGCTGCCGGAACATACCACGATTCCGATCCTGTATCTTGTAGGCGAGGAGCTCATGAGCAATGCAGGATCAAGCCTGTTGGATGAAGAGCTGATGGTATGGCCGGCCCGTTCCAAAGATACGATGATGTATCAGGTGCAGCGGACGATTCGCTTGTTCTCCCCGGCAGCGGGTTTGTCGGGTGGAGAAGAGGTCATGCGGGGACTGATCTATAAAGATTTATCGATCGACCGGGATAAAATGACCATCCACCGGGGCAGCACCCCGATTCACTTGACCAAGACGGAGTATCATCTGCTGATGCTGCTGCTGGACAGCGAAGGGGCCGTATGCACGCGTGAGGACCTGATGTGCAAAATTTGGGATACCGATTTTATGGGCGGCAGCAACGTGGTGGATGTCCACATCAAAAGCTTGCGCAAGAAGCTGAACGACAACGCGGGTGCCCCGCGCTATATCGCAACGGTTAGAGGAGTGGGATACCGCCTGGCGGATTAATCCCCTCCTTTTTTTTGTTCATTCGCGATTGTCGCAATGATTCATCCGAACTTCATATAAGGCTCATGGAAGGGTCACATAACGCTCACGCGACAATCATGATCCGAGCGAACCTCCGATGATACAATCATTTCATAAATTTAGATTCAGTCTAAAATCAATTATAGAAATGATGGAGGGTTCATAGATGGATAGATTGACAACCAACCAAGGTGCTCCCGTAGGAGATAACCAAAATTCCAAAACGGCGGGCCGCCGCGGGCCGACACTGCTTGAGGATTATCATCTGATCGAAAAAATCGCCCACTTCGACCGTGAACGGATTCCGGAGCGCGTCGTTCATGCACGCGGAGCAGGTGCCCACGGCGTATTTGTGGTCGAGCATGACATGAAGCCGTACACCAAAGCGGCATTCCTGCAGGAAATCGGTCAGGAAACCCCCGTGTTCGTCCGGTTCTCCACGGTTATCCATGGAACGGGGTCGCCCGAAACGGCACGCGATCCGCGCGGATTCGCCGTGAAGTTCTATACGGAGGAAGGGAACTATGACATTGTAGGCAATCATCTCCCGGTCTTCTTCATTCGGGATGCGATCAAATTTCCCGATATGGTGCATTCCTTGAAGCCTTCGCCGGAAAGCAACATTCAAGAGCCAGGCCGGTATTGGGATTTCATGACGCTGTCTCCGGAATCCACCCATATGATGACCTGGCTGTTCTCGGATCATGGCACGCCGGCAAACTATCGCGAGTTGGACGGATTCAGCGTCCATGCGTTCAAGTGGGTGAACAGCGAAGGCAAAGTGACCTACATTAAATACAAATGGGAATCCGTGCAAGGCATCAACACGCTGAATGCAGACGAAGTGGGAGCGGTGCAGGGCAAGGACTTCAATCATGCCACCCGTGATCTTCGCGAACACATCGCTAACGGGAATTTCCCGAAATGGCGCCTGCAGGTGCAGCTGATGTCTCCGGAAGAAATGGATGATTTGTCCTTTGATCCCCTGGATCCGACCAAGACTTGGCCGGAGGATCGCTTCCCGTTCATAACCGTGGGTACGATGACCCTGAACCGTAACCCGCAGAATTTCTTCGCCGAGGTGGAGCAGGCGGCTTTCTCCCCAAGCGCATTGGTGCCCGGCATTGAGCCGTCCGAGGATAAATTGCTGCAGGGCCGGTTATTCTCTTACCCGGATACGCAGCGTCATCGTCTGGGCGCCAATTATTTGCAGATCCCGATCAACTGCCCGTATGCCCCTGTGCGCAATCATCAACGCGACGGCTTGATGAACGTGAATCAAGATCCGTCGCCGGTGAACTATGAACCGAACAGCTATACAACGGGCCCTGTGGAAGATCCGTCCGTGAATGAGAGCGAAGCTCCGCTGAGCGGTCATGTCGTTCGTCAGCGCATCGAGAAAACGGATGACTTCACCCAAGCCGGCGAATTGTACCGTTCGTTTACGGAGCAGCAGAAGGATCATCTGCTTCGCAATCTGGTTGATGACCTGAGCCAGGTCAAATCCGACATCCAGCTCCGTGCCGTATGCAATTTCTACCGTGCAGACGCCGAATATGGCGCAAGACTTGCCGCAGGGCTTGGCGTAGACCTGAGCGGATTCATCCCGGCCGGTCAGCCGAAGTAACACCAAACATATAAGAGCCCACCATCCTGTTTCCGCTGTGCAGGATGGAAGGCCTTTATATAGACGGCGATCCATGGTCGCCGGCCAAAAGAGGTACCCGCATAAATGGGTGCCTCTTTTTTTCATCCACTGAAATATATAAGTGGAGCAGCAGAGGAACGCCTATTCCTTTGCTGCTTTTTTGCATGCGGCAGGAAAGGGGGGCTTTTTGGAAGAATAAGACCTTAGTGGCTTTATCTATGGGATCATGGCCTTTATACTGGAGTCAGCTGCTAGAAGCTATACGGCATGAAGGTTGCACAAGCTAGAATTTAAGAGAGTGAGGCATATATCATGGCACAGCATATGAAAGATCGGGTTGTAGCCTTGGCAGGCCCGCGCAAAGCGGCGGACATGGCCAAGCTGGTGGAGAAGATGGGAGGCACGGCGGTGCTTCGCCCGGCGCAGGGGACGGTATTTTTGGATGATGAAGTGCTCCGGCGTTCCATCGAAGCTTGGCTCGAGGCGCCTGCGCCGTGGGCGATCTTTACGACGGGAATCGGCCTGGAGGCCATTTACGATACGGCCGAGCAGATGGGCCTGTTGGATACATTGAATGAAACGCTTCAAGACACCTCGATTGCGGCAAGAGGGTACAAGACCGCGAATGCTCTGAAAAAACGCGGTTTGGCACCGGTCGTCAGAGACGATGACGGCAGCACGTCCGGACTGATCCGGTCGCTTGCGCCGCATGACTTGTCGGGTCAACGCGTCATTCTGCAGCTGCATGGCGAGTCTGCGCCTAAGCTGGTCGATTGGCTTCAGCAACGGGGAGCGGAGGTGCAGCAGATTCTGCCTTATAAGCATATTCCGCCGCTGGAGGAGGATATTTCCCTGCTCGTTGACGAAATCGTTGGCGGCAAGGTTCATGCGGTTGCTTTTACAAGTGCGCCACAGTTTCGTTTTCTTGCGGATTATGCTCGTGCCCATGGCAAGCTGGAAGCCGTGCTGGAGGCGTTCCGCGGACCGGTCGTGGCGGCGGCTGTCGGCAAGGTGACGGCTCAGGGACTCCGCGAGGAAGGCATTGAACGCATGGTGGTTCCCGAGGAAGAGCGAATGGGCAGCATGATGGTGACGCTTGGCCGTTATTTTGCTCAAAATCAAGAATAATGTCATGATATAACGTAACGAAGCTAAGGATTTCGATCCATTCCAGCTCGTCGATGCATGTTCCTCAGGTTCATGTGAAATATTGAGTAGTAAATAGGAGGATGACCGATGGATAAGAGAAAAGCATTGCTGCTCGGCAGCTACACGCACCCGAAGTTTCATCCGCTGCAAGGCATAGACAAACAGATCACGCATCTGCTGAACGACATGTTCACCGTGCAGTGCACGGAAAACCATAAAATGCTTCATGAAAGCAATCTCTACCCTTACGAGCTGTGCATCGCCTATAGCGACTTGTGGGACGAGCGGGTTTCGCCGCGGCAGACCGCAGGCCTGCTGTCCTACGTTAGCGGAGGCGGCGGCTTGCTCGTGATTCATAATGGCGTTACCTTGGCAAACCGTTATGAGCTGGCGCAGCTGATTGGCGCCCGTTTTGACGGGCACCCGCCGATGGAGAAGCTGTATTTCGTTCCGGGGGAGACCGATCACGATATTACGGAGGGCGTTGAGCCGTTTGTGCTGGACGAGGAGCCTTACCGGTTCGTATTCAGTCCGTTCACGGAAAAAACCGTGCTGCTGCATTATGAGTACGAAGGCAAGCAGTGGCCTGCCGCCTGGTGCCATACGTATGGCATTGGACGCGTGGTCTTCTTGATGCCGGGCCATCATGAGCCGTCCTTTCTCCAGCCTCAGCTGCGTTTAATGATTACGCAAGCGGCCAAGTGGGCGGCGCGCGTTCCGGGTTAAGGCATTTCGAAATGATCGGGCAGGAGGGACGCGCGTGAGCGGGAAGATACTAATTGTTGAGGATGAAGCGAAAATATCCCGTTTGCTTGAAATCGAGCTGGAGAGTGAAGGATACCAGGTCACCAAGGCGGATAACGGGCTGGATGCGCTTGAGGCATACCGCAGCCAGGAGGTGGATCTCATTCTGCTGGATGTCATGCTTCCGGGTATGAGCGGCATTGAGCTGCTGCGGCGGATTCGTGCCCATGATTCCCATACGGCCGTGCTGCTGCTTACGGCGAAGAGCTCCGTTGAAGATAAGGTATCGGGGCTGGATCTTGGAGCCAATGATTATATTACGAAGCCGTTTCAGATCGAAGAGCTGCTGGCGCGGATTCGTGCTGCATTACGGCTTCAGGGAAAGCCTCATCCGGAAGAAGAATCGGCTGGGGAGTGGCTTACGGCCGCGGATTTGAAATTGAATGAAGGCACGCGGGAAGTGATTCGCGACGGCAGAAGGATCGATCTGACGCCGCGTGAATTTGACTTGCTCGTCTATTTGCTGAAGAACAAGCGGCAGGTGCTGAACCGCGAGCAGATTCTTGCTGCCGTGTGGGGGTACGATTATTACGGCGATACCAACGTCGTTGATGTATACATACGTTACGTCCGCAAGAAAATCGATCATGGCGGCACGCAAGAGCTCATCCACACCGTTCGCGGCGTCGGCTACGTGCTGAAAGAAACCCTATGAAGCTGAGCAGCAAAATCCATCTCTATTCGTCGGTGCTGATGGCCGCCATCCTGATTGTCATGAATTTATCCGTGTATTACGTGTTCAGCAAAATGACGGTGGACAGCCAGCTGGAGCAGGCGGAAGCCGAGGCGGGAAGCATCGTCAGAAGCATTGCGCATTCTGCCGCGACCATTCCCATTGACGATCTGCTGCGAAGTTATGTCCCGGCTGACGGAAAGATTCAATTCGTCCCGGCTGACAGCAAGGCCAAGTCTCCTTACGTGACCTCCTCCGGCGAGGATATGGATGAGCTGAAGCTGCCTTATAACGCCAATAAGCAGGTCGAGCAGATCCGATATGAAGGAATGCGTTATGTGCTGGTGTCCCTGCCTGTCATTTGGAGCGACGGGGCGGTATACAACATCCAAATTTCCCGCAGCCTTGCCGCTACGATGGAGACGCTGCAGGTGCTGCGCATTGTGCTGATGGCCGTAACCGCGATCGCTTTGGTTCCGGTCATCATTTCGACGCGGATATTGGGGCGTTTAATCGTGCAGCCGATTACGGCCTTAATCCGTACGATGCGGGAGATTCGGCAGAGCGGACGGTTCCGTCGGATCGAGCTGAAGGAAACATCCAAGGATGAGCTGGTGGAGATGGGGGCTGCGTTCAATGACATGATCACGCTGCTGGAGAGCAACCATGCGAGGCAGGAACAATTCGTGTCCAACGCTTCCCATGAGTTAAAAACACCGCTCACCATCATCGAGAGTTACGCCAGTTTGTTGAAGCGGCGAGGCCTGGATCGGCCGGAGCTGTTCATGGAGTCCGTCGATGCGATCCATTCGGAAGCGATCCGGATGAAGGAGATGACGGAGCAGTTGCTGCTGCTTGCCCGCAACCAGGACCAATGGCAGGTCGAGATGGAGCAGGTGGATCTCGCAGCATTATCGGAGTCTTCCGCTCGCGCATTTCGCGATGCCTATAACCGCACGGTCGAGGTTGAAGCCGACGGCGAGGTTCTGGGCTGGACGGACAGCCGCAGGCTCAAGCAGCTCTTGTTCATTCTGCTGGATAATGCACGCAAATACAGTGACGAACATATCGTCATCCAGTTGGGCAGAAAGCCGTCGGAGGTATATATCCGGGTCATCGACCGCGGAATCGGCATTGCCAAAGAAGAGCTGGAGCACGTCTTCGACCGTTTCTACCGGGTGGACGAAGCTCGTACCCGCCGGGGCGGGGGAGCCGGCCTTGGATTGTCGTTGGCCAAGGATATCGCGGAGGCCATCTCTGCTGAGCTGGAGCTGGACAGCCTGCCCGGCGTGGGCACAACGGCCACCATTCGGCTCCAAGAATCGAAATAAACGTCAGCAGCCCACCGTTTTCTCATCGAATTCTAACCATGCTGCGCTATACTGACGGTAAAGACCGAATGGGTTGCGAGGTGATTCAATGCGTAAAAAAGTGAGTGTGCTGCTGGGCGTCATTATCGTGGTGGCCGTCATGATCATCGTGAATGCGGTATGGAGTCCGTTTACCCGTTCGACGGAGGCGATGTCGCAGGAGGAAGCCGTAAGCGGAGTATTGAAACAATATCCGGACGGTGAGATTACAAAAGCAACGCTGGATGGGGAGATGTACCGGATGGAGCTGGAGTCCAATTCCGGAAGGTATGAGATGACGGTGGATGCCCGTCAAGGCGATATCGTGTCCATCAAGCAGTTGGACAAAGCGCCAGCGAAGCAAGAGCCCGGCGAAACCAAGCAGCCGACCGACAATCCAAGCACGACTCCTGCGGAGCCCGCTGAGAATGGCGAGAAGGGATCAGCGGATGGTGAAAGCGGAACTGCGGAGCCGCCTGCAACGATGATCACCAAAGAGTACGCGATCAAGCTTTCTTTAGAGAAGGTACCGGGAACGGTGGAAGACGTGGAATATCGCGAGAGCAAGAGCAGCCGTTATTATCTGGTCGAGATCGAGCGGGAAGACGGGCGCGAAGCGACCATTCAGGTCCACGCGATTACCGGCAAGATCATGACCGTGACTTGGGATGACGAGGATGACGATGAATAGATCAGAGGCCTATTCTCATTTTCTCATCGTATTCTAATGTTTCTCTCCGAAAGCTCTCATGTTGAGACGGTATATTGGGTTTGTAGAGATCACACAGAGAGTTTTGAGGAGGCGTAAGATGATGAACAAAAGAACATGGTGGGCAGGCGCACTGTCCGTAGCGATCGCGGCAAGTGGAGTATACGGCTATAGCACCGTGCAGGCTGCAGGGTCAGGACAGACAACGCCGGCAGGAACCCAGGCGGCAGCCAAACAGGAGAAGCAGCTCATTGGAATGGAAAAAGCCGAACAATTGGCACTCGCGGCTGCCAGCGGTACAGTGGAGAGCATTGACATCGACCGCAAAAAGGGCAAGCTGGTGTACGATGTTGAGATTCGGCAGAGCAACCGGGATGTCGATGTATGGATTGATGCCTACACAGGCAAATCCCTTGGCGTCATAGTAGATCGGGATGATGACGATGATGACCGTGACAGCATTCCGGGGAATCTGATCGGTGCCGGCAAGGCATCCGCGATCGCTGTCAAACACGTCAAGAGCGGGACAGCCGTAGAGGTTGATCTGGACCACGATGACGGCCGGTGGGTGTATGACGTCGAAGTGAAGACGGCCAAAGGCTCGTCCGAGGTTGAGATCAACGCGGTCAGCGGCAAAGTGATCAAGGCAGAATACGAAAAATACGACGACCATGATGATGACGACCACGATGACCATGATGATTGGGATGATGATCACGATGATCATTACGATGATGATCGGGATGACGATTAAACCGTTCTTCATCTGCGTAGGATAGCCGTATCAGCGAACAGCACGGGATATAACCCGGCTGTTCGCTTTTTTGTCATGGCATTAGTGCATTCCCGCCGTCCACCCGATTGGCCCTCATATTTCATGGAAAATCAGGGGACATTGATAAGGGAGCTTCTCGATACTTAGAAAGCAAGTCCAAGGATAGATGTTTTTGCCAGCGTTAAAGGTTATAATGGAACCAGACAACGACCGGGAGGGATATATCGTGAGTGATCTTTTTAAGAAAGCCATCTCGTTAGGATTGGGCCTTACCGTGGTCAGCAAGGAAAAAGTAGAGAAAATCGTGGACGATCTGGTCAAACGCGGGGAGCTGGCTCCTGCGGAATCCAAGGCGCTGGTGAACCGCCTCGTCGAGCGCGGCGAAGAGGAGCAATCCCAGATCAAGTCATATATTTATGAGCAGGTGCAGCGCGTGTTGTCCGATCTGGATGTTCCCAAAGAGAGCGATGTCGCCAGCCTGGAACAGCGCATTGCCGCTCTGGAGAAGAAGGTTGTAGAACTGGAAGGATCGCGGCAGGAATAGATGGCGGTCCGAATTCGACATGCCGGACGTTACCGGGAAATCGCCATGGCGCTCATGCGTCATGGCTTTGGCTATATGGTGGAGGAGATGGGACTGTTCCATGTTCTGTCGCTGCCTGTCCGCTGGAGCTCCAAGGAGCAGCCGGAGACGATTACGCTTGGGGAACGCATTCGGCGAGTGCTGGAGGATCTGGGGCCTGCCTTTGTGAAGCTGGGCCAATTGGCGAGTACCCGATCGGACCTGCTGCCAGACCACATTATCCAGGAATTGGTCAAGCTGCAGGAACGGGTGCCTCCGTTCCCTTCCGCGAGCGCACGGGAGCTGATTGAACAAGAATGGGGCATGCCGATCGACGACGTGTTGAGTGAGTTTGAGGACAAGCCGCTGGCTGCCGCCTCAATCGGCCAGGTTCACGCCGGGAGGCTGAAATCCGGAGAGCTTGTAGCGATCAAGGTGCAGCGTCCGGGCGTGGCCCGCATGATCGGCCGCGACTTGGAAATCCTGCGGGATTTAATTTCGATTGCCGAGCGCCATTGGGAATGGGTGAAGCAGTACCGCGTGGATCGAATCGTTGACGAGTTTGCCAGAGCGATGATGGCGGAGCTGGATTACAGCCATGAAGCCCGGAATGCGGAGAAGATCGCATCCCGGATGACGGAGCAGGAATTTGTCCATATTCCGCGGATTTATTGGGATTATACGTCATCGAAGGTGTTGATGATGGAGTATGCCGAGGGTATTACCTTAAGCCGCAGGCAGGAGGTTGTGGCCAAGGGGCATGATCTCAAGGCGATCGCCGAGCATCTGACCGACGGCATGCTGCAGCAGATTTTTATTGAGGGCTTCTTTCATGCCGACCCTCATCCGGGGAACCTGCTCGTCAGGGAGGACGGCAAGCTGGTCTTTCTGGATTTCGGGCTGGTGGGTCACCTCAGCGAAGATATGAAGGATCATCTGTCAGGACTTATTATTGCATTGATGCGGCGGAATTCGGAAGGGATGATCCGGGCGATTTCCCGAATGGGTTTGATTCCGGACGATTGCGATATGGATGCGCTGCGGTCGGATATGGACCGTCTGCGGGAAGAGTATTATGACGTGCCTTTTGCTCAAGTGCGCATCGGCAAGGCGTTGACCGATCTGTTTGCCGTTGCCCAGCGGCACCGGATTATGCTGCCTCCGGATATGACGCTGCTTGGCAAATCATTGCTGACCCTGGAAGGGGTCATCGAGATGCTGGACCCGAGCCTGAGCATTATCGATATGGCGGAGCCTTTCGGAAGGAAGCTGCTGAAGAAGCGGTACAATACCCGCCGGATCAGCAGGAAGGTGCTGGATGGGGTGGCGGGGCTTGCCGAGAGTTTGCTCGATCTGCCCGGTCAAGCCCGGCAGCTGTCGGCCCTGATCAGCAAAGGAAAACTGCGGGTGGAGATCAGCGTTCCGGAACTGAAAATGCTGATGCGCAAGTTGGATCAGATCAGTAACCGGCTGTCCTTCAGCATCGTGCTTCTGGCTTTCAGCATCATCATGGTAGGGCTGATTATCGGATCGTCGCTCAGCCGGGAGCCGATGATGATATGGAGCTTTCCGGTGATTGAAGTCGGATTCATCGTAGCCCTGCTGATGGTGGCATGGCTGCTGTACGCCATATTCAAATCCGGCAGGTTCTAGCCTGCCGATTCGGCTCTTGTCCGTTTGCGCTGCTGCATCCAGGCCTGGACACCGATCAGGATCCACTCTATGAGATGGAAAAATACGGCGATGACCAACGATTGCAGCCAGCCCTCCACGGGAATGGCGGGCACGATCAGAGAGGCTATGTACAGCAGCAGCGTATCGGTCACGACCGTCACTGCCTGTTTCATATAGATGGAGGTATCCTTGCGAAGCAGAAGCCGCAGCAAGGCGATGACCAATGGATGTATGAGACCTTCGAAGATCAGGAACCCGACCAGGACGAAAAGCGAGAAGCCGAGCAGCACGCCTTGGCCGTCGTAGGCAAGCGTTTCGCCTGCTCTTGAAGGATCGGGCATGGGGAACCACTGGGCATACAGCATGGAAAAGAGCTCCAATGGCATAATGATAAAGGCCGACAACAGCGGAATGAGCCACAGCTTCTTCCGGAAGGGAACGATGGGCTCCCCGTCGCGTCTTGAAATATAATTCATCATTAGATTGATAAGGCCGAATAGGATCATCAAGATCAAGGCTGTCAGGATGAGCTGTAGGATATGCATATCGGGGACACCTCCTCGCTGGTGTATACTGGATTTCTATATCATTGACATTACCAAAGTCAGGGTCGTTTGTCAGTTTTCTGGCGAAAATAGTGAATGGATCCAAACCATATCTTCATTCACTGGACACATAAGGGAAGCGCCCTGTTCTTCTAAGAACGAATGGTATCGGCCTTTTGTTGGGATTTATGTATGAAAATATGTTGGTTTTGTTTACTGAATCGAATGGATTGAGACCATAAGATGCTAAATAAATTAAATGAGGTGGAACGTTTGCCGAACTTTCAACAGCTGGGCATTGACGAACAAAGAGTACGGAAACTGAAGGAGCAGGGAATTACGGAACCGACTCCGGTACAGCAAGAGAGCATTCCGCTGCTGCTGCAGGGAAAGGACGTCATTGCCCGGGCGAAGACCGGCACAGGCAAGACGCTGGCTTTCATGCTGCCGATTCTGCAGCATATCGATCCCAAGCGGGCGTACCCGCAGGCGCTCATCGTTGCGCCGACACGGGAATTGGCATTGCAAATTACGGAAGAAGCCAAGAAGCTGACGGCAGGAGAGCCGGACGGCATCAAAATTCTGGCGGTCTATGGCGGGCAGGACGTGGAGAAACAGCTGCGCAAGCTTGAAGGCGGACGCCAATTGATCATCGGCACGCCGGGCCGGCTGCTGGATCATTTGCGCCGGGGCACGTTAGAGCTTGGCGGCGTGAAGCAGCTGGTGCTGGACGAAGCCGACCAGATGCTGCATATGGGCTTTTTGGATGAAGTGGAGGCGCTGATCCATGCGCTTCCGTATCGGCGCCAAACGATGCTCTTCTCGGCGACGATGCCTGCCGGCGTGAAGCAGCTTGCTGGCAATTATATGAATCAACCTGTCGATATCGTGATTAAGGGGGCTTCCCCGATCCCGCTGGAGCAGATCCAGCAGGTGGTGGTCGAGTGTACCGACCGTTCCAAACAGGATGCCTTACGCGCAATGATCGAAGAGCATAATCCCTTCCTCGCGATCATCTTCTGCCGGACGAAGCGCAGAGCCACCACGTTGAACGAGGCGCTGCTGGCCCATGGCTACCAATCGGACGAGCTGCACGGGGATCTGTCCCAGGCGAAACGGGAAGCGGTAATGAAGCGATTCCGGGAAGCCAAGCTGCAGCTGCTCGTTGCAACGGATGTTGCCGCGAGGGGGCTGGACGTCGAAGGCGTTACCCATGTCTTTAACTACGATATGCCCCATGATGTTGAAAGTTACATCCATCGTATCGGCCGGACCGGACGGGCGGGGGGTAGCGGTATGGCCATCACGTTTGCGGCCGGAAAAGACCTTAATGATCTGCAGCGCATCGAAGAAGGGATCTCCCAGCGGTTGAAGCGAGTACGCTATGACTCTGCCGCCGGAAGCCTTCGGGAAAGCTCTGGCGGCTCGGGCAGGGATACGGGCCGACCGAAGAAAGCAAGAAATGTCTCGTCACTTGAATCCGATAATGAACGCGGTCAAGGCAGAAGCCGTGCCGATCGGGGCACGGGTTCCGGGCGTAGCCGCGGTAACGAGCAGGGTAGAGGAAGGGCAGGATCATCGCGCAGGGATGACCGCGATTCGGGCCGGACAGGAGGCCGTACCGGAGAGGGTCGAGGACCATCGGCAGCCGGAGGCCGAGGCAGCGGCGCGCGTGAAGGCGGTCGTGCAGGCGAGGGCCGCGGATCGCAAGCCGGAGCACGAGGCAGCAGCCGCGGACCGTCCAGAACCGAGGGCCGGGGGAATCTCGCCGGCCGCGGCGGACAAGGCGGAACCCGATCCTCCGAAGGCCGCGCTGCCAGAGGCCAAAGCGGTGGACGACGCGGCGGTCGGAGCCGCTAGGCAGTTCAAGGTAAATTTTAGGAAGTCCTCTGTTTCAATCCGAAGGATCACGTTTAAGTAGAGATCGTTACCCAGTCAATGACAAGGAGGCGTTACCATGTCTGAACATAATCATGTGGTGAACAAGAACGGTGAGCTGGATGTGAGTAAGGTCGATGACGCTATGGACCGGATTGACGACAAGGAGAAGGAACGGATCCTGGCTGACTTCGATGCCTTTCAATCCTTTTTGAACAAACGAATTCAGCTTGCCGAGAGCATTGGCTTGAATGAAGAGCAGCTGGCGCAGGCGGCAGAGAAGGTAGCCGGATACCTCGCCGCTAACGAGGAGCCCCGCAATTCCGAGGAGAAACTTCTTCAGGAGTTATGGAAGGTCGGAACGCAAGCGGAGCAGCATCAGCTGGCTCATCTGCTGGTTAAGCTGGCTCAAAACCGTACGGCTCAATAAGGCGAAGCGTGAGATGAGGGTCCTTCCCCGGCCGACTTGCCGGGGAAGGTTTTTTTGGTTCGAAGGCAGGAATGAACATAACTATAGGATGAAGGGCTTGATATTAGGCTTTATACATAATATGATTTCCAATGTCTTTATTCCATCTGTTGGATTGGGTAACATCGAAAGAATAAAGGAGGAGGCGCTGCCTGAATGTCTCTGGTGATTCATGAGCAGAGAAAACCCAAAATGCAGCCTTTTTATTGGGTGCTTACGTTCGAAATGCATGTGCTGGGCATTTTGCTGGGCCTGGCGTTTACGATGGGGCCTTTGATTCTGCTGTACTTCTGGGCCAATGTCTGGACGTGGATGAGTCTGGCGGGTATACCCGCCGGTATCTTTATGGTGATTCGGCTATCCAAGAGTCTGAAAGGGCATATCTGGAATAATACGCATCTGGACGAATATTTGTTATACGAAGACCACATTGAATATGAGCGATGGAATCCCGAGACGAAAGACTCCTTGAAGGGGAGCCTTCGGATCGGCGACGTAAAGGAAATATATTACGGGCGATATATTTTTCAATTCAGTTATGCCTATAAAAACAGCAAAATGACCGAGTCGGTGCCTATGGCGGAGCTAATGCCCATCATGTACCTTGTTGCTGGAGAAGGGCAGGCTGAACGGGCAGTGGCCGTTCCCTTCACGGATCCGATGGAGGCGAACCGCTGGCTGGAGGTCGTCGGCAGACGAGGGATTCCTTTATATCTGACATCCGTCATCATCCAAGATCTGGGGGATGAATCGGTGGCGTCAGTGCTTCGCGAGGACGAGGATTTAGAGCGTGCCGAATTTGACGGGAATATCGAGCGGCAATTCCGTCCGTATCTGGATCGCCTGGTACAGGAGAACGAGGAGGAAGACAGGGAGCTGACGGAGGAGGAACTGGATCAGCTGGAATACGAGATGAAGCTCCTCGAATACGAAGAAGCGCTGCAAAAGCGAAGATCGGCTTTTCGTGGAACCGGTTTGCTTGCTTGGCTGGTTTTCCCGGTTCAGTTCGCCGTCGGTTTTTGGCTGACGCGCCAGGCGGAGCTGGGTAACGCGGACCCGGAACAGCCGCTGTACCCCATTCTTCTTGTTGCGCTGTCGGCGATCCTGTTCTTCTTCCTGGTGAAATGGATGCGCTGGTTACAGATCATTATGTTCTCGCTGGTTACTTTTATATCGTTTATGTTTCTGGACTTCTCGGAGATCGAGACCGATCCTTCCTACCAAATGTCCAGCATGCTCCTTGCGATAGCCATGCTGTCGCTGCCTGTGGCGGCTCTCTTTTATTTGGGAATCCGGTATGTGCGCAAAGGGCGGGATGCGAAGAATCTTCCGCCGATGCCGGGGCCGTACCAGCCTCTTACGGAAAACGATAAGCCAGGGTTCGAGTCTGGAGACCGGCTGTCAACCTAATACGAAAACGAAAGAAACGCACCCTTCACATTTGGGGGTGCGTTTCGTATCGGTACCTGTAGGTATCCATGGGCTGGCTGGTAAAAGAGGTGTCCAGCTTTTTCTTCTCGCCGGGGGCGAGGGTGATGTCCCTGTACATCTCGGTGAAGACTTCCTCATCGTTCTTGTCGTACACGAACAAGGTAATATGACCGTTGAACGCTTGGCTTTCATGATAATTGCCGGCATAGACGACGATGTCGGCATCATCCTCATTTTTATACGCTCCAACGTGAAGTACGACGTAGTCTTTCAAGCTCTGCAGCTGGGAATCCGCCTTCTTGTCCTCAAAGTTCTGATCCAGGTCGGTTAGCATCGTTTCTTCTTTGTAAAGCGATTCCTGGGTGATCAGGCCAATGGGGATCGTCAGAATAAAATAGAAAACCAGCGTCGACAGCCCTGTGCTGCGAAGCACGGTCCTTCGGTCATACCCCCCTTTGATCAATCCGATGAAGGCAATCAGGGCCAGGACAACGACGATGAGATGCCATGGAGACAAGAACATTTCGGGATACAATTTCATTTCGTTTCCTCGCTTACTGTTGTTGAAATGCGGGATCATGCAATATTTTGCCAAACCCTAAATCATTACCCTGCTGACTTGCTGACTAAACAGCTGTCAGGAGTCTATGTAACTCTTGCTTGAAGCGGATATACGTTTATCATAATGGATTTACGGATGGCGGGGTAGAGGCATTGGAACCGAAAATTTGGTTTAGGGGCGTATATTCGGTATGATGTAAGAAGATGGGCCAGGCTACAGAAGCTTGGAAGCAAGCGGTTCATTCAATACAAGCTGGAGAGGAGATTCGAGGATGTCAGTTTATGAGTATCATGCAACCAATACCAAGGGGCAGGAAGTCTCGCTCGATCAGTATTCGGGCAAGGTCTTGATCATCGCGAATACGGCAAGCCAATGCGGCCTAACGCCGCAATATGGAGAGCTTCAACAGCTGTACGACCAATACGGCCAGCAAGGGCTTCAGGTTCTTGGCTTTCCGTGCAATCAGTTTGGCGGACAGGAGCCGGGTACGAGCGAAGAGGCCGAATCGTTCTGTCAATTGAACTATGGCGTGAACTTTCCGGTTTTCCAGAAGATTGACGTGAATGGGGAGCATGCTCATCCGTTATTTCAGTATCTGAAATCGGAGCAGCCCGGACCGAATGAAGGCGGAGAGATCGCTTGGAATTTTACGAAGTTCCTGGTGGACCGCGAAGGCAAGGTGGTCCAGCGGTTTGAGCCGAAGGAATCGCCTGAATCGATGAAGGGCGCCATTGAATCCCTGCTGGGTTAATGCCAGATAGTAATGAGCACATAACAGGGCTGTTTTCGTCGGGGGATTTGCCCCGGAGGAGAAACAGTCCTGTTTTTTTATGGGAAATCCCTCGCCATTTCGTCCAATCAGCCCGAATCAAGACCCTTCAAGGCATCTTGTATGGGATGATCGCCTTGAATCAGATCGAACGCCTTAAGTTCCGTCTCTGGCGTGGAGAGACACAGCACGGCTGCTTGAGCGACATCTTGACGGGATATGGATCCGGTTTCCCGGAGATCGGGATGTGCCTGAACCCTGCCGGCAGGAGCGTCATCCGTTAACTCGCCGGTCCTTATGATCGTGTGAGTCAGCGTGCTTTCTTCAAGAATGGTCTCAGCTTTATGTTTGGCAAGCAAATAGGGCTTTAGTTCGGAGAAGTGCTCCGGATGTTTGGTCTCCATGCAGCTAATCATAATGAAGCGATTGATTCCTAGAAGCACGCACTGCTCGATCAGCCTCACGGTGCCGACATGATCCGTCTCCTGAGGATCTTCCGTTACCCCGGCGCCAACTGCGCAGATGACGGCGTCTACGTCCCTTAAACCATCGGAATAAGACTGCGTCAAATCACCGACAATTCCCTCGGCACCCTCCTGCTCCATCTTCCGTTTATGAATCTCATCGGGGATCAGGCCGCGGACTTGATACCCCTTCTCGGCGAGAAGCTTCGCGATCCGTCTCCCGGTATTTCCATGCGCTCCGGCAACAAATACGGTTGTCATGATAAAGCACCTCCTGCACAACATTACCCGCAGCCGATTGTTTCAAAAAGGGAATAATCCGTTATTAATAAGAAAAACCTATTCCGGTATCTCGAGAATGTTGGCAAGCGGGGCCCTTTTAGCTTCCCCGGATCCCATACCCGTATTCTCGATTTCGCCTTATTCGGTGAAATCAAGACGTTAATCTTGGAGTCAAGATCATTCATCATTCCCACTATGTGAAATTATGAACAATATGTGAATAACGCAATTCGCCTATTGAACTGTGAAATAAATCACATTATAATAAGGTCATGAAGTGAAAATATTCACAATTAATATTACCAGTCACCCATTCATGCTCAACAAGCGTTACCAAGCATGAATCCAGGCAAAAATGCTCATCTTAAACCAATATAAAGCTTCATACTTGGAGGAGGAAAAACCATGAAAGTTGCAGTTATCGGTTGTACCCATGCAGGAACGTCCGCCATCGTGAATACCGCCAAACTTTATCCCGATGCACAGATTACCGTTTACGAACGCAATGATAACATCTCATTCTTGTCGTGCGGCATTGCGCTTTACGTCGGGGGCGTTGTGAAGGATCCGGACGGGCTGTTCTATTCTTCGCCGCAGAAACTCGACGAGCTTGGTGTCGAAACCAAGATGAAGCATGAGATCATCTCGGTGGATACGGACCGGAAAACCTTGAAGGTCCGCAACCTGGCCACGGAAGATACGTTTGAAGATACCTATGACAAATTGATTGTTACCACCGGATCCTGGCCGATCGTACCGAAGCTTGAAGGCATCGATTTGAATAATATTTTGCTCTGCAAAAACTACGATCATTCCAACGCGATCATTGATAAAGCGCAAGGAGCCAAACATATTACCGTTGTCGGCGCCGGTTACATCGGCGTGGAGCTGGTGGAGGCCTTCCAACAGAACGGCAAGCAGGTAACTTTGATCGACAGTGCCGATCGGATTCTGAACAAATACCTGGATCCTGAGTTCAGCGGCAAGATCGAGGAATCGTTCCGTGAAAAAGGAATCGAGATGGCCATGGGGCAGACCGTGACGTCCTTCCAAGGCCAGGATGGCAAGGTGAATAAGGTCATCACCGACAAAGGGGAGATCGACACGGATCTGGTCATTCTCTGCATCGGCTTCCGACCGAATACGGAGCTGCTGAAGGGGCAGGTCGATATGCTGAAGAACGGCGCCATCGTCGTGGACCAATATATGCAAAGCAGCAAGCAGGATGTCTATGCAGCGGGCGATTGCTGCTCGGTGCTCTATAACCCGACGGGTAAAATGATGTACATTCCGCTGGCGACCAACGCTGTCCGGATGGGTACGCTCGTTGCACGGAATTTGGTGCAGCCCACAACGCCTTATATGGGAACCCAGGGTACGTCCGGATTGAAAATATACGAACACAACATTGCCTCGACAGGATTAACCGAGGGAGCGGCCAAGGATGAAGGTTTGAAGGTGGATACGGTCACCATTACGGACCATTACCGTCCGGAGTTCATGCCTACCTTCGAGGAAGTTACGCTGAAGGTGGTGTATGAACAGGAAAGCCGCCGGATGCTCGGTGCACAGGTGATCTCCAAGGCGGACATGACGCAGTCCATCAACACCCTGTCGGTGTGCATCCAGAACCGCATGACGATCGACCAGCTGGCCTTCATCGATTTCTTCTTCCAGCCGCATTACAACAAGCCGTGGAATTTCCTTAACACGGCCGGCCTGCAGGCTCTGCCGGCGGTGGAGACCAAAGCGCCGGTACACGCTTAATTCATTCTAGGCAATAACGAAGGCCCCCTGATTCGGGGGTCTTTTTCTTGTTTTAGAAGGAATATGGATTTTGACAGCGAATTGGAAAATATCCGGACATATCGATATCGACTTTCAGGAGGTAGGATAAAGTATGAATAAAAAAATAATGCTGGTCTCGGCTGTGTTGTTCTCCATGCTGCTGACGGCTGCTTGTTCCAGCAATCAGGCGGACCCGCCGGCAGAAACCCCGCCGGCTGTCGTGGATAGCGAGGGAACGGATCAGACGGGGGCGGCTGAAGAGGAACCGCCGGCAGAACCATCCCAAGGGGAGGGTCAACCTGCCGATGGAGAGACGAAACCGATCGACGAGCCTGCCGCTGTAGGCGATACGGTCGATTATCACGGCGCGGTCATCACGCTGAACGGCGTGCGCGACTCCGAAGGCGACGAGTACTTGAAGCCCCAGCCCGGCCATACGTTTAAGGTGGTCGACATTACCGTGAAGAACAACGGTCAGGAGCCGTTGGTCATCTCTTCGGCACTGTCTTTTTCCATGACGGATTCAAGCGATCTTAACTATACGGTTCCTATTACGGATGACGTGAAGATGCTGGACGGCACCATTCCTCCGGGCGGCGAGCTGACGGGCGAGATTCCGTACGAGGTGAAGCAGGACGTTCAGGGGCTGCAGCTGAGTTACGGCGATCCGATGAAAGAAGGAAGAGCCATTTGGGCAGTGGAATAATGCAGCAATACATCGCATGTTGTTATTTTGGAATGTGCGAGATGGACAAGGATTTTGCTTCGGCAAAGTCCTTTTTTTTTGCATTCGGAAGAGCGTCCTTTACATGGGAGGAGGTTTTCAGTATGATTAAACCGTACAGTCGGTTTTTTAAAGAAGGATGAAGTTTCATTCATGACAGAATACATTTTTTATTACGGATCACGGATTTCCGCTGGTTGATGCGGACTGTTGAATCCAACGCAAGGAGTGCTAACACCGATGTCATCAGAAAAAGCGCAGCGAAAGCGGGATTTGATTCTGGATAAAGCCAAGGAGCTGTTCATCCAGCGCGGATATGCGGCAACGTCAATGGATGAACTGGTCAAGTATACGGGGGCCAGTAAGGGAAGCATCTATTATCACTTCGAGAGCAAGGAAGATTTATTCGTCAAGCTGCTGACAAAGCAGAATCGGGAATGGATGGAAGCCTGGGACGACAAAAAAGCCGGTTACGCCAGCTTTGAGGAGAAGCTGTACGGGATCGCCGATCACATGGTTGACGACTTCCAGAATCCGCTCACCAAAATCGCGGAGGAATTCTATATCAACCAGCCGGAAAATAAGACGATTGTGGGCGAAATGCTGGCGATTCTGCAAGGTCCGCGTATGCTCTACCGCGAAATTCTGGCAGAGGGAGCGGACGAGGGACGCATAGCGGCAGAGGATATCGACGAAATAGCCGTTATTTTCGGATCGCTGCTGGACGGGTTGTCGGTTTCGTACTTCGAACGGTCCCAGGAGGAATTAAGGCAGCTGTACCGCAAGAGCGTGATGTACTTTTTGAACGGTGTGTTATCGGGTGAAGGTTCATAGCGTACGGTGCGGTAGGAGGATTTATCGAAAACGCTTTTCTTAGCTAACAGGAAAGGGCGTTTTCGCAATTATAAATAAACCGAATAGTCGGTTTTAACAGGGGGATGGAGTATGAAGCATTTGTTTGGCAACCGCGCGTTCGTGCTGTTGATGGTATCTGATTTTATGCAAAATATCGGGATCTGGATCCGCAATATGGCGCTGTTGTTCTTTATTATGGAGCAGAGCAACCATGACCCGGTCGCCGTATCGCTGCTGACCGTGATTGAATACGCGCCGATCTTCGTGATTTCCATGGTTGGCGGCGTACTGGCTGACCGTTGGCGTCCCAAGCGAACGATGATATGGGGGGATATTTTAAGCTTCATATCCATTCTGCTTATTTTGTTTGTTGTGTATGCGGGATATTGGCAGGCCGTGTTTGCGGTGACGCTGGTCTCGGCCGTCGTATCGCAATTCTCGCAGCCATCGTCCATGAAGATCATCAAGCGGTGTTTGCCGGATGAGCATGTGCCCGCGGCCACGGCGTTATCCCAGACCTCGATGTCGCTGTTTATCATTTTGGGACCTATGGTAGGCACGACGATTTATCAAGCATTTGGATTGCAGGCCTCTTTAATCAGCTTGCTGATTCTGTTCGGCGCTTCGGCGATCGTGTTGGCCTTTCTGCCTTCCACCGTGGACGAACCTTCCAAGGACTCGGAATCAGCCGGTTCGTTCGTGAAGGACATGAAGGCAGGCTTCGCCTATATCGGTTCCAGCCGGCTGTTGAAGGTGCTGCTGGTGGTCTACGTTTTATTGGCGCTGGGCAGCGGACTCGTACAGCCGCTCGACATCTTCGTCATCACCGAGCGTCTTCAGCTGGAGATGTCCAGCGTCCAGTGGTTCACCGCGCTTGAGGGCTTGGGCATGTTGATCGGCGGTGTGATAGCAGCGGTGATTGCAGGCAAAGTGAAAGGTTCCTACTTGCTGTTCGCGGGGCTGGCCTTCCTTGGACTCTCGACCTTTGTCGAGGTGCTGTCCCAGTGGCCGATCCTGACCGGCTCGATGCGCTTCGTCACCGGGGTGCTGATGGCCATGGCCCAGACGGTCCTGATGGCGGTGATGATGCAGCAGGTGGAAGAGAAATTCATTGGCCGGCTGAACGGCGTGATGACGCCGATATTTACCGGCATGCTGCTCATCGGCTCCGGGCTGACGGGCTGGTATATGTCGGTAACCTCCATTGTCGTGGTGTATTTTACGGCAGGCGCGCTCTTCCTGCTGTCGTCGTTCATCAGCATGAAGCTGCCGATCGCCAAGGTGCCGGTGCAGGAAACGGAGGTGCCTGTCAGGGTAGAGACTGCGGCCAAAGCCTAGCGGGTGAGTAAAAATCTATACATTTAAGCCGAATCTGGCAGAATGGTATCCAACACGAACGGGCTTCGTACTGGTAAAGACAATCCAAAAGAGCGGTGCCGGGGAGAAACCCGGGCACCGCTTTTTCGGCATATGCGAGTCCTCGAAGGAAGCGAAAGGCAGTCACCCCGCTAAAGCTGATCCGAAGCTCCACCCATGGACAAGGTGCTGTGCCTATATCCATATATCGCTTAAATGGCCACACCGAATCCGATCCATGTTATTCGCTGCAGCGTGGTCAGCAGATCAAGGCATACGGAACATCACATCTGTACCTGTCCGTCCGTTACGGTACACGATCGTGATATAATTCACGTTCTTGCCAAAGAAGCTGCGTTACAATGTTGGTAACGATAACACGAATATCATGAGCTGCATTCGGATAGGTAGACAAGGCGGATGCGGAAGAAATGAGGGAGTGACCATGGCTTACCATAAACCTGAGCGCATTGCGGAGATTACCGTGGAGAACGGGGTGAAAAAAGCGCATAACTCCGCCATAAACGTGATGATATTAGGATTCCTTGCGGGGGCATTTATTGCGCTCGGCTTTTTGCTTGACATACGCGTGATTGCCGGAGCGTCTCCGGAATGGGGAGGGATTGCCGGTTTTATAGGCGCGGCGGTATTCCCCGTGGGATTGATTCTTGTCCTGCTTGCAGGCGGGGAGCTGCTGACGGGCAACATGATGGCCGTGTCCTTGGCCAGATTCAAGAGGAGAATTTCCACGAAGGAGATGATGCGAAATTTAGCGCTTGTCACGGTCAGCAATATGTTGGGAGCGTTATTCGTCGCTTACTTCTTCGGCCATGTGACCGGTCTGACAGGCAGCGGCGTTTACCTGGAGAAACTGGTGGATATGGCCGGGCATAAGCTGGACGACAGCTTCCTGCAAGCCTTCCTGTCGGGCATCGGGTGCAACTGGCTCGTAGCCCTCGCCGTATGGCTGTCCTACGGATCGGATCAGATGAGCGGCAAAATTCTCGGGATCTGGTTTCCGACCATGGCGTTTGTCGCCATCGGGTTTCAGCACGTGGTGGCCAACATGTTTCTCATCCCGGCCGCGATTTTTGAAGGCTATTACAGCTGGGGCGAGTATCTGATGAACTTCATTCCGGTATGGCTGGGCAATTTCGTTGGCGGCGCGTTATTTGTGGGAGCGACATACGGAACCGTTTATTTAAAGCAGGAGAAACAGGCCGCAGCCGCTCCGCGCGGCGAGCAGACGCCTGTGCCATCGGCCGGCGCTCCTCAACAGGTTCATTCGGCGCAGAATGTTTCCTAATGCCGGAAGCCTGGCGAGCGTCTGGCTTAAAGAAAAAGCTGCGTTCAACCGTCCTTGATGAAAGGCAGCGGTTGATCGCAGCTTTTTGTCGTGATGGGCGAGGCTGTCCCCAGTAATGAATCAAGCAGGGAACAAGCCCGCTATTTTTTTAAATGGTAGGGAACCGTCGTGATGATCACGTCTCTCCGATACAGGAGATGTGCCCGGATGAGCAGGCTGGATTGATTGTGCAGGAAATTATGCCAGCCCTTCTTTGGGATGAACTGCGGAATGACGACGGTAACCTGATAGTCGGATTCGCTGGCCTTGCGCTGCACGGTATCGATGAATTTCGTCAGCGGCTGAATGATGCTCCGATAAGGCGAGTGCAGCGTTACCAGCCGGATGTCCGGCTGCCACTTTTTCCATTTTTCCTGGAAGGCGACTTCCTCCTCCCGCTCGAACGGCACGTACACCGCGATGATTTGGCCCGCTCCCAGCGATTTGGCGTAATTCAGCGAGTTCTCCACCACATGCGTGATTCCTGCCACAGGCAGGATGATGACATTCCCCTCAATCGGCTTAACCGGCTCGCAGGTCGTAATCCGGAGCTGGTCCGCTACCGCCTCGTAATGCTTGCGGATCCGGGTGAAAATCCAGATGATCAGCGGCAGGAATATCAGCACGGTCCACACCTGGGCGAATTTCGTAAAGAAGAAGATCATGGTCACGATAAAGCTGATGCATGCGCCGGTGGTGTTAATGATCAGTTTGACGATCCAGCCTTCGGGCTTTTCGCGAATCCATTTCACCATCATCCCCGTCTGGGAGAGGGTAAACGGGATAAACACGCCGACGGCATAGAGCGGAATCAGATGCTCGGTTTTGCCTTCAAAAGCCAGCAGCAGCAGAATGGAGAAAAATCCAAGAATAATGATTCCGTTCGAGTATCCCAGACGGTCGCCGCGGACGGTGAACATTCTAGGAATGAACTTATCCTTCGCCAGATTGACGGCAAGCAGGGGAAAAGCGGAATACCCCGTGTTGGCGGCGAGGATCAGAATTAAGGCCGTTGTCCCTTGTATGAAGTAATAAAGCGCATTTCGCCCGAAGGTATGCTCGGCAATTTGGGAAACGACCGTGACTTGTTCGCTGGGACTGACCCCATAGTAATAAGCCAGGAAAACGATGCCCGAAAATAACAGGGCCAGCAGCGACCCCATCGCCACCAGAGTTTTGGCCGCGTTATTCGGGGCCGGGTCTTTGAAATTCGGAATGGCATTGGAAATCGCCTCCACGCCGGTCAGGGCGGAGCTGCCCGAGGCAAATGCGCGCAGGAGCAGAAACAAGCTCAGCCCGGCTACGGGCGTGCCGATCGGCGTATGAAGCTCCGGAGACGCATGGCCTGTGGCAATGTTGAATATCCCTACCCCGATCAGGATGAATAACGCAAGCACGAACAGGTAAACCGGATAAGCCAGTATGGAGGCCGACTCCGTAACCCCTCTTAAATTCAATACGGTCAAGCATAGAACGAACACGATGGAAATCGGCAGATTATAGGCATGCAATTCCGGAAAAGCCGACGTGATCGCATCCGTCCCGGCCGACACGCTGACCGCAACCGTCAGGATATAGTCCACGAGCAAGGAACCGCCGGCAACCAGCCCCGGGTACATGCCCAAATTCCGTTTGGACACGACATATGCGCCGCCGCCGTGCGGATAGGAGAAAATAATTTGTCTGTACGACAGGATAAGTGCCAGCAACAAGACCAGGACGCCGACGGCAATCGGTATGGAATACCAATAGGCAGCTGCCCCGACGGTCATCAACACAATGAGGATTTGTTCCGGGCCATAGGCCACGGACGATAGCGCATCGGATGACAGGATGGCCAGCGCCTTGGTTTTATTCAGCTTTTGTTCGCCTAATTCCGTCGATTTAAGCGGTCTTCCGATGAGGAAGCGCTTGATTGAGGATAACATGGTTGTTTTTCACCGCCGCTTAAGATTAAGTTCATGGTAGAAGCTCCCTGAACGGACTTCTATCGGTGTTTTTTATATGCTGGACATAGGAGCGGTCACCCTTCCTATGCTGATTTTTGGCAAACAAAAAACACAGGGTAGAACCCTGTGTTTGATCACAAGTTCACAACCCTCCCGATCAACGCTGACGAGGTTAGCTGTCGGATTCGGGCGGTGAGAGTCGCCCTACCTGATTCCATCGCGGCGTACGTACGCGATGGAATCAGGATTCACCCCTTAGTATGGTTGAAGGATCCTATAGGTATCCTTCCATACGGTTGGTTCCCCCGCTTTCCATCAAGGAAATTAAGCGAATGTCATGTGAATATGAAGAATGTTTTCGAAGCTGAATAGTATATTACGCCTGCTCCAATCGTTTGTAAAACATCCTCCAACGAGCATTCGAACAAAATTATTTATAAAAAATGACAGATAAGCGCTTACATAATGACGTGGCTTTGACTGGCTTTTTATTTTGCATGTTTTCTGCGAAAATCACGAGTTTCTATAATATGGAAGGTTAGTCGCGGGGAACATCGGTCACTGGGAGGATGCCATATAAACAAATTCGCCATGCCGGTCTCGGGGGAGGAGACACTGGCATGGCGAATTTTTTTGGGAGTGGTCCATGATTCGGCAAGGAAGAGAAAGGGTCTGGGTTCCTCTTCTTTGCTCTTGATAGGAATATACCCGGGGGGAAGAAAAGTGAATCACCTGATTAAGAAAAAAATGTATGACTTTACTGGAACCCCGATTTTCTTTTAAGATAATGGGATATGATGCAGCCGAGCAAAAGGGGGAAGCACGAAATGACTCAAGCGATGATTCATCAGGAAAACGGCGTATTTCCGGCGGTATGTCCGTTGGATTGTCCCGATACATGCGGCCTGCTGCTGCATAAAGAGAACGGAAAAATCGTCAAGGTGACCGGTAATCCGGAGCATCCGATTACGCAGGGAGCCATCTGCAATAAAGTCCGTAATATGGCACACCGGGTGTACCATCCGGAACGCGTGCTCTATCCGCTGCGAAGAGTAGGTCCCAAGGGAGAGGGCGCCTTCGAGCGGATCAGCTGGGACGAAGCCATTCAGGAGATAGCCGGACGCTATAAGGGCTTGATCGAGGAATACGGCTCCGAGAGCATCCTGCCCTACAGCTTCTACGGCAATATGGGGATATTGAGCGTCGACGGCATGGACCGCAGGTTCTTCAACAGGCTGGGTGCCAGCCGCCTGAAGCAGTCGATCTGCAATTCCGCGGGCAATGAGGGCTGGAAATCCTTGATGGGGTTTAATGGGGGAACCGTTCCGGAGGACACCGTACGAGCCGACGTCATCCTCGTCTGGGGCGGCAACATCGTCAGCACCAATATGCACCAGATGGTGATTGCAGAGAAAGCGCGCAAAGCCGGTGCCAAGGTCGTTGTGATCGATGTCCACAAGAACCAGACGGGGCAATGGGCGGACTGGTTCATTCCGCTGTATCCAGGCACGGATGCGGCGCTGGCCGTCGGCCTCATGCACATCATGTTCCGTGACGGCATGGTAAATGAGGAATTCCTCCGCAAGTATACGATTGGTCATGAAGCCTTGCGCGAGCACGTCAAAGAATACACGCCGGAGCACGTTTCTTCCATTACCGGCATCTCGATCGAGGATATCGAGAAATTGGCCGAGCTCTACGGCCGGGCCGATACCTCCTACATCCATATCGGCAACGGTCTTCAGCATCACGACAACGGCGGCTTGACGGTGCGCAGCATTGCCGCGCTTCCCGCTTTGACCGGACAATGGCTGAAGCGGGGCGGAGGGGCCGCCAAGTCGAACGGCGGTTACAACAGCATGGATAGCGACGCGCTTGAGCGTCCCGATCTCCGGCCGAATCCCGAAGCGCGCACCATTAACATGAACCGGATCGGCGAAGCGCTTGCCATGACCGAACAGCCGATTAAGTCGCTCTTCGTTTATTGCAGCAATCCGCTGGTTGTGGCTCCCGATACCGAGCGGATCAGGGAAGGGTTTGCACGGGAAGATCTGTTTACGGTTGTGCATGACCTGTTTATGACGGATACGGCCAAGTATGCCGATATCGTGCTCCCGGCAACCTCCTCGTTCGAGAATACGGACCTGTACGCTTCCTACTGGCATCAGTACGTTCAGCTGCAGGAGCCGGTCATTCCGGCACTTGGGGAGAGCAAGGGCAACGTAGAGCTGTTCTCCATGCTGGGACGGGCTATGGGGTTCCAGGAACCGGCTTTTCATGAGACCGAGGAAGAGATGATCGCAAGAGCGCTCGACTTCCCGGATAACCCTTATCTAAACGGCGTCACGCTGGACAAGCTGAGGGAACAGCGCCATGTGAAGCTCGATATGACGCCGCTTGACACGTATCTGGATCGTTTGCCGACGTCTTCGGGACGCATCGAGTTATACTCTGCGCAGCTGGAGGAAACAGGTCTGCCGCCCCTTCCGACCTACGTGCCGCTGAAGGAAGGATATGACGGGGTAAGGCGCGGCCGCGGTCATCAATACCCGCTCATGTTCATTTCGCCGCCGAACCATAACTTCCTGAACTCGACCTTTGCGAACGTGGAGAAGCATCAGAAGCTGGAGAAGGAGCCGGCCCTGCAGATTCACCCTGCGGATGCGGAGGAACGCGGGCTTCAGGACGGCGAGATGGTCATCGTATATAATGACCGCGGAACCTATGAAGTCCGGGCGAAGGTGACGGATAAAATGCTGCCGGGCACCGTAGTCAGCCAAGGCCTGTGGTGGGAAGGCGAGGGCCGCAAGCAGCGCGCCAATGCCCTTACGCCGGACAGGCTGTCCGACATGGGCGAAGGGGCTACCTTCTTCTCGACGGTGGTCGAGGTCAGGCGGAAGCAGTAAAGCGATAGACCCACCCTTGCAGATGGATGGCCAAAGGACAGATAAAGCAGAAGAGGCCCCTTTTGGGCTTCTTTTTGCATACTGCAAACGTGAAACGTGAAACAAAAAGACCTGTAAGATCCTACTGATCTTACAGGTCTTTTTCATTGACGGCATTTCTTATACTTTTTGCGGAACTGTCAAGAGCCAGAATCCGTCCGAAGTATCAAAAATCGCGGGTTTGTTATATAGTTTCACACAATTGTCAAAGGTAGAATGTCCTTAAGCCCGCTGCATAGCGGTAATCGGCCCACCAATTCACATGAACGGGGCAAATGCTAAAAGCACGAATGAATTTAGATAGACGGGAGGAAGAATATGTCCCCAACCGCATCGAAACCGCAGCCTGAAGGGTTGTCTCCGAAGGGTCGGGTTTACAGCCGGAGCTTGCTGTGGCGCTTGATGAAGCAATGGGATGTCCAGCTGATGGTCATTCCGGGCATCATCCTCGTCCTGATCTTTTCTTATCTGCCCATGTATGGGGTGCTGACGGGTTTTATGGATTACAACCTGTTTACGGGCTCGCGAATTTGGGAGAATCCCTGGGTCGGATTGAAGCACTTTGAGGCTTTTTTTGCCGCGCCGGAATTCGAACGCTTGATCCGCAACACGATCGTGATCAGCTTATTGAAATTTTTTATAGGCTTTCCGGCTCCGATCATTCTCGCCCTAATGCTGAACGAAGTCCGTCACATGTTCTTCAAGCGGGTCGTTCAGACGATTACCTACCTCCCGCATTTTATGAGCTGGGTTATCGTAGCGGGTCTTACGACGGCCCTGCTGGCAACGGAGAACGGAAGCGTCAACATGCTCCTTCAAAAAATCGGCACGATCCAGGAGCCTATCAACTTCCTGTCCCTCAAGGAGTATTTCCTGTCGATTCTCATCTCGGCCAACGTTTGGAAGGAGATCGGATTCGGCTCCATCGTGTATTTGGCCGCCATCGCAAGTGTAGATCCGCATCTGTATGAAGCTGCGGATATGGATGGGGCGAGTAAGTTCAAGCAAATTTATCTTATTACCCTGCCTTCCATCATGCCGGTCGTGGTCATCTTTATGATTCTGGCCATCGGCAACCTGCTCAATGCCGGCTTCGAAGATATATTGCTGCTGGCGACCAATCCCGTTCTGCGGCCGGTATCGGACGTTATCGACACTTACGTATACCGGGTAGGGATCGGCAGTCACCGTTATTCCTACGGCGTGGCCATCGGATTGTTCAAAGCCATTATCAGCATCGGGCTGCTCACCATCGCCAATTACATCGCCCGAAGGTCCGGCAATAGTTTATGGTAGGGGGCTCTGTATGTTAAGAAGACTCAGCTTTAGCGACCGATTGATGCTGGTCATCATTTATAGTCTGTTATCCTTGCTTGCTTTCTCGGCATTCTACCCGTTCTGGAATGCCATCGTTGTATCGTTCAATGTGGGCGTCGATACCGCCAAGGGCGGCATTACTTTCTGGCCCCGGGAGTTTACCCTGCAAAATTACGAAATTATTTTGGGCGACAGCCGGCTGCTGAACGGATTCGCCGTATCGATCAGCCGGGCAGTCATCGGTACGGTGGCCTCCATCTTCATGACAGCCCTTCTAGCCTACGGCATGACGCGTACTTACTTGATCGGCAGGGGATTTTACATGGTGTTCTTTGTCTTCACGATGTATTTCGGCGGAGGCCTGATCCCAACCTATCTGCTGATCCGCTCGCTCGGTTTGATGGATTCCTTCCTGGTCTTTATCATTCCTTCGCTGATCAGCGTATGGAACATGATCATCTTCCGGACGTTCTTCAAGGGGCTTCCGAACGGGCTAGAGGAGTCCGCTCATATTGACGGCTGCAGCACCTGGGGCATCTTCTTTCGGATCATTCTCCCGCTTTCGGGTCCGGTCATCGCTACGCTGGCTTTGCTGACGGCGGTGGCGCATTGGAACGACTGGTTCCTGCCGAGCATCTATATCACGAACGGCAACCTGATGCCCATCCAGACGATCCTGCGGGAGACGCTGAATGCCAATATCGTGAGCGAGCAGACCGCGCTGCTGGATACCAGCTCCATCGCCCTGATGGAGAAGACGAAACAGATCACGTCCAAATCGTTGCAGATGGCGATCATGATCGTGGTTACGATGCCCATTATCATGGTGTATCCCTTCCTGCAGAAGTATTTTGTCAAAGGGGTGCTGGTCGGTTCCCTTAAGGAATAATCGGTTTTGGTTTAGGGCGGAAGTTCCGCTTTGGACATATAAGGAACAGGTTGACGGCTTAAAGTGCAGTAGAAGTTAAATGGAGAGGGGTTAGGTTTATGAAAAAAAAGTCAAGACCCATGCTGCTGACGTTATCGGCCATGCTGCTGCTGACCGCTGCGCTCACGGGCTGCAGCGGCAAGTCCGGCACAAGCGGCACATCACCTGAGACGACGCCGAAGACGGCCCAAACCGATAACGGGGGAACACCGAAGGCAGAGCAGCCGGGAAATCCTGACGGAACATGGGTGCTGGGGGAGAAGCCGCTTGAATTCACGGCCTATGCCCACTATGAAAACACGAATTTCCCTGCATGGGAGAGTACGCCGGCGGGCAAATGGCTCAGCGAGAACAAGGGCGTTAAGATCAGCATGATCGCGGCGGCCGGTGCCCATACGCAGAAGCTGAGCGCCCTGATGGCCTCCGATCAGCTCCCCGACATGATCTGGACGGATCGCAATCACCCGGATCTGGAGAGGCTCCGCGAGGCGGGAAAGCTGGTCGCTTTTGACGACTATCTTGATAAGTACCCGAACTTGAAGACGTGGATGGGCGACAATTTAAACATGCTCCGCCATGACGACGGCAAGCTGTATATGTTCCCGAACTGGTACACGTCAAGGCCGGCGGGCAATGCGGGATATGTTGTCAACAAGAAAATATACGACGAATTGGGCGCTCCCCCGCTGGAAACGACGGACGATCTCTATAACTACCTGGTCAAAGTGAAGGAAAAGTACGGCAACAGCGTGATTCCGTTTGAACCTCATCGTGCAAAAGATATGCAGGGATTGGGCGTGCTCTACACGGCATTCGGCGAAGGCGCGCTGTATACCTATCTGAACAGCTCCATGCGCGCCGTGCCGAAGGACGGCAAGCTCACCTCGGTGTTCACCGACCCGGTGTTTCGCGAGGCACAGAAGTACATCGCCAAGCTGTACCGCGAGAAGCTAATTTCCCAGGATGCCTTTACCCAGACGGAGGATCAGGTGCTGGAGAAGGTGATGACCGGCCGGGTCGCCGTATTTGCCGGCTCCAGTCCGACCACGATGGCGGGAGATGCGCAGCCTGAGCTCATCAAGGAGGATCCGGACGGCGGATATTTCATGATCTGGCCGATCCACAAGCCGGGTCTGGATAAGAACAAGATTTATCCGGGCACCTATACCAGCTTTGGCTGGAATGCCGCTTACATTACGACGGCTGCCAAGGATCCGGAAGCCATCTTTGCCTTCCTGGATTGGTATACCGGTCCAGAGGGTATGAACCTTCAGTTCTTCGGCCCCGAGGGCGACAACTGGGAGGGCTTCGATGAAGAAGGGAAACCGAACTTTACGGCGGACTACGACCCGGCAGAGGTCGCCGATATTCAGACGAAGAACGAACCGATCATGTTTGTCGGCAATACCAGTTACATCGACCCGGCGAAATACAAATACATGGCCGAGCTGCCGTTTGAAGAGCAGGACTGGAGAACGAAGTATCAGCAGACGATCACTTGGCCGACCCAATATAACGTGACGGAGTTCGTGAACCTGAATCCGCCGCCGGAGTCCGAGGAAGGCATCATCCAGACCTCGGTGGATGAGTTGTTCCTCGAGATTTATGCCAATTCGGTCATGGCGAAGAGCGATGAGGATGTGGATAGAATTCTCGATCAGGGCAATGAGGATCTCATGGCGCTCGGTTACGGCAAGCTGCTGGAATGGCGGACGGCAAGGTGGCAGGAGAACCTGAAGAAGATGAATCAGGAATAACCTATCGGTGTTTACAAAGAAAACCGAGTATATTTATCCCAAGGGATTTCCAGGAGATCCTTTGGGATCTCTCTGCTTTTGTGATCATCGGCAAACGGATGGAGGGATGGCTATGTATAAGGTCCTGTTAGTGGATGACGAAGAGCTTGATCTGGAGGGCATGAAACGCTTTATTCCCTGGTCTGATCTGGGCATGGAAGTGAGGGGGAGCGTAAACAATGCGCTGGCTGCCTGCGAAATCATGGAGGAAGAGCCCATCGATATATTGGTCAGCGACGTGAACATGCCCTATATGTCGGGACTGGAGCTGGCGCGCATTGCACTCGAGCGCAGGCCCAGCATACGCATTATATTTGTGAGCGGGTATCAGGAATTCAGCTACGTTCAGCAGGCTATGTCCTTGAAAGCCTACAGCTATGTCCTAAAGCCGATGAACGACAGCGAATTGGTCACCTCCCTGCTCAAGGTAAAGCGGGATTTGGACGATGAGACCAAGCAGCGCGAGGTGGAGATGGCTTACCAGCGAATGATTCCGATCGTGAAGAGCGATCTGCTCATCCGTCTGCTCCGGGAGGAAGAGACGGAGGACAGCGAATCGTTATCCAAGCTGACGGTTTCCTGCGGGCTGGACCGCATGAACTGGCCCATTCGCGTTGTGGTGATGGAATTGGATAATTTACTGTGGAGGCAGGGAGGGAGCTTTACCTCGCAGCGGGAAGTCTCGCGCATATTTCTGCAGCAGATTCACGATGTGATCGCGAGGCAAGGCATCGTCCCTTACTGCAAGCTGTCCTCCCAGCGGGTGGCGCTGCTGCTGGAGGACGAGGCCGTCGAGCCGACCGTACATAAGGTATATGGCGCCATCCAGCAGCTGACCCCGGCCTCCATTACAACAGGCATCAGCGGGCTGGCATATGCGATGGAGGAGCTTCAGCCATCGTATCGGCAGGCGATCGAAGCCGTGGAAGGGAAGATGTTCCTCGGCAAGGGCAGCCTGATCAAATACGAGGATGTGCGCGCTGAGCCGGGCATGCTGGATTCCAGAATGCTGGATGCGCACATGAACAAGCTGCTTGCCGCGATGGAAGGCTATGAGCTTGTCCGCATCTGCGACGAAGTAGAGGGGCTGTTCGGCTCCATTACGAATCTGCGTTCCCGCTTCTCGGTTCACAATATGTCCAACTACATCATTTGGCGCCTGGATCAGTATCTCAGCAGCCGGAACGAGGATCTGTTCGAGCTGCTCGGCATGGAGATCCACCACTTGGATATCCTGATGCAATTCGATACCATCAACGATATCCGTTCCTGGTTTGTGCAGCGGATATTCGAAATTTCCGAACGGCTGTATGAAAAAAACAACTCGAAGGACAGCAAATTCATCCGTAACGTGATTCATGCCATCCGCGAACGAATGAGCGAGAATATCACCATTAAGGATATCGCCCAGCATTTTTCTTTTTCCCCGAGCCATATCGGCTTTCTGATCAAGGACAAATCGGGGAGCACTTTCAACGAGCTGTTGGTGCAGCTGCGTATGGAGAAAGCCCAAGAGCTGCTGAAGCAGCCAGGCCTGAAAATATACGAAGTGGCCGATCAGGTAGGGTATCGGTATCTCCCCTATTTCAGCAGGCAGTTCAAGGAGCGCTACGGTATGACCCCTCTCGAATTCCGGAAGCGGGAGGATTAAGGAGGTCCCATGATGCAATCGGTCCGGGAGAAGGCAAGAGCGCGATACGTGCCGATCGGTTTAAAACTCATGCTGTCCTATATCTTGTTCATCCTCATCCTGGTAGCCGTGAACTTTTACGTCTCCCATTCGATGTACGATGCTTCCATGCGCAAGCAGACCCGTTTGAACATTCAAGGGACGCTGCTGCAGATTAAGGACAATGTGACCTACAAAATGAACGATATCGTCCAGACCTCGGCGACGCTGTACGATAACCGCACTCTGGTGCTGAGTCTGCGTTCGTTTGAAGAAGGCGTCGATGGCTACAACCGGATGAATCAGGTGATCATTCCCAAGCTGGAAAGCGCCTCGAAGGCGATCGGTCTGAACTTGAGGATGTCCGTTTATTTTCATAATGAGTCCGTGAATGAAAGGTACACAGTATGGCGTGACGACAGCACCCGCGACTTCAACGAGCAGACGGCGGATATCTACCATATGAGCCGCATTGTGGATGCGGCATGGTATCGGGGCATTCCTGCTGAGCAGTATAACGAAACGATGCTTTGGAAGCAGGTGGAAGAGGATGAGCGTGATGGCAGAATATCGCTGATTCGCCGAATCGTCGATATGAACAATCCGCTGGCGATCGCCGAAGTGGGCATTATGCGCTTCAGCGTTCGCAAGAGCGAGTTGTTCGACAGCGTGAACTTCAAGAAGCTGGGTGCGGGCAGCGAGCTGATTGTGATGGATGATGCGGGGGAGGTTGTCTTTACTTCGGGCAAGCTGCTGCATAAAGGCGGAACGGCGAGCATCGTCGGGACGAACCGAAACGCCTCCCCTGGCGGTAATCCGGATTCGGAATACCTCACCATCGAGGAGCGTCTTCCGCAGCTGGACTGGAAAATCATTGCGCGTGTGCCGCTGACGATCATTGAGCAGGAAGCCGTGCGGGTTCGGACGTATTTCATTACGATCTGCTTGCTGTGCGTAGCTTTATTAATCGGGGCCGGCTTTATTATTTCGCGTTATTTCTCTAAGCGGATCAATAAGATTGTATCGGTGCTGAACTCCTTCCGGGAAGGAGATCTGCATAAGCGCATGCCGGATAAGGGGAAGGGAGAGTTTTCCCAAATCGCCAATGCCTTGAATGAGATGGGAGAAGATTTTGAAGCGCTGATCAACAAGGTTTATCTGACCCAGATCCAGAAGAAAGAGGCGGAGCTTGAGATGCTGCAGACTCAGATCAACCCACATTTTCTGTACAACACGTTGTCATCGATCAACCAGCTGGCCAAGTTCGGGGAGAACGAGAAGCTGCAGAAGATGGTGGTGGAGCTGGCCCAATTCTATCGCCTCACCTTAAATTCGGGGAAGACGTTGATTCCGGTTGCGGTGGAAATGGAGCAGGCCAATGCGTATCTGGACATCCAGAAGGTAAAATATGGCCAGCGCATGGAAGTCACTTTTGATATCGATACGAATATATGGCCTTACGAGACCATTAAGCTGATCCTCCAGCCCTTTATTGAGAATGTGCTGAAGCATGCTTGGAGTGGAGATCGCATTCATATTCGGATTTCGGTTCACAAGGAAGGCGACGATATTCTGTACCGGATCATAGATGATGGTCTAGGCATGAAGCAGGAGCGAATACAGGAGATATTCGATCCCCGGGATAACAGCCATACCGGCTGCGGCATCCGCAACATTGACCAGCGGGTGAAGCTGCATTACGGGAGCGAGTACGGCGTGTCCATCTTCAGCATAGTCGGAATCGGGACCTCGGTTCAAATACGCATACCTGCAAGAGCGAGAAATGCTAACCCGGATAAGTGAGGGGGATAGACGGGAGCGCCGGACCAGAGCGGTTCCTCGTGAAGCGGGGATCCGCTTTTTAGCGCCTGTTCGCTGTTAAGGTAAAGCGTCAATGAGTGTGCTTGCTAAAAATGGATCTCTCAAGCGATACTAGGATTTGGGCGATAAGAAATGACAAGCATTGTGCATTTATACAGGTTATAGGAGTATCAAAATAGAAGGCCTTTGCCTCTTTCCTTTAAGAAGAATTTATAAAAGCCCGCATGGGCTTTTTTTTAATATATTAGAATTTATAAAGTTTTTTGGGGTCCCCGCAAAGTATTTGGAATAAGCATCGGAGCGCAGGCTCCATTTTGTGGGGCTATTTTAGGTTTTATGCGTAAATATACTGCTGCGAGGCTGCTGGGAGATAATAAACATGAAATGGTTGGAGCAGTACCCTAAGGAAGTAAAAGGTTTTCTTGTTGCAAGTCTCGTTGCCTCCGCAGGCGGCTCCTTGATGTGGCCGCTGACAACGATGTACGTATTCGACGAGCTGGGACGCAGCATGCAGGATGCTGGCTTTGTCATCTTGATTCAGTCCATGGGGGGCATCGCGGGTCAGCTCCTTGGCGGCGCGTTATATCACCGGGTCGGGGTGAAGAAGCTGATCGTGGGCTCGCTCCTGCTGAACGCCCTCGGATTGTTCACCCTTCCGTTCATTAACGGATTATGGGGCTTGTTCATCGCGATGATGGGCTTCATCGGATTCTGCAACGCCGTATCGATGCCGGCCATCCAGGCCTTTATCGGCTTCCGGTTCGCCGATCGGCGGGGCGAATTGTTTAACGTCATCTATGTTGCCAATAATATCGGCGTAGCCTTGGGAACGGCCATGAGCGGGTTCCTGGCGGAGATATCGTATCATTTAAGCTTTGTCTTAAACGGCGTCACGTCCTTCGGCTTTGCGATTTTCTTCCTGTCTTACCTGACGAAGCTGGGCGGAACGAGCGCGTCCGACGGGTCGCATCATCCGCAGCCCAAGAGTCCGCTTCCGGCGGGGCCCGGCGCTTGGGCACTGCTTGGGAACACCCGCATCTATCTCTTTATGGGACTAGGCTCGCTGTTCCTATGGTTCGGCAATTCCATCTGGAACACGGGCGTGTCTCCGTTTATCATCTCGGAGGGGATGTCCAAGACGGCTTACGGTTATTTGTGGACGCTGAACGGGATCTTGATTTTCGCCGCGCAGCCGCTGACCAATGCCATCAAGCGATGGGCGGCCCGCACAGAGAGCAGTCAGATGACCGCGAGCGCCTTGTTCTATCTGGCGGCTTATGTTGTCATCGTGGCGATGCACAGCTATCCGGGCATGATCCTTGCGATGGTGCTGGCCACATTGGGCGAAATGCTGATTTCGCCAGCGATCCCGGCTTTTATTTCGGAACGTGCGGGACAAGCCGCTCCGTTCTATATCGGCGTGACCGGCGGCATGGGAGCCGCTGGCCGGGTGATCGGGCCTTATGCCATGGGAACGATGTATGACGGCGGCGGACTGACCCCGGTGGCGTGGTTGGCCGCGGGAGTTGCCGTATTGTCATTCCTGTCGTTTGCGGTGCATGCCCGGCTTAGCAGGGACAGGGGGCTGGGCCATGACAGTCATGACAAAAGGGAACGCCAACTTAACGCTTAGCGCACTAATAAAGTGACGGATCATGACAGAACCATATTAAGCAGCAGGCATGCTTCGGAGCCTGCTGCTTTTTTGCCTGCAGTTCATAGCTTACAGCCCTTGTCAAAGAAACGCCTTACAAAAAAAATAAAAAGGATATTGAAATCGCTCTCAGGGGGAGCTATAATGAACGTGTCGAAACGTTTCAAAACGAAATGCGTTTTTTGAATTTATCAAGCAAGCAATCTTCTTATTTTGTTTACACAAGAGCATGATTATCCTTAGGATAACCATGGAAAAGTGCTCCATAGGGGGAATGAAGAGACATTAGGATTATAGAAATAACCTTTATCCGGCGTCTTTATTTTTTCGAATAAAATCGAAACGTTTCGAAGTAAGTGCTTTCAAATTAAGTTTTGCATTACGTTTCGCATGCTGGTAAACATTAAAAATGGGGTGAATGTAGAATGAGAAAAAAATCAATATTGTGGACGTTGGCAGCATTGCTGGTGTTCTCGGTCGTATTAGCCGGATGCTCGGGCGGGTCTGAGAAAGCAGACGGAGGCAGCGAAGGCGGTGGCAAGAAGGAACTGAAAGTCTGGTTGATGGGTGACGAAACGGACGAAACCTTGATTAAGCAATACGAAGAGAAGAATCCCGGCGTAAAGGTAAGCGTTCAATCCATTCCTTGGGGAAGCGCGCATGACAAGCTGTTGACGGCGGTTGCTTCGAAGAGCGGCCCGGACGTCGTGCAGATGGGTACAACCTGGATCCCTGAATTCGCGCAAGCCGGCGCTTTGCTTGACTTGACGCCGTACCTTGAGCAATATCCGAATTTGAAGCCGGAGAATTATTTCGACGGTGCCGTTCAAACGATGAGTTACGACGACAAGGTTGTCGGCATTCCGTGGTACGTGGAAACACGCGTATTGTTCTACCGTACCGATATTCTTGCTGAAGTAGGCTATCCTGAAGGTCCTAAGACTTGGGATGAGATGAAGGATGCCGGCCAGAAACTGGCAGCCAGAGGCAATGGCAATTACGCGATCACCATCGATGCCAAAGATATGAACTACCTGTCCATGTTTGCTTGGCAGAATGGAAGCGCTATGATCGACGAGAACCGCAAGCCTCATTTCAACGAGCCGGAATTCATGGGAGCCATGGAATACCTGAAGAGCTTCTACGACACAGGCATGACGCCGCTTGCGAGCGATTTGGATCTGTTTGCCGCATTTAAGGACGGACAGTTCCCGATGTTCATCAGCGGTCCTTGGATGATTCAAGGCGTGAAGGATAAAGCGCCTGAGATTGAGGGTAAATGGGCAACCACAACCCTTCCTGCAAAAGAAAACAACGCATCGTTCCTTGGCGGAGCTAACATGTCCGTATTCAGCAGCACCAAAAATGCAGATGAAGCCGTTAAATTCATCTCCTTCATGAGCGAACAAGAATCGCAGCTGACCAACTACGATGTATCCAAAAACTTGCCTGCGATTAAGAGCGCATGGGAAGACAAACGCTTTGAAGATCCGATCTTCGCTACATTCGGAAAACAGCTTGAGAACGCCAGACCTGTTCCGTTCATCAAAGAGTGGGATGCGGTTTCCCAAGAAGCCATCGGTGCCTTTGAAAGAATCACGGTGGGCGGTGCGGACATCAAGACCGAAATGGATCAGTTGAACGCGAAGGCTACCGAAATTCTATCCAAATAACAAAAGCGTGTAACGCAGCCCGGCTTGTTTCTTCAGACGATGATGAAACAAGCCTGACTGCTTCCATAGCGTATCATCGAAACCCATTTTTGCAGGAGGTGAATGACATTGCAGAACTTTATCAAGCGCTTTAACCGCTATAAGTACCCTTATATGTTTATTGCGCCCGCGCTGGTGCTGCTTCTGACGTTCTCAATCATTCCGATCATCATTGCGCTTGTCATCAGCTTCACGAACATCGACCTGGCGGGTCTCGCCAATTACTCCAATATTGAAGCCGTCGGCTTCGATAACTTCATGAATGTATTTAAAGATCCGGTTTTCCTGAAATCCATGTTTAACACCATGTTCTATGTTATTATCGGAGTTCCGCTTGTCGTTATGCTTGCCATGGGCGCTGCATTGCTGCTTAACTATGGCACGGGATGGCTGTTCAAGACATTCCGCGTTGTTTATTATATGCCTTCCATTACGAATATTGTGGCGGTCGCGGTTGTTTGGGGTTACCTCTATAACAGCCATTATGGCCTCTTTAACCATATGTTATCCTGGTTTGGTATTCCCGCGCAGCAGTGGCTGAATGATCCCACGCTTGCCAAGTTATCGCTGATCCTTCTGGCTGTATGGAAATCGATCGGTCTTAACATGATTATATTCCTTGCTGCCCTCCAGGGCATTCCGCGTTCCTATTATGAAGCTGCGGAGATCGATGGAGCGAGCAAGTGGAAGAAGCTGTTGTACATCACCGTTCCGCTGCTGAGCTTTGCGACCTTCTTTGTCACGATTACGACGCTGATCGGCTGGATTCAGTTCTTCGAAGAGCCGCTGGTGATGACCAAGGGCGGACCGCTGAATTCCACGATGTCGATGGCCCTCTTCATATACAACAATGGCTTCCAGCTCAGTAATTTCGGTTATGCGGCCGCAGGATCGTTTGTGCTCTTCTTCATTATCATTGTTGTGACGATCGCGCAATTCGCAGTCAAGAAAAAAGATGTCGAGTATTAAGATGCAAGCGATGTTCCGTATCGTAACTGAAGGAGGCTTTAGGGTATGGCAGCGAAAAGAATAGAAAAGACGGTCATGACGGTGCTGCTCATTGCAGGGGGACTGCTGATGATGATCCCGTTTATCTGGATGATCACGTCCTCGTTCAAGCCGGAGAATGAATTTACGGCGGTTCCGCCGACGTTATTGCCCAAAGAATTTACCATGAAAAATTATGTGGATTTATTTACGAAGCTGGACTTTATGGTCTACCTCAAAAATACGCTTATTATTGTGTTCTGGTCATTTGTGGGTCTGTTCCTCAACGCGCTTGCAGGATATGCATTCGCCAAGTTTGAGTTTCCGGGCAACAAAAAATTGTTCTATCTCGTGCTCGCCACGATGATGATTCCGGGACAGGTGACGATGATTCCGGTGTATCTGCTGATTAACGCCATGGGCTTGACCAATACGATGGCGGGTATCGTGCTCCCCGGCTTGGTCGGCGCTTTCGGTATTTTCCTGTTCCGTCAGTTCATGTCGACGATCCCGACGGATCTGATCGAGGCATCAAGGCTGGATGGCGCGGGAGAACTGCGGATTTTCTTCCGTTTGATCGTTCCGATCACGAAGCCGGTATTTGCGGTGCAGGGGATTTTGGCCTTCATCGGCGCTTGGAACAGCTTCCTGTGGCCACTCATCATGGCTAACGACCAGAAACTTTATACGCTTTCGGTAGGTTTGCAGCTTCTGAAAGGACAGCATGGATCCGATTTCGGTCTGCAAATGGCAGGTGCTGCATTTATGGTTGTTCCGATCATCATCGTATTTTCTTTCTTCCAAAAACATATTATTGAAGGATATACGATCTCTGGCATGAAATAAGATAGATAGAGTTTTTAAGATTAGAAGGGGCGAAAGGAAATGGCAACGATAAAGGATGTGGCAAAGCTCGCTGGAGTCGCCTTGTCGACGGCTTCATACGCGTTAAGCGGCGACAGCAGAGTGAGTTCCAAGACAAGATCAAAGGTGCTCGAGGCAGCAAGACAGCTGAATTATCGGAAGAACGGATTTGCCATGGATTTGAAGCGGAGCCGCACCAAGACAATCGCTCTAATTCTGACGGATTTATCCGGGCCTTATTATTCCGAGTTGATCCGAAGCGTACAGGAAGTTGCTTTGACCAACGGGTATGATCTGATAGCCTGCAGCTCGATGGGCGGCAGGGATTCGACGGCGGTTAAATTTTTGCGGGAGAAGAGGGCCGACGGCGCCATCATTCTCGCGCCCAATATTCGCGATGAAGTTCTGATCGAGACCTCCGGACCTCAATTTCCGATCGTCGTGATGGATCGTCCATTATGCAGCGAATTCCTGGTCAATGTGCTGGTCGACGGGGAGCAGGGAGGATACACGGCTACTCGTTACCTGCTGGAGAACGGACATCGGCACGTAGCCTATATTAGCGGATCCTCGGATTCGTACGATAATCATTTGCGTTATCAAGGGTATTTAAGGGCGCTCGCGGAGGCGGGGCTGGAAGAACAGTCGAAGTGGCGCCTCAGCGGCAACTTCGTGCGCGAGGGCGGTTACAACGCCACCAAGATGATGATTATGCAAGGGGCGCTCCCAACGGCCGTATTTTACGGCAACGACGAGATGGCCATCGGAGGGCTGAAGGCATTCGAGGAAAGCGGAATTTCGGTGCCGGATGATGTGTCCGTCATCGGATTCGACGATATCCAATTAGCCGAATACGTGAATCCGCCGCTGACGACCATCAGGCAGCCCAAGAGCGAAGCGGGATCGCTTGCAGCCCATCTGCTGTTTCAGATATTGGGAGGCGAATCCGTAAAGCAGTCGTACATGCTGACAACGGAAATGATGGAGCGTGCATCTGCAGGAAAGAGCAAAGTAGAAAGTTAATGTACCGGATCGGAGATGAGGAACTTGGCATGGATCACGTGTGATTTTTATTCCGAAACACTACAGCTGTCTACCGGCATCGAGGTTTTTATACCGCAAGCCGCGCTGATGCCATACGGTTCTTCTTCGAAGCTGCCGGTGCTTTATTTGCTTCACGGCCGAGGCGCGGACCAGACCGAATGGATGCGCAGATCGTCCATCGAGCGGTACGCCGAGGATAAAGGCATCACAATCGTGATGCCGGGAGTCGGACGAAGCTATTATATGGACATGGCCAACGGTCCGTCTTACTTTACCTTCCTGAGCGAGGAGCTTCCGCAGCTGGTTCAGTCGTTCTTTCCGGTGTCCGGACGCAGGGAAGATACCTTTGTCGCCGGAATTTCCATGGGCGGGTATGGCGCATTTAAGCTGGCCATGAGTTATCCGGAGCGTTATGCGGCCGGCGCAAGCCTGTCGGGAGGGCTGGATCTCGCCAGCCGGGCTGCGGGACCGGGCTTCCAGGAGCACGAAATCCGTACCCTGTTCGGAAGCGTCGACCGACTGCGGGGAAGCCGGGACGACTTGCTGTATTTAGCTTCGGAATTCGTGGCATACGGGGGTAACAAACCGATGCTGTATCAGTGCTGCGGAACGGAAGACTTTTTATATCATGATAACCAAACGTTTAGACGATATGCGGACAGTCTGGGGATTCCGATGACATACGAGGAAGAACCGGGCGGACATGAATGGGGATATTGGGACCGTAAAATTCAGCGTGTGCTGGATTGGCTGCCACTGCCCTGATTTTTTCGTCCGTTTTTATTGAAACGTTTCGATTATGTCACAGACACGGGCTGATTTTCTCGCTTTTTAAACAATGGATGTATAGGTAGAAAATCCTGCTAAGTATAAGGTTTTATGAATATATTTCATGGTTTGAGCAAAAATCAAAACGTTTCGAATTGACTAGATCGTGAAGGTTAAGACATAGGAGGATGGGAAATGGCAGATCAACAACTGACTTCTCTGGTCGAGCAGATGACGCTGGAGGAAAAAATTGCGCAGCTTATACAACTGGCCGTCCCTTTTTTCGAAGGAGCTCAAGAATCGGGGCAAATTACAGGACCGATGGAGTCGCTGGGCATCACCGATGAGATCGTAAGCAATGCAGGCTCGGTGCTGGGCTTGGCGGGGGCGGAGGAAGTGATAGCCGTCCAAGAAGCGCATATGCGCAAAAATCGATTGAAAATTCCGCTGCTCATGATGGCCGATATCGTACACGGCTTCAAAACGATCTTCCCGGTGCCGCTGGCCTTGGGAAGCTCGTGGGACCCTGTCCTTGCGGAGCGGAGCGCAGAAATCGCCGCGCGCGAAGCCGCGGTATCCGGCCTCCACGTGACATTTGCGCCGATGGTGGACCTGGTGCGCGATCCGCGCTGGGGACGCGTGATGGAGTCGACCGGGGAAGATCCCTATCTGAACAGTGAATTTGCAAGAGCGTTTGTAAGAGGTTTTCAAGGCGACGATTTGAGTGGCGATGTAAACCGGCTGGCTGCGTGCGTGAAGCACTTTGCCGCCTATGGAGCCGGTGAAGGCGGCCGTGATTACAACACGGTGGACATGTCCGAGCGCCAGCTTCGGGAGTATTACTTACCTGCGTACAAGGCCGCGCTGGATGAGGGGGCCTTGATGGTCATGACGGCCTTTAATACCGTCGATGGCATACCGGCTACAGGCAATAAGCGGCTGATGCGCGATTTGCTGCGTCGCGAATGGGGATTTGACGGTGTGTTGATTTCCGACTGGGGAGCGGTCAAAGAGCTGATCCCTCACGGAGTTGCCGAGGACGAGGCAGAAGCAGCGTTAAGAGCCATCGAGGCTGGCGTGGACATCGAGATGATGACCTCCAGCTACGTGCATCATTTGCCGCAAATGGTACGCGATGGACGGGTGGATGAGAGCCTGATCGATGAAGCGGTGCTGCGTATTCTGTCATTGAAAAAGCGGCTTGGACTGTTCGAGCGTCCTGTGCGGGGAGCCGACCCGCAAGCCGAACGGGAGATCGTGTTTTGCGAGGAGCACCGTCAGGCGGCCCGTGAAGCCGCCGCGAAATCCTGCGTGCTCCTGAAGAACGACTCCCTGCTGCCGCTGAGAGGCGGTCAGCGCGTAGCCTTGATCGGCCCGTTCGCTGCCAGCGGCGACATACTCGGCCCATGGTCCTGGACAGGCGCTAAAGAAGATGCCGTCACGCTGGAGCAGGGACTGCGGTCCAAGCTGCCTTCCGGCGCGCTGACGGTGGCCGAGGGCTGCAGCGTGAGCGCTATGACCGATCAGCAGCTGGAAGAGGCGATGAAAACCGCGAAGGAAGCCGATGTGATCGTACTGGCGCTGGGCGAGGATTCCGAAATGAGCGGCGAAGCCGGCAGCCGCGGGTTTATCACGCTGCCGCAGCCGCAGCTCGAATTGATCCGCCATTTGAAAACGCTGGGGAAGCCGATGGCAGCCGTCTTGTTCAACGGCCGCCCGCTGGATTTGCACGGCGTGCTGGATGAGGCCGATGCCGTGCTGGAAGCCTGGTTCCCGGGAAGCGAAGGCGGGGCGGCCATCGCTTCGCTGCTGACCGGCGAGATCAATCCTTCCGGCCGTCTCAGCATGTCGTTCCCTTATTCCGTCGGACAGGTGCCGGTCTATTACAACCATTATAATACCGGGCGGCCGAAGGGTGCGCCGGATGCGCAGGTGCGCTATGTATCGCAGTATTTGGACATTCCGAATGATCCGCTGCTGCCCTTTGGATTCGGCCTAAGCTATACCGAATTCGAATACGGAAACATGGAGCTTTCAGCGGAAGAGATGTCTTCGGAACAGCCGCTTGAGATCAAAGTATCTGTCACGAATGCCGGCGATATGGCCGGGGAAGAAGTCGTCCAGCTGTACGTCCGCGACTGTTCCGGCGAGGTCGTCAGACCGGTCCGGGAACTGAAGGATTTCCGCAAGGTGCTGCTGCAGCCGGGAGAACGGCAGGAAATCGCCTTTATCCTGACCGAAGAACAGCTGCGTTATCACCATTCGGACCTGTCCTTCACGAGCGATGCCGGCGAGTTCGACCTCATGGTCGGAAGGAATAGCCGGGATACGGAGATCAGACGTTTTCGGCTTCGGAAATAACGCGGACCAACATCATTTATGCAGAATAGGAAGTGAAACTTGTGACAGCCAATCATGTAATGAACGATGCGAAAGTTGTACTCCAGGCGGGAGAATTGACGTTTACCTTTTTGCCGAGCGGGGATCTTTATCAAGCTGCTTACGGCACGACGATGATCAATCAACTGCTCTCCAATTCGATTGACGGCGCCCTCAACAATTTGTTTCTGAGAATCCATACCGAAGACGGCATCGAGGCCGTTCCCATGCTCGGGGTGCATTCCCGAAGCGTGGTCACGCATGCGGATAACCGGATGATGTGGGAAGGCAGCGTCAAGGGAGTGGCCTATACGATACGGTTTACCCCGACGGATGCCGGTGCGTGGTTTTGGGACATCGAGCTCCAAGGGGAAGGAATACAAGCCGACGTCGTTTACGGACAGGATATCGGGATTGCCCTTCCAGGCGCCGTTCGAAACAATGAAGCGTACTTGTCCCAATACATCGACCATGCCGTGTTCCGTCAGGAAGATCGGGGTTATGTCGTGTGCTCCCGCCAAAATCAGCCGCAGGGTGGCGTCTTCCCTTATCTTCAGCAGGGATCGCTGACATCGGCGGTCGGGTATGCCACGGACGGCTTTCAGTTCTTCGGTCTTTCCTATAAAGAGACGAATCGGGCAGAGGCTTTATTCAAAGAGAACCTCCCGAATGAGGTATATCAATACGAGTTTGCCTATACGGCTCTGCAGTCCCCTCGCGTAACGTTGAACGGGACGGCCCGGTTCGTATTCTACGGTTTGTTTAAGGAGGATCATCCGGATGCCGTCACTGCGCTCGAATACCAGGAGGAGCTCCAGGCCGCCTGGCAGCAGGCGGAAGCACGCCGTTTGACCGATGCGGGCAATAAGCTGCCGCAGATGGAACGTTCCGACCGCTTCGGCGAACCTCTGCAGTCCGTGCCGCTGACGGCAGACGAACTGAACGCACTGTATCCTGTACGCCGCCAAGAGGAGCGAGACGGGGAAACGCTGCTTTCGTTCTTCACGGACACCTATGAGCATATCGTCTTGAAGGAGAAGGAGCTTCGCGTGGAGCGTCCGCACGGCCATATCTTGATGAGCGGCAACAACGTCAAGCTGGGCAGCCCGGTCATCACGACCACCTCCTACATGTATGGCGTGTTTAATTCCCAGCTGGTGACGGGAAACACGAACTTTAACAAAATGATGAGTCATGCGCGGAACGCGCTGAACGTGCCCAAGACTTCCGGACAACGGATCTATGTCGAGATGGACGGACAGTACCGCCTCTTGACGATGCCGTCCGTGTTCGAGATCGGGTTTAACTATGTACGCTGGTATTACAAAACCGAAAACGACAAGCTGATCATCACGAACTTCACGTCCGCCGCGGCACCGGAGGTTACGCTTCAGGTCCGTTCCGAAAGCGGAAGAGCCTACCGTTATTTGGTGACCATGCAGATGACGATGGATGTCAACGAATATGAAGTGCCGTATCATGTGGTCCAGGAAGACGGCGTCCTCACGTTCCGTGCCGACGCGGCTTCGCTGAGCGCGTCCGTGTACAAGGATCTGCATTATCGGCTTGGGGTGACGGGAGCCGATATCCAGGTGACGGACGAGACCTGTCTGGCAAGCAACGTCGCGCCAGGGAGTGCTTCCTTAACGGTGCTCGAGCTCGCCGAGAGTGCCGAGTGGGCCATGACGGTGCAAGGCAGCCTTGATGCAGCTGATGCTCCAATCGAGGCGCGGAATGCGGATGAGGAGATTGCAAACTATCGTTCGTTTTACGCATCCGTTATGAACGGGTTCCATCTGAGCTTGAACAACGGGCAGGATGCCGGTTTATTCAAAGTCAATGCGCTTGCCTGGTGGTATACGCACAACATGCTCGTCCATTATTCGGTGCCGCACGGGTTGGAACAGTACGGCGGTGCGGCGTGGGGAACGCGCGATGTATGCCAGGGACCCGTGGAATATTTCATGGCCACGCATAAATACGAGCAGGTCCGCGATATCCTGCTTGAGGTGTATTCCCACCAATATGAGGATGACGGAAACTGGCCGCAGTGGTTCATGTTTGATAAGTATGCCCATATCCAGCAGGAAGAGAGCCACGGCGACATCATCGTATGGCCGCTGAAGGTGCTGGGCGATTATTTGGCCGTTACCAACGATTACAGCGTCCTGGAGTCGGCCGTTCCATACACGAGAAAGCACAGCTTCGATTTTACGGAGCGGACGTACACCGTGCTTGAACACGTGAAGAAGCAAATAGCCTATATTCAGGAGCATTTCCTACATGGTACCCATCTGTCTTCTTATGGGGACGGGGACTGGGACGATACGCTGCAGCCGGCTAACGCCCAGCTGAAGCAGTTCATGGTCAGCAGCTGGACGGTCGCCTTGACGTATCAGACCTTGAACCAGTTTTCCCGCGTCATGGAAAGCGTGGATCAAGCGATGTCGGGTGCGATGGGGGAACTCGCGGAAGGAATTCAGCGGGATTTCAATACGTATATCCTGAACTCCGAAGTCATTCCGGGCTTTGTCTATATGGAGAGCAAGGAGCAGAGCAGATTCCTGCTGCATCCGTCCGATGAGGAAACGGGAATCCAGTACCGCCTGCTGCCGATGACGCGCAGCATGATCAGCGAGCTGCTGACCCCGGAGCAGGCGGCCAGCCATTACGAGATTATCCGGGAGCAGCTGTTCTGTCCGGACGGCGTAAGGCTGATGAACCGCCCGGCGGTATATGCCGGTGGCGTCAGCACGCACTTTAAGCGGGCGGAGCAAGCGGCGAATTTCGGCCGGGAGGTTGGCCTTCAATATGTGCATGCGCATATCCGCTTTGTCGAAGCCATGGCCAAGCTCGGCAAGAGCAGCGAGGTTTGGAGCGGGCTTGAGCGCATCAACCCGATCGGCATCACCGAGGTCGTGCCGAATGCGGAGCTGCGCCAGAGCAATGCTTATTTCAGCAGCTCGGACGGAAAGTTCAACACGCGCTACGAAGCCCAGGAATCGTTTGATGCGCTGCGCAGCGGAGACATACCTGTCAAAGGGGGATGGCGGATTTATTCCAGCGGTCCGGGGATCTACATGAACCAGCTGATCTCCAATGCGCTCGGCATCCGCGAAGCGGGAGGCGACCTGGTGATCGACCCGGTTCTGCCGAAGGCGCTGGATGGCTTGGAGTTCCAATTCAACTATGCCGGCGTTCCGGTAACATTCGTTTATCATATGGATGGCGCCGAGCGGACCCGTGTCACGATTAACGGGCAGGATGTATCCGCGAATACGATCCAGAACCGCTACCGCACGGGAGGCGTTCGCATCTCGGGCGAAGATTTCAAGCGGTTGACCGGAAATGACGAACAAGGCTGCGTCGTGGATATTTACGGCGGCGTTCATGAACAATAAATCGTAACCCGTGAAACTCGTCTGCAGGAACCGAACCGGTCTGTTATAATGGAGGGAATGGTTATCGAAGCGAGGGATGTCGATGAAGACCCGTCAAGAGACAGTGACGATCCGGTTCTCGGAAATGAAGGATGCCGCTGCGCTTATGGAACTCGACGAACTGGTATGGGATCGCAATACGGCCCCGGAGCCCCTGAAATGGAGCTCGCGGGACCATTATCTTCTGCAGTGCCCGCCAGGCACGCAGCTTGTTGCGCTGCACGAGGGGGAGCTGTGCGGTTACGTCGGCTTCCGTTCGCCCACAGGCCTTAACAGCAATCGCCATGTGCTCGAGCTGAACATCGCGGTCCACCCTGCCCATCAGCGGCAGGGCATCGGACAGCGGCTGATCGAGGCGGCGAAGGATATGGCGCGGGTGGAAGGCATTGCGAAGCTGAGGCTGCGGGTGCTGTCCAGCAACCCGGGCGCGCTCTCCTTTTACAGAAACTGCGGGTTTAAGGAAGAGGGGCGGCTGATTCGGGAGTTTTACGTGGATGGACGTTACGTTGATGATATTTTAATGTGTTACTTCTTATCATGATTCCCCTCAGGATATCGCCCTGGTCCGGTTCACGGATGCAAAAGAGATGAGATCATAGGGTTGAACAGTCCGGCGGCTTTGCCGGGCTGTTCGTATGATTAGGTCAACCAGAGAGTTCTGGTTGGCCTTTTTGTTTTTGGGGTCCTCCCACTGAAACGGCTTCTGGACAAGGGCATACCCGATTGCATATAGTAGATGAAAAGAAAGATAGCGGAGGTTGTTTTTCCATGACCATGGGCATTGTATCGCTGAACGTTGGAAAGCCTGTAACGGTGGATTACCAGGGGAAGGACCTGTCTACCGGAATTTATAAGCAGCCTGTGGAAGGTCCCCTGTTCCTAAGTTCATTGAATTTCGAAGGGGACGGCCAAGCCGATCTCATCAATCACGGCGGCTTGGATAAGGCGGTGTGCGCGTACCCTTCGGAGCATTATCCGTACTGGGAACGGTCCTTGTGCAAACCGATGCCGTATGCCGCATTCGGCGAAAATCTGACGCTGCGAGGGCTGCTGGAGGATGAAGTCTGCATTGGAGATGTATACCGGATAGGGGGGGCGGTGCTGCAGGTCAGCCAGCCCCGATATCCCTGCTTTAAGCTGTCGCAAAAGCATGGCGTCAAGGACATGCCGGCAAGGGTGCTGAACACGGGTTACAGCGGTTTTTATTTCCGCGTGCTCGAGGAAGGAAGGGTCAGCGCAGACTCCCCCGTTACCCGGCTTGATTCCCAAGCTTCCGGCATCACGGTGCTGGAAGTGCTTCGCATGATGAAGGACGGGCGAAAGGATGAACAAGGGCTTGAGCGCATGCTGGAGATCGACGAACTCGCCTCAAGCTTGAAGTCGCAATTCAGGACATGGCTGGCGACCTTCCGAAGCCGTCAGGATTGAAGTCGCGCGGACTCTTGCCAAGCTCTAAGCCAAGGTTCGCCCGCGTTCTAGAACACATACGGACAACAAAAACGGCTTGCGTCCTTTTGGTAGGATACAAGCCGTTTTCTTATTGGGATGATAGAAAATGCCAGTACCGGCGAAGCTAAACCGTATGCGTTACCTCATCCGCTTCCATTCGCTCTGAATCATGCCGTAGACCGCATGGTTGACATAGCCTTGGGGCAGCTTCTCGGCTTCCCGTATGACTCCCTCAAGGACAAAGCCCAGACGTTCCGGAATCGCCCGGCTGCGATGGTTAGCCGTTGCGCATCGAATCTCCACCCGGTTCAGGCCCATGCGCATCAGCGCGTGATCCGTGAACGCGCGGCACGCGCTTGTCATCAGGCCTTGCCCCGTAAAATGCTGATCCAGCCAGTAGCCGATGCCGACCGAGCGGTTGTTCCAATCGATCTCGTGAAACGAGATCGTGCCCGCCAGCTCCTCGCGCACCCAAATGCCTGCCGAGAAGCCGCCATTGTCGGCTGCTTGCTTCATGGCACCCTTGATATAGTTGAGGGTATCGTTAACCTCGGTGACGGCATCCACCCACGGAAGCCACTTGCGGAGACGGTCACGCGACCGGTCGGTAATCTCGAACATCGCCCGTGCATGTTCGATGGCAAGCGGGCGCAATTCAACATGATCGTCCAATGTGTATCCAAACATACGGTATCTCCTTTGTTCTCCATTGCGAAGTATAAAGTATATGTACCTCTAACGAGTTCGCTTCACTTTTTGCTCCAATGCGTAAATATCTTCTTCCAGGGAAATCATGCGCTGATTGACAACCGTTCGGCAGTCGCTGAGCGCTTGATTGTATAGATGAGGCCCCAAGGTCTCCACGAAAAAATCAAGAACACTCTCTGCGGCCAGATTTCCGAGGGTTTCGCCGCGTTCCGTTTCAAAGTATTCCTGCACCAATTCAATCAGCTGTTCGCGCTGTTCCTTTGGAAATTTGCTGGGCTTCATAAGATGATCGCCGGCCTCCTTCAACTGTTTTTCTCTCCATGCTACCCTATTAAAAAGCCCCCGTCAAAATGATTTTCGCCGCTATATCCGGCTAAGGGAGGAGCCTCTGCAAACAGGTTGAGGACTTGTAGTTATTGCCTGCCGGCCCCCCTGTCCCAAGTCGCGGGCTTACTGCGCGGGAGTGCCGAATTCCTTGAACAATCGCGTCATTACAGGTATATTTAAGAGAAACACGTTTATACAGGAGATAGACAGAAATTACAGGACGAAAGGTTGATCAACGTGGAGAACCATCGGGGCACCCCCTCCAATTTCATAAAGAATGTTATTACCGAAGACCTGAAGTCCGGTAAAGTCAAGGAGATCGTTACCCGTTTCCCGCCGGAGCCGAACGGTTACCTGCATATTGGACATGCCAAGGCCATTTGGATCAATTTTACGCTGGCCGATGAATTCGGCGGACGGACACACTTGCGGTTTGATGACACGAACCCGGTGAAGGAAGACATCGAGTACGTGAACTCCATCAAGGAAGACGTGAAGTGGCTTGGCTTCGATTGGGAAGAGCTGCGGTTCGCGTCCGATTATTTTGAAGAGATGTACAATCGCGCGGTGCTGTTGATTAAGAAAGGGAAGGCTTACGTGGACGACCAGTCCGCTGACCAAATCCGCGAAACGCGCGGAACCTTGACCGAGCCTGGACAGAACAGTCCATACCGGGACCGCAGCGTGGAAGAGAACCTGGATCTGTTCGAGCGGATGCGCAAAGGGGAATTCGCCAACGGCGAACGCGTGCTGCGCGCCAAGATCGATATGGCTTCCCCGAATATCAATCTGCGGGATCCGGTCATCTACCGGATCTCCCACGCGCATCATCACAATACAGGGGATAAGTGGTGCATCTATCCGATGTATGCTTTTGCCCATCCGTTGGAGGATGCCATCGAAGGGGTTACGCATTCCCTGTGCTCCCTGGAGTTTGAAGATCAGCGCCCGTTCTATGATTGGGTCGTGGCGGAATGCGAGATGGACAGCACGCCGCGTCAGTACGAATTCGGGCGTCTGAACGTGGCGCAGACGGTCACCAGCAAACGCAAGCTGAAGCAGCTCGTGGACGAGAACATCGTAGACGGCTGGGACGACCCTCGCATGCCGACGATCTCCGGACTTCGCCGTCTGGGCTATACGCCGGAAGCCATTCGCAATTTCGTGTTCGAGACGGGAATTTCGAAGGCATACGGCACGGTGGACCGCCAAGTGATGGAGCACTTTATCCGTGAAGACCTGAAGCTGAAGGCGCCCCGCACGATGGCCGTGCTGGACCCGCTGAAGGTGGTCATTACGAACTACCCTGAAGGTCAGGTCGAATGGCTGGATGCCGAGAACAACACGGAGAATCCGGAGATGGGGATCCGCCAGATTCCGTTCTCGCGCGAGATTTACATTGAGCAAGAGGATTTCATGGAAGATCCGCCGAGCAAATATTTCCGCTTGTTCCCGGGCAATGAGGTCCGGTTGAAGCATGCGTATTTCATTAAGTGCAATGACGTGATCAAAGACGAGAACGGCAAGGTCGTCGAGATTCACTGCACATACGATCCGGAGACGAAGAGCGGCAGCGGCTTTACCGGACGCAAGGTGAAAGGGACGATTCACTGGGTGGAGGCCACGCAGGCCGTGCCTGCCGAATTCCGTCTGTTCGAGCCGCTGTTCAAGGACGAAGACGAAGAAGCGGAATTGGTGCACGAGGTTGCAGGCGAAGCGGAGGAGGCAGCTGCCGAGAAGTCCTTCTTGGACGACATCAATCCAAATTCGCTGCAAATCGTACAAGGCTTCGTGGAGCCGAATATGAAGGATGTTGCGCCGCAGGACAAGTTCCAGTTCTTCCGCCACGGATATTTCAACGTCGACTCGAAGTATTCGCAGCCAGGACGTCCGGTATTTAACCGCGTGGTTTCCCTGAAGAGCTCGTTCCAGCTTCCGAAGAACTAAACAAGCCAGAGAATAAAAAAAGGGCACGGGTAGGCGCTGATCAGGTCGACCTGGCCCCTAAACGTAAACAAGACTCGAAGATTCCGTTCCAGGATTCATTCGAGTCTTGTTATATTTACGGTGATATCATCTTGGAAGTGAAATCGTACGGGAGATAACTTCGCGTTAACTCGCAGCGTACTCCTCGATCTCGTCCTCTTCGGGATCGTCCGGGTGCAGCGGCTGGTATCCGTGCCTGCGGAGGTTATACCACATCCAGCCAAAGCCGATGGCACCCACGATGGCGAGCATCGTACCGGTCCGGTACATGGCCTGCGCCCCGAAGTTCTGGAACATCCAGCCGCCGGCAAGGCCGCCGATGACACCGGATATGCCGCTCCAGCTTAAGGTATAGATCGCTTGGCCGGAGGCGCGGTACGGCGTCGGAACAAACAGCATCGTCAGCTGAACGCCGACATAGAAGTAGCCGCCGAAGGTAACGCAGTGCAGCAGCTGAATGAAGGCGACCTCCAGCGGGCTGTTGGCTTCGGCCATAAGCAGCCAGCGGAGTGCGAAGAGCAGGCTGACAATCGTCAGGCAGCCGACCAGGACGTTGATTTTCCGCTTCAGGAAGCGGTCAAACAGAATGAAGACCAGCACTTCGAATATCGATGAGAAGAAGATGGCGAGGCCGACCGTCTGCTTGGACCCGCCCAGCTCCAGAATGTATAGGGACATAAAGGTATTGTTCGCCGTGTTCGGGATGGATACCATGATGCCTAACAGGATGAACCAGACGAAATAGGAGTTCAGGAACAGCCTGCTGAGTCCCCTGAGGTTGACCGATGCCGATGCAGCCGTTTTCTGAATGGAGGGCAGCGTAAACATGAACACGGCCGCCACCAGCAGCATGATCGAGAACACGATGGCGATGCGTCCCGAGCCGAGCCGGTCGATGACAGGCCCGGCAGCGATGGCCGTCAGCGCCCATCCGAGCGAGCCCCACAGCCGGAACGAGCCGAACTTTTGCTGGGTTCCATCAATATAGGTCAGAATGAGCGAATTCGTCTGCGAGAACATCGGCGTCTGGAAAAAATAAAAGAAAATCATCGTCATGTATATCATTGCATAGGTATTCGCCTGAAAAACAAGCTGAACCAGCAGCAGCGTACCGGTCATCATGATCAGCAGCACGCGTTTGATGTTGGCCGCCCGGTCACTCCAGAATCCCCAGAACGGATTGGCGAAGATGGACACAAATGGCGCAATCGCCATCAGGCTGCCGATTTCGATTTTGCTCATGCCGATATCTTGCAAATACAACTGGAAGAAACCGGTGAAGATGACCATGGTTCCGTAAATGAAGAAGTTGAACAGCTTGAGCGATGTCAGCGAAGGTTGAGCATTGTCCATATTCCGCAAGTAGGTCATTCCTTTCAAACCGAATACAATCCATAATCGCGGTATAAGAAAAAAGCCGCTTTCCTTTCAATGTATCACGCATTGAAAAGGGATACAAACCATCTTTTAAATGATTTTCCATTATTCTGGATATTAACCTATAAACTGAATCCGATTTTTTATAACGAAGAAAGGCTGGTGGAGCATATGGGCGTTCACTCCCAAGATGTTCGTCTGCCATCGGGTCAAGTGACGGGCATCGCCCTTGCTGGAGGAGCCTCCCGGAGAATGGGGAGAAACAAGGCGCTGCTGCCCATGGAGGGGATGAGTTTGATTGAACGGACGGTCCACGCGCTGGACAAAGTCAGCGGAAGGGTGATCCTGTCTGCCAATGACCCGGAACCTTATCAATTCCTCGGCTTGGAATGCGTCCCCGACCTTTATGTCGGACAAGGTCCGATGGCGGGCCTTCACGCCGCCCTGAAGTCTTCCCGGAGCACATGGAATCTGGTCGCAGCTTGCGATATGCCTTATATCCACGAGCGGTTTCTCCAGGGGCTGCTGGATCTGGCGAACAAGCAGGACACGGCTGAGGCCGTAATCCCGGTCGTGGAAGGAAGGATGCACCCGCTGCTGGCAGCGTATCGCAGAGAGACCGCGGAAAGCCTTGAGCGCAGGCTGATCCGGGGGCAGCTCCGCATGGTGGAGTGGGTGCAGGAGCTGAATGCCGTCTTTGCGAATGAGGAGGAATTAGCGGAGGTTACCGGCCTTGATCCGCGCCGAATCTTATTTAACATGAATACGCCCGTGGATTACGAGGCTGCAGGCGGTCTGCTGAATACGGAAGAATGATCGTCCCTGCACGCATCCTATAAAAATAGCCCCGCCATTCGAATGCTTGGCGGGGCTTTCTAGTATATAAAGGCGGTTTGCTTTGGTTATGCTGATTCTGCTCTCATGCGCTGAGCAAAAGCTCATCCGCCGATCTGCGACATGCGCCGGGCCGTAGGAGTATGGCTTTGGGCCTTTTTCTCCAGCGCGAGCGCCATTTCATGGTTCAGCGGCTTGGCGCCGAGCGCTTTGCGGAACAGGTTCGCCACCGCCGAGGGGTCATCGATGACGCGGCGCACGTTAAATTCGTCCGACCAATATAGGCAAGCCTTGATATGGCCGTCGGCCGTCAGCCTGAGCCGGTTGCAGGAATCGCAGAAATGATCGCTGACCGGATGGATCAAACCGAACGTTCCCGTTGCTCCAACCACCTTCATATTGCGCGAAGGACCGTTGCCGGAAGGGCCCTGCTCTTCTTGAATGGCCCAGCCGGCCTCTTGGCACACTTCGGCTACTCGGCTCAGCGGCAGGTACGAATCCCGCCAGGTATCGGATGCTTGGCCGATCGGCATGTATTCAATAAAGCGGACATGAAGGGGACGATCAAGCGTCAGGGCGATAAAGTCGCGAATCTCGTCCTCATTGAAGCCCTTCATTAACACCATGTTCAGCTTGATCGGATTCAGGCCGGCTTCATAGGCGGCTTCAATGCCTTCCAGCACTTTATGCACCCGGCCGCCGCGCGTGATGCGAGCGTAACGCTCTTCCTGGAGCGAATCCAGGCTGATGTTGATGCGGGTGAGTCCCGCTTCCTTCAGCAGGCGGGCCTTGGATGGGAGCATGATCCCGTTGGTGGTGAGGGATATATCTTGAATTCCTTCAATGGAAGCAATCTGATGGACCAAGGTTTCCAGATCCTTGCGCACAAGCGGCTCGCCGCCGGTAAGGCGTACTTTGGAGACGCCCATGGGGGCCAGAACGCGCATGATCGCGGCGATCTCTTCATAGCTCATTATCTGATCGTGAGGTTGGAATTCCATCCCTTCTTCCGGCATACAATATACACAACGAAGATTGCACCGATCCGTCACCGAGATTCGAATATAATCATGGACACGACCGAAGGAATCTTTAAGCGGTTCGATCATGGAAATCCCCCTTTTACTAGCGTGCATGGTCACATTGTAGCCATTCCCCGAACAGGAGTCAATGCATTGTAAGGGTCATGTCAGCGGGACAAGCCGCACGGATAAGTTCAAGGATTTGTGAGAAGTATCACAGAAAACGCTTTCTAAATCCTGTATATTGAACCTGTGGACCAAAGCTTTCTCCCCTTGAAAGCGAGTAGTGACATTCTAGATTTCCGAAAGTTTCCTGGTTTTTCCGAAATTTTCGGAAATCATTTCAAACTGCTTTCATTAGACGTTCATCTAAGATATACTGTCAAGGATATCACATCCAACAAGAAAGGTTACCAATAGGAGGTTCGATATGGCGATATCACCTGTTCAAACTTTGGAGGTGCCTGACGTCTGTCACAGGTGGCTTGAAAACCGGGGGACGGTCTACGAGCTGCTGATTGATTTTTTGGGCAATTGGCCCAGCTTGTCTATGATTGCGGAATGGAGCCGCGGGAGCGGAATTAGCAAGGCGGCGGAGTGTTCGAAGGCCGGTACGGACCTGATGAAATATTTATGCGGACGCTCGCCTGAGGAATTGGTTCGGATTTGCGAATATGAGAGGGCGGAATACCGCCGGCTGCTTCAGCAGTCCAAACCTCGCCAGGCCGCGGAATCCCATTATACGAAGGATGGATGCGCTCAGGATTTGGCCGAGTGTTATGCATCCGCCGGTGTTGCCTTTAATAAACTGCATGGCGAAGCGGACGATCATATAGCCATTGAACTGGAATTTATGACGCTGCTTCATGACCGTATGCTGAACAATACGTATTGTGAAGATAGCATGTTGCAATTAATGGAGGTACAAGAGAAGTTTCTGGAGGAGCATCTGTTGTCATGGGTGCCATCCCTCTGCAAGGAACTGAAGGGGTCCACGCAAAGTCCGCTATACCAGTCGTTATTCAGCCTGTTGGAGGAATTCCTCGCGCAGGATCTGAACATGCTGAAGACCTGGAAGCATTCCAAGGAAGCCATGCTGGTGCATTAGCGCCAGAATCATATCATTGTCACCAAACAGAACAACGCCCCGGCCTCCTTGAATTAGGAGGGCCGGGGCGTTTGGTGTTCTAATTAATCTTCGATTCTTTTCTTGCTGAACTTCATCAGGAACTCGTATACGATTGGTACAACCACGAGCGTCAGCAGCGTGGAACTGATCAGACCGCCGATAACCGTGATGCCGAGTCCTTTCGAGATAATGCCTGCGCTGCTCTCCCAGCCGAATACGAGAGGCAGGAGCGCGCCGATGGTTGCCAGAGCCGTCATCAGAATCGGACGAAGACGGGTAGCGCCGGCTTCGAGCAAGGCTTCGCGCGTGCTCATTCCTTCGCGTTCCATATGGATCACGCGGTCGATCAACACGATCGCGTTCGTCACCACGATACCGATCAGCATGAGCACGCCCATCAGTGCAGACACGTTCAGTGTTTCGCCCGTGACGAGCAGGCCTATGATAGCGCCGATGACAATGAACGGCAGCGAGAACAGGATGGCGAATGGAGCGAGTCCCCCGCCAAACGTAACCACGAGTACAAAGTATACGATAGCGATGGCTGCCAGCATGGCGAGCCCGAGCTGTCCGAAGGTTTCGTTAATTTGCTCGGTGACGCCTCCGAATTGGACGGATACGCCGTCTGGAAGCTCAAGCTTGTTCACTTCGGTCTCCAGGTTGGTCGAAGCCGAGCCTACGTCGCTGGACAGGATGTCGGCTGTGACACTCACAACCATTTTACCGTCGATGCGCGTAATGGAATCCGGAGTGGTTCCTTTTTCCACCTTGGCCACATCCTTGATCGGTACTTCGATGCCGAGCGGGGAGGTCACGGTTTCGTTCTCGATTTCCTTAATGCTCTTATAGGTTTTGCTGTCCGCTTCAATGTAAACATTGTAGGTTTTGTCTTCGATCTTGACTTCGGTCAAGACCGGACGTTCCCGTACCGGAGCCAGCTTCATGGCCAGCTGTCCGGCCGTCAGGCCCAGTGAGCTGAGCTTCTCTTGATCGGCTACCAGCGTGTACTGCTCAAACGCTTCGGACAAGCTGGTTTCCGCATTTTCAAACGTCGCGGTATCCTTGTTCGCAAGCTCTGCGATTTGATCGGCCACCGGCTTGATCTGCTCCAGCGAGTCGCCGAAGACGTTCACCGTCAGCTGGCTGCCGCCAAAGGCGCCGGCTGCCATGTCCATATTGGACCAAGTGCCGTCCGGCACTTCCTTGGCAAGATCTTCGATGAGCGTCTTTTTGACGTCTTCGAAGTTTTTCGTGTCCGGATCATACATAACGTAGAACAATCCTGAATTGGCGGAGCCCATGCCCAGCGGATTGCTTCCGCCGATGGAGTATTGCATCGATTGCACGCCTGGTTGATCCAGGATCAGCTTCTCGGCTTTTAAGGCTCGATCCTCAACATCCTCCAGCATTACGCCAGGCTCAGGTGAATAGGTGACCATCGCGTATTTGTCTTCCTGTTCCGGAATAAAGCTTACGCCCAGGTACTTGGTCAAGAACAAGCTTCCAACGAGCAGCACGATGGCTGCCAGGAAGGTAATCGCTTTGTGATTCAAGGTCCATTTCAAGATGGAGCGATAGCCGCGGGCCATGGCACCCGGCTTCTCTTCATGATCATGTGTGTTCTTCAAGCCTTTGCGGAACAGGCTGTGCGCCATGGCAGGTACGAGCGTAATCGCCACGACCAGGGAAGCAAGCAGGGCAAACACCATCGTCAATGCAAACGGCATGAACAGCTCTCCTACCATGCCGCTGACCAATGTAAGCGGCAGGAATACCGCAATGGTCACGATGGTGGAGGACATGATCGGCACAAACATTTCGCGCGTAGCGGCGCTGATGAGCTCTCGGCCCTTCAATTTCTCGGTCGAGAGGGACATGCGCCGGTAAATATTCTCGATAACCACGATGGAGTCATCGACAACCCGGCCGATGGCAACGGTCATGGCACCGAGCGACATCATGTTCAGGGTGATATCCATTTGCTTCAGGCACAGAACCGCAATCAGCAGGGACAGCGGGATCGAAATGATGGAAATAATCGTCGAACGGATGTTGCGCAGGAAGACCATAATAATCAGAACGGCGAACAACGCACCGAATAATGCCTTGGAAAGCATCGTATGGACAGAGTCCTCAATCGGCTTGCCTTGGTCCAGCATGATCGTCAGATCCATGCCAGGATACAGGCCTCTCAATTCTTCGGCCTTGTCTTTGACTTGGTTCACGACGTCAACCGTGTTGGCATCGTTTGCTTTTACGATTTGAATACCGATCGATTCCTTCCCGTTGGTGCGGGAGATGGATTCCGAGGAGCCGATCACTTCAATTTTGGCAATCTCGCTCAGTTTGACGGTTGGAATGCCGGTTGGCATACCAGGAGCACTATTTTGTCCACCAGCGCCAGCACCAGCACCGCCAGCACCAGGCACGGCTTGCTGGCCGGCCCCTGCAGCATCGCCAGGCGGCTGTTGCTGCTGGCCTGCACCGGCATTCGGAGCACCGGCACCGGCAGACGCATCCGCCCCGCCTCCACCCGGAATGACCGGAATAGCGATATTCTTCAGATCGTCGATGCCGATGATGCCGCCATCAACGGCAACGGCTTTTTGGGACTTTTCCATTTCGAACATGCCGAGCGGAGCGTACAGCGCCGAACCTTGCACGATACCTTTGACGGTATCCTCGGTCAGGCCAAGCTCGCTCATTTTGTCCTGGTTAAACTTAAGCTGTACCTCATTCACGAATTGGCCGGCTACCTGGATGGAAGCAACCCCGTCCAAATCCTCCAGCTCGGGAACGATGTCATTCTCCGTAATGCGGGTCAATTCATCCAATTCCATGTTGTCCTTGTTAGCAATGCTTAACGAGACAACCGGCATGGAGCTCATGCTGAATTTGGATATGGTAGGTTTCTGGGCGTCGTCAGGCAGCTTTACCTCGTTGATGGCTTCGCGAACAGCCGCCGTAGCGTTGTCCAGATCACTACCATAATCAAACTCAACCATGACATTCGCTGCGTTCTCCATGGAAGTGGAGGTTACGGTTTTGACGCCGTCGATATTGCGGAGTCTCGTCTCGAGCGGTTTGGTTACATCCTCCACAACGCCTTCGGGAGATGCACCAGGATAGATGGCGGTGACACTCAAGAACGGAACGTTAATATCCGGAATGGTTTCTTGCTTCATCGTCAGTCCGCCGTACAATCCACCGAAGCTGACGATGATGGTCAGCAGCCAGATCGCAAACTTGTTGCGCAGCGAGAAATTGATAATTCCTTTCATTAGGCGATTCTCTCTCCTCTCCAAACTCTATGTCTCTAATTTGAACGAATTCCCCTGCATCATGCCGCCGGGCGTAAGATAGCTTTCAAGCACAGTCGAAATGGTGCCTTTGAGCTCGGTATACAATGCTTCGATTTCCTCGATTCCCTCCAAGTTAGCAAGCATTCCTTTCAGAACGGCCCGGCTGGGCTGGAGGCCAAGTAGCTCTTTCTCCATAATATTGAGGGATTCCATCGCATCTTCCCGCTCTTCCGGCTCGGCCTGAACCTTCTTCAGTTCGCTTTTCATGGCCTTAATGACGATCAGCGGATGGCGCTGTTTGGGAACGTCGGTCTGGCATAATTGGCCCAATTGGCCAACCGCCTCCATCGGGATCAGCGGCTCCGGACGTCTGCGAAGTATGCTGGCTACGATATCATCGAGCAGCTGGATCTGGTGATCAGCGGTGATTCCCACATTCAAATGGAATCCCGGCATGAACAGGAAACGGATATACGCGCCCAGCATGCTGCCCATAAACATGGCGATCTCCATCGTATACGGCTCAACGTCCGGTCCATAGATGCTTTTGAGCTTATTGTTAAACCACTGCAACGCAGCGAGCATTTCCTGCCGCATGTTTTCCTTGTCAAAAGGCGGTTTTCCCGGCGTCTGATCATGGAACTGCTTCAGGAGAAATTCCCGGATCTCCAGAAAATGGATCAGGAGCACTTCCGTCTGCTTACGCATCTTTTCCTTAGGCGCAAGCAACGGATCGTGGTCGACCCGGAGAATCTCGTCTTTGATCCGGCCTGCGATATGCTTGTAAATGCTCTTTTCCAGTTCCTCTTTGGACTTGAAATGAAGATAGAGGCTGCCTTTCGACATCCCGCATACTTCGGCGATTTCCTGCATGGAGGTAACCGAAGAGCCCTTCGCGGAAAACAGCTGCATCGCAGTGATGAGAATTTGCTGTCGTTTTTCTGCCGTTTTATCAGCCAATCAATAGCTCACCTCGCTTGAGAACTTATCGGTTCTTAGATTGACCATAAGGTCAAGAAATATTATATATGAAAAAGAACGACCGTTTCAACTTTACTACGGTCGTCCTTTTCGTTAGGTTCTGAAAACTTGCGATTTTTCTTGAAAAAATATTAGCTGATCAATTTCAGGCCCACGGCCGAGCACAGGATCATGGCGATAAACAGCACTCTCCGCCATTCCTTGGGCTCCCCGAACAGAAACATGCCGGTCAGGGCCCCGCCGGCCGTTCCGATACCCGTCCAGATCGCATAAGCGGTCCCCATGGGCAGCTCGGTCATGGCGTAGGAGAGGAGGGAGAAGCTGGCGGCAAATGATAAGGCCAAAATCAGTACATAACGCCAGCCTTTGCGATCCGACACGCCTTTGATGCCGATGACGCCGCCGATTTCGAATAATCCGGCGAATATAAGCGCAATCCAAGCCATTATTTACTCACCTCCGGTTCGGCGTGATCAGCCGTAACAAGCTTAAGGCCGATGACGCCGGCAAGCAGCACGCAGATCAGAAGCACCTTGACCAGTTTAAACGGCTCTCCGAAGAACAGCATTTCGGACGCGACCGTTCCGGCGGTGCCGATCCCCGTAAAGACGGCATATACGGTTCCGACCGGCAGCCGTTTGGCCGCCTCGATAATAAGATAGAAGCTCGCTGCGATGGCGGCCAAGGTCCCAAGCCATTCCCAGATGTTGGCGGAATGCTTCAACCCCATCACCCATATGATTTCAACCAATCCAGCCAGCAGCACGTAACCCCAGTTGCGATTCATTATGTTTGTCACTCCTTTTATGAAAAGAACGGTAACCTTACATTACAAATTCTTTCGACTACAACTTCCTGCTTGGGATGCGTCATTCCATCAGGATTTAACTCTTGTGGTTATATCTTTGCTTCGTTACCCCTAACCAATACACAGGCCAAGCAGCTGCAAGGCGTCTTGAGGCCCGTTCTTCCCCGCCGTACACGGTTTCCAGATGGATCCCGTCCACCAAGGTCATAAAGGCTATCGCCGCATTGCGCGGATGACGGATGATGCGGCCCTGCTCCGGGCAGCCCGCGGCAAGCAGCTTAGACAGGTTCTGCTCCTGTTGATCCAGCAGCGGATACACCATCGCCATCACTTCGTCATACAGCGTGCTAGGCGGGAAGAAGGCCATCCGCATGAAGAACTGGACCTCGTCATCCATTTGATAAGCTTGGAGACGATTCTCAAGAAATCCGTGCAGCTGCTGCTCCAGCGGCCAATCGGAATGGTCAAGGAAATAGGCTACCATCATTTCCTCCTGACGATGGAATACGTCCTGGAGCACTTGCAGAAACAAATCCTTCTTACTCGAAAAATGGGCGTATATCGACGGTTTCTTGATACCGCAATCGTCGGCGATATGTTTTAGCGATGCCCCTTCGTAACCGTTTTTGGCAAAGTGGGCAAGAGCGGACTGTTTAATGTCGGCGGCACTCATTGAATTCCTCCTAACTAACGATCGTTAGTTATATTTCTATCAAATGGCGTCAGCATTGTCAATCTCTTTTTTCTGGGACATCGGGCACTTGCCGACCCAAGGAGAACAGTCTTTAGTTCCTGGGGGAGATCATGTAGAATATGTGTGACCAGCATCGTGCATACAAAGACAGAAACGATGAAGAACAAGGGGTAAATGGATATGAGAAAGGGAATAGAGGCTGTACTGATCACCGCGCTATTGTTCGCGTTTTATTATTTTGGCATGCATTATTTCGGGAAGACGACAGGGACGGTTATCGGGATATTCTCTACGCTGACCGTCGTATCCATCGGATTCATGATTTTTATGGAGAATCGCCATCCTTCCAGCACCATGGCCTGGATCCTGCTGCTGGCGCTTGTCCCCATCGTCGGGCTCGTCTTTTATTTTTTGTTCGGACAGAACTATTTCAAACGGAGAAAATACGATAAAAAGGCGAGGAAGGACGGTCTGGTTTACACCAGCGAGGTCCTGCGCAAGAACACACCCGACGTCTCCTGCTTCAAGCCGGAAGTGCAGCAGCTGCTTCAGCTGTCCACCCGGCTTGCGCGCACGCCGATATCGTTCTCAAGCGACACGAAGGTGCTGACCGATGGGGAAGAGACCTTTGCTGCATTGATTGCGGAGCTGGAGCAAGCGGCGCACCATATTCATATGGAATATTACATTTACCGCCCGGATGCGATCGGAACGCAGATCCAGGAAATTTTGATACGGAAGGCGAGGCAAGGGATTGCCGTGCGATTTATGGTGGACGCCGTCGGCAGCCTGCAGCTGCCGCCTTCCTTCCTGCAGGAGATGCGGGATGCGGGCGTGCAGGTGGCCGTGTTCGGCAGTCCCAAGACGATCTTCTTCACGAGCCGCGTGAATTACCGCAATCATCGCAAAATCGTCGTGATCGACGGCAGCGTCGGGTTCGTTGGCGGCTTGAATGTGGGAGACGAGTATTTAAGCCGCAGCAAAGCATTCGGTTTTTGGCGCGACACCCATATGCTTGTCCGGGGAGAAGCGGTCCGTACGCTTCAGGTTGTATTTTTGCAGGATTGGCAGTATATGACGGGGGAGCAGCCGAACGAGCCGATCTATTACTCCCCGGATTTGCTGGAGAACCGCAGCGGCGCCGTACAGATTATTGCAAGCGGTCCGGATAATGAACGGAGAGCCCTCAAGAACATTTTTTTCTCCATGATTGTGTCGGCTCGTAAGTCGGTGTGGCTGGCTACGCCTTATTTTATACCGGATGAGGACATTCTTACCGCGCTCAGGGTTGCCGCCTTATCGGGTCTTGACGTGCGCATTCTGTTTCCGTCGAAGCCGGACAAGTGGCTGCCCTTCCTCGCGTCCCATTCCTATTTTCCGGCCCTGCTGGATGTTGGGGTAAGGGTCTATGAATACGAAAAAGGGTTCATGCACTCCAAGCTGCTGATCGTCGACGGCGAGGTGGCCACCATCGGAACGGCCAATATGGACATGCGGAGCTTCCATCTTAATTTTGAAGTCAACGCATTGCTCGTACACACGGACAGCGTAAGCAAGCTGGTATCCGATTTCGAGCATGACCTGGAATCCGCCATCGTGTACGACCGCCATCATACCCGCAAAAAGAGAATCATGACACGGCTGCTTGAATCCGCTGCCCGGCTGATGTCCCCCCTGTTGTAAACGCAGCGGAAGAAGCCGGGAACGGCCGCTTCCCTAAACCTGTTCGTTCCATCTATTTGTAAGAATTTTAAAAGGTAGTGAAACCCAGGCTTTTTTGCAATTTAAACAGGATGTCCTTCATCCATGTGGTTTTTCCCAGATAAGCGTCGACGTCCAGACTGAACTGGGCATCTTCGTTGAACCATATCCGATGAAAGTAACGGTCCAAATCCCGGGTGAGCGGATGATTCTGAGGGGCGGCGATCCACAGATTGTTCTCCAAATTCAGATCGTCCAGGTTCCGCTTTGTGAAATTGGTTGACCCGCCGGTAATAATCGATTTGCCTGTCGGTTTGGCAATGTACATGAGTTTGGTATGATACTGTTCGGTGCCGGTGTTGTACCAGCGAATGGAGATTTTTCCTTTGGATTTCTGAATGAGCTCGGCGGCAGCCGGACGGTTGGGGATGCCGATTTTGTCCCGGCCGAAGGCGTTCTGGTTCGGATCCAGAATGAGACGGATGTCGACGCCTCGGTCCGAGGCTTGCAGAAGCCGTTCCATGACTTTACTGTCGGCCAGGTAGAACATCCCCATCCAGAGCGTGTCCCCGGGCTGCGACTGCTCAATGCCCTCCAGCACATATGTATAGATTTTTCCTTCCGTCAAATAACGAACATCGACGCCGTTTGGTTGACCTGAAGGCTGCACCGCCGGCTTGGAGCCGGGCTCGTATTCCGGCAGCTTGATCGGGCTTGTAAGGTTAACGGCGGCTTGCTCCGCCGCAAGCATATCGCCGATGATGTCCCCGCTCGTTTCGAAGGCGATGTTCGAGTGGAAGGAGCTGGCGTCATGCATGTTGGCCGAAGTCACCAGCGCGGTGTTCTCGCTGATCACGACTTTGCGGTGATTGGCTTTTACGTTCAGCAGCTTCAGATAGGAGCGAACGGTAATATCGGGTGCTTCTGTTGCCATCAGATTGGGGAGCGTGCCTTTGCCGGACTGGCCGAACCACTGAATGAACGTGCGCCATACGGCGGAATAAGCGGGCGTGGAGTCCCGCAGCCGGTTGACATCAGTTACAATCACATGAATGCCTGCTGCCTTCATGGACTCGAACTCCGGCGGCGTATAGGAGCCGTACCCGGTATTCACTTCGTCGGTGATAAAGAAGATATCCATATCGGGATGGTTCTTCTTATGGGTAACGAGGCGACGGGCAAGCTCTTCGCTGACTGTCGGGAATGTTTGGTCCTTATGGGCATATCCGTTGAACAGAAACATATCGATCACCAGGAATTTTCGCGATTCGTCGATAATTTGGCCGATGCGCGGTCCGATTTCTTGATCGTGGACAGGCTGGCCGTCCGGTCCGGGATAGGTCAGGTCGATCCACATCTTCACGTCGCTCCGGTAGAATGGACTTTCATAGGAAATTCCATTCGGAAGAGGTTTATGAGTCTGATAGATCATCACGCCGATTAGCCATAGCATGAGAAGGACAAGACCCATGAATATTGTTTTTCGCATTCGGGAGCTTTTGGCATGAGGATTTTCTGGCAGGGGCTGCGTGCCTGGACCCGGTGCAGGTGGTTTAGCTGAATTACGGTTATGGAACATATGGCGGAAGTCCAAGATCGCCCATCCTCCTATCTTTTCTATTCGTAGGTCGTATAACGTTAATTAACATGAAAGTGCTGCCCTGACGCACTCCAGTTTTTGCAATTCGGCAAGCACCGCGTTTGGGGATGATCCCGGGAAGCCGGGGCAGAATGCTATTTGGGAAGGTTTGTTGGGTTTCGAACATACGGGAGATCGTGAGAACATCGGTATTAAAATTGTCAAAGGATGTACATATCAAGCAGCTGGGACAACCTGCGACGTCAATGGTATGCTTTAGATACGGTTTTATTAAGGATGAGTGAATCGGATAAGGAGGCACGGAATGAACTCAGAACATGAACAGACTGCGGGCAAACCTGCAACCGTTTCAGGCGGAGGATCAGGAAGATTTGGGGGCAGACTGATGCCGGAAGTGCCCACCGGCGAGCGGAAGATCGAGCATGTTCGATTATGCCTGGACGAAGAAGTGGGCTCCGTGGGGGTAACCACCGGTTTTGAACGTTACCGTTTTCGTCACGCCGCACTGCCGGAGATCGACTTTGGAGAGATTAAGCTGGACACGACGTTTCTTGATTTTTCCGTACGCACGCCATTCTTGATCAGCTCCATGACTGGCGGAAGCAAGGCCACCGGAGAGATCAATATGCGTCTTGCGGAAGCGGCGGAACGGCGCGGCTGGGCGCTGGGTGTCGGCTCCGTGCGGGCTGCGGTGGAGAAGGAGGAGCTTGCTTCGACATTCCGCGTGCGCGAGAGCGCGCCGAGCGTGCCGGTGATCGCGAACCTAGGAGCGGTGCAACTGAACTATGGCTTTGGCCTTGACGATTGTCAGCGGGCGGTGGATATCGCCGGTGCGGATATGCTGGTTCTCCATCTAAACGGACTGCAAGAAGTGTTTCAGCCGGAAGGGAACACCCGGTTCGGCCGTCTGCTGGGGCGCATCGAGGATCTGTGCCGCACGCTTTCGATACCGGTCGGGATTAAAGAAGTGGGCTGGGGTATCGATGGCGAAACGGCGCGGTCTCTGCTGGACGTCGGGGCAGCGTTCATCGACGTGGCCGGTGCGGGCGGCACCTCATGGAGCCAGGTCGAGAAATTCCGCAGCCCGGATCCGGTCCGCCGCGCTGCGGCCGAGGCTTTTGCCGGGTGGGGCAATCCTACCGCGGAATGCATCGCGGAGGTGCGCGAAGCCGCGCCGGCCTGCGCGCTGATCGGCAGCGGCGGGCTGCAAAGCGGCGTCGATGCGGCCAAAGCGCTCGCGCTTGGCGCCGATCTGGCAGGTTTCGGCCGCGGACTCCTGGGCTCGGCGGTCGATTCGGTTGAAGCGCTCGATCAGCGGCTTGCCCAGGTGGAGCTGGAGCTGCGGACGGCCATGTTCGGTATCGGCGCGGGGAATATCGAGGCCCTGAAGTCCACCAAGCGGTTGATTCGTGCCTAAAACAGCGCGCAGAACACCGCAGAACGGGAATTCGCGATGGCAGTATATTCGTGTTGAAGTCTATGGGGTATCTGCTATAATTAATAAGATTGTTTAGCTGGTGATAGAGGCTTGGCGTATAGATCCCGAGCTTCGTATACTTATAAATAAGAGTAAACCTGATAAGGAGTTGTCACATAAATGGCTTTAAAAGCTGGAATCGTCGGTTTGCCGAACGTTGGCAAATCTACATTGTTTAATGCGATTACGCAGGCGGGCGCCGAGTCGGCAAACTACCCGTTCTGTACGATTGATCCTAACGTGGGCGTCGTGGAAGTGCCGGATGAGCGCCTCGACAAATTGACCGAACTGGTTCAGCCGAACAAGACGGTACCGACCGCTTTCGAATTCGTCGATATCGCGGGCTTGGTTCGCGGCGCGAGCAAAGGGGAAGGTCTTGGGAACAAGTTCCTGGCCCATATTCGGGAAGTGGATGCGATCGTTCATGTGGTCCGCTGCTTTGAAGACGAGAACATTACCCACGTCGACGGTAAAGTGAACCCGGTCAGCGACATTCAGACGATCAATCTGGAGCTGATCCTTGCGGATCTCGACAGCGTCGAAAAGCGGATCGAACGCGCGAAGAAGAACATGAAGGGCGGCAACAAGCAGTATGCTCAGGAAGTGGAGCTGCTGGAGCGCCTGAAGGAAGCCCTGTACAATGACCAGCCGGCACGCAGCGTGGAGCTGAGCGACGATGAGAAATTGATCGTGCGCGATCTGCACCTGCTGACGCTGAAGCCGGTATTATACGCGGCGAACCTGAGCGAAGACGGCGTTGCGGAAGCCGACAGCAATCCTTACGTGCAGCAGGTTCGCGATTTCGCGGCCGCGGAGAACGCGATCGTGGTGCCGATCAGCGCGAAGGTTGAGGCCGAGATCGCCGAGCTTGAAGGCGAGGACAAAGCGATGTTCCTTGAGGAGCTGGGACTGGAAGAGTCCGGTTTGAACCGTCTGATCAAGGCGGCATACAGTCTTTTGGGATTGTATACCTACTTTACCGCCGGCGTGCAGGAAGTGCGTGCCTGGACGATCCGCAAGGGAACGAAAGCACCGCAAGCGGCCGGCGTCATCCATACCGACTTCGAGCGCGGCTTCATTCGTGCGGAAGTCGTTGCTTACGATGACCTGGTTGCGGCGGGCTCGATGAACGGCGCGAAAGAGCGCGGACAGCTTCGTCTGGAGGGCAAAGAGTACGTCGTGAACGACGGCGACGTTATGCACTTCCGTTTTAACGTGTAATCGATGAAGGTTTCAAAGGCCATGGCTCCATGTCGCTTTGTGCATGGGACCGTGGTTTTTTTGAAGCGAACGGGAAAGGCGAGTACCCTTTCTTCGGTCAACTGCCTGCTAGTCAAACGTGTCGTTTCATGGTAAAATAAAAAGTCGTTTACACTTCATGTTCCCTACGAAATTGGAGTGCGAAATGGCATATCTTCAGGAATATATCTTAGAGAGGTGAATTCCTTTGTTGGACCGATTACAATCCCTTGCAGACCGTTATGAGAAGTTAAGCGAGCTGTTGTGCGATCCCGATGTCGCTAATGACTCCAAGAAGCTCAGGGATTATTCCAAAGAACAATCCGATTTACAGCCTGCTTATGAGGCTTATGTTGAATATAAAAACGTCATTGAAGAACTCGAAGCCGCCAAAACCATGCAGGGCGAAAAGATGGACGACGAGATGCGCGAAATGGTGAAAATGGAGATCGAGGAGCTCACCCAGCGCGAGCAAGAGCTGGCCGAAAGAATTCGGATTCTGCTGCTGCCGAAGGACCCGAACGACGATAAAAACGTCATTATCGAGATTCGCGGCGCAGCCGGGGGCGACGAGGCGGCACTGTTCGCTTCCGACCTGTACCGGATGTATACCCGTTATGCCGATACCCAAGGCTGGAAGGTTGAACTGATGGACGTCAACACCAACGATCTGGGCGGGTTCAAGGAAGTGATCTTCATGATCAACGGCCGCGGCGCTTACAGCAAAATGAAATTCGAGAGCGGGGCGCACCGCGTGCAGCGTATTCCGACCACGGAATCCGGCGGCCGCATCCATACCTCCACCTCCACCGTAGCGGTTATGCCGGAGGCGGAAGAAGTGGACATCGAAATCCATGACAAGGATATCCGCGTGGACACCTTCTGCTCCAGCGGCGCAGGCGGTCAGTCCGTTAACACCACCAAGTCGGCGGTGCGCGTAACGCATATTCCGACCGGCATTGTGGCTACATGCCAAGACGGCAAATCGCAGAACTCCAACAAGGAGAAGGCGCTGCAGGTGCTTCGCGCCCGTATCTTCGATATGATGCGTCAAGAGGAAGAAGCGAAGTACGCCGGGGAGCGCAAGAGCAAAGTCGGCACCGGTGACCGCAGCGAGCGGATCCGGACGTACAACTTCCCGCAAAGCCGCGTGACCGACCATCGGATCGGACTTACCGTTCACAAGCTGGATCAAGTGATGAACGGGGAGATTGAAGAGATCGTTTCGGCGCTGACCCTTGCGGAGCAGGCTGAAGCGATGGAAAAAGGAGTATAACGCTTTGAAGCGGACGATATTTGAATTGACGCCGCAGCGCAGCGTAAGAGAAGCCTTTGTGGAGGCTTCTTCTTTTTTAGACGGCATGCGGGTGATGGAGCCGCAGCGGAATGCGCAGCTGCTGCTGGAGCATGTGCTGGGATTGTCGGGAACCTCGTATTATATGGCGCTCGCGGAGCCGTTTCCGGCGGACCGTCGCCGCGCCCTGGAAGAAGCGATCAATCGAAAAGCGCAAGGCGTTCCGGCGCAGTACATTATCGGCGAACAGGAGTTTTACGGCCGACCGTTTGAAGTTACGCCGGCGGTGCTCATTCCGCGCCCGGAAACGGAGCTGCTCGTGGAAGCGGTGCTGAAGTATGGACGGGAGCTCACCCTGCGACCGGATGGAGGGCTGAAGGTCGTCGACATCGGCACAGGCAGCGGGGCCATTGCCATTACGTTGGCTTTGCAGTCAAAGGGATGGGATGTGTTGGCGAGCGATATTTCGCCCGATGCGCTAGAGGTTGCCGCGCGGAACGCGAAGAAGCTGGGCGCCCAGGTTGAGTTCCGGCAGGGGAACCTGCTGGAGCCGTTTGCCGGCACGGGGCCGGACATCCTCGTCTCCAATCCGCCGTACATTCCGGCGGAGGATATCGAAGAACTGCAGCCGGAAGTCCGGGACTATGAACCGCGCACGGCTCTGGACGGCGGGCCGGACGGATTGAATCCGTACCGGATCATGATGGCGCAGCTGCCCTTGCTGTCGGCGCCGCCGCGCCTGATCGCTTTTGAGCTGGGCATGGGCCAGGCCGGGGAAGTAGCCGAGCTGCTGCGGAAGGCAGGACACTGGAAGGAAATCGTCACGGTACCGGATTTGGCGGGGATTGACCGTCATGTTCTGGGAATTTTCCGTTAATTGTATTCGGGTCCGATTTCTTTTAAAATAGAGGATGGGCTGCAGAATGAACGTTGGTTTGTTCGCCCAGATGGTTATTCTGCCTGAATGGCACATCGGGGTTTGCGGGCTCCGGGCACAGGGGGACCTAAAGCATGCTTCAGAAGTTCAAGAAGATTGATTTTGTCATTGTGTTTGTGCTGCTGATGCTAATGGTCGTCAGCATCACGTCGATATATAGCGCCACGTTCGATACCGCTGGGTTCGAGGGTCACCATATTAAAATGGCGGTATTTTATATCCTCGGTTTCGCGGCTTTCTTCGGGCTTAGTTTGATTGATTATCGAATATGGAATAAATATGCGCTGCACATCTATATCGGAGGGTTAATCACGCTGTTGCTGCCTTCCTTCATCGGTCAAACCAAAAATAATGCCACGGGCTGGATCAATCTCGGCATCGTGGACATTCAGCCTGCCGAATTATTTAAGCTGGTATTGATCATATTTATTACCTATGTCCTTATTCGCAAGGACAAATCGAGGCTGTCTTTCTGGCGGGATATCGTACCGATTGGTTTTCTGACGTTCATTCCGTTTGCCATCGTCATGGTTCAGAATGACTTGGGGAACGGACTCAGTTATATTGTCATACTGCTCGGGTTGTTATGGATCGGCAACGTGAAGTTTTCGCATGCGCTGATCGGTCTGCTGCTGGTAGCGGGCATTGCCTTTGGCGGAGCACAGGCCTACATCCACTTTCATGATGAGATTAAAGAATCGAAAATCATGGAGAGCCGCGGTCATTGGATGGAACGGATCGATCCATGGCTGGTGCCCGAAAAAGCTACCGCGAAGGCAAGTTATCATACGAACAATGCAAAGCTGGCCATTGCTTCAGGCGGTATGAGCGGAGAGGGGTACTTGGAAGGCAGCTCGGTGCAATCTTCGCGCGTACCTTATACGTATTCGGATTCGATTTTTGTGCAAATTGCGGAGGAATACGGCTTTATCGGCTCTTCCGTCCTGTTGCTGTTATATTTCATACTCATTCACAGGATGATCCTGATTTCGCTGGAAAGCCGGGAAAAAGCGGGCCCGTTTCTGATCATCGGCATCGTTGCCATGCTGCTGTACCAAATCTTTGAGAACATCGGCATGTTTATCGGGTTGATGCCTTTGACGGGAATCACCTTGCCCTTCATCAGTTACGGCGGAACGTCGCTCATCATTAATATGGCGTGCCTCGGGGTTGCCATGAGCGTGAAGCTGCACGGACAGGAAGTGGAGGAGGATATGCCGAATCCGCAAACATACCGTTCCGCGCCAACCAAACAGGCTTAACGCGGGTGATTAGGGTTTAGAATCGGAGAGATGCTATCGAAAGCAGCATCTCTTTTGTTTTTTTCTCCGTATCCAGGAAAGAGGATCGCGAATTGTGTTAGCGGTGAAAATCTTTTAGAATGATTCATTAGGGGCTTGCATGGCAGGATCCCTGAAAATCTTGAACGTAATGCCACCTTCAGATTAGGGTTTATGGAATGATGAGTATCAACGACGATAAGCAATGGCAAACTTTCTTTTCGAATAATCGTTATATGCCTGTATAGGCAAACCGGGGGTTCGTGTCTCCGGGCACAGGGGGATCAAAGCATGCTTCAGAAATTCAAGAAGATGGATTACGTTATTGTTTTCGTACTGGTTTTGATGATGGGTATCAGCATTACGTCCATATACAGCACGACCGTCGACACCAAGTTCGAAGGCTCTCATATCCGCATGATTGCTTTTTACATTGTCGGCTTCATGGCTTTTTTCGGAATTAGCCTGCTGGATTACCGGCTGCTGATTAAATATGCCAAATATATATACTTAGGCGGTTTAGCCGTGCTGGTCCTCGTGATGTTTATCGGGAAGGACATCAACGGCGCTCAGGGCTGGATTTACATTGGCAGTTTAAGTATACAGCCTGCTGAATTGTTCAAGCTGATCCTGATCATATTTCTTTCTTTTGTATTGGTACGAAAAAACAAACCGCTGCTGTCCTTCTGGAAGGACGTCGTTCCGATCGGGCTGTTGGCGTTCGTGCCTTTCGTGCTCGTCATGGCTCAGAATGACCTGGGTAACGCGCTTAGCTATGTCATCATTTTGCTGGGGCTGCTCTGGATCGGGAACGTCAAGTTCTCCCATGCGCTGATCGGGCTTGTGCTGGTGGCAGGAGTGGCCTTCGGCGGCGCTCAGGCTTACATTCATTATCATGATGAACTGCTGGAATCGAAAATACTGAAGCCGCACTGGGTGGAACGGATTGATCCGTGGCTGTATCCGGAGAAAGCGACCGCCAAGGCCAGCTATCATACGACGAATGCGAAGCTTGCCATCGCCTCCGGCGGCATGAGCGGCGAGGGCTACATGCAGGGTTCGTCGATACAGTCGGGCCGGGTGCCTTATGCGTACTCCGACTCCATCTTTGTGCAGATTGCCGAGGAGTTCGGATTTATTGGTTCCTCCGTCCTGCTGTTGTTGTATTTCATCCTGATCCATCGGCTGATCCTGATCTCCCTGGAATCCCGGGAGCGTGCGGGACCGTTTCTAATCATAGGAATCGTGGCCATGTTTTTATATCAGATCTTCGAGAATATCGGGATGTTTATCGGTTTGATGCCGCTGACGGGGATTACGCTGCCCTTCATCAGTTACGGGGGAACGTCCCTTGTGATTAGCATGGCGAGTCTCGGGGTCGCCATGAGCGTCAAGCTGCATGGTCAGGAAGTGGAGGAAGATATGCCGGATCCGCATGCTTATCGCCCAGCGGCCGCTAAGCAGCAGGCTTGATGGTCGGGTGGAACTTCGCCGCGGTCTGGAAAATAACCAAAACCGAATCGTCATTTATATGAGAGGATGCCGTTCCCATGGGAACGGCATCTTTTTTGTTAAAGTCGTGACGCGCCAATCTATGAATTTTTTTCGATTTGCTAGATTCCATGTTTATATCTTTTTCAGTCGGACATACTGATAGCATCATAGAGTTTCGTTCATAGAGAGGCGGTTGTCCGAGATGAAAAATTATAGTGAAACCCTCCGTATTATCGTGAAAAAAATGGTTGTGCTCTTATCCTGCATGTTTATGGTCATCATGGCTTGGGAGGGGCAGCAGATCGATGCTTCCGTTGTCGGCGGTCCGATCCCTCAAGAATCGATACGGCTTCGCATTCTCGCGAATTCAGATAACCCGTCCGATCAGCTCGTCAAAAGAGAGATTCGTGACGCGGTCGTTGAGCAAATGCAGCTGTGGGTCCTGCAGCTGGAGAACCCGCAAAGCCTGGAAGACGCCAAAGCATTAACCCGGCAGCATCTTCCGGAAATCCGCCAGCTGGTGGGTGAAGAGCTGAGAAAAAGAGGCATTACCTACAATTATCATGTAGAGCTTGGCGTCGTGCCGTTCCCGACCAAATTGTACGGGGGCACGGTGTATCCGGCGGGCGATTACGATGCGCTGCGGATTACGCTAGGCGAAGGCCAAGGACAAAACTGGTGGTGCGTCCTGTTCCCGCCGCTTTGCTTCATCGACGGCGGCAGCGGGGATGCGGCAGCTCAGCCTGTCGAGAAGGGGATCCAAACGGTGTCCGCCGATGCGGGCGACGCTTCTCCGGAGGAAGCGCCGAAGAAGGCAAGCGAAAGCGAGCCGGAGGTCCGCTTCTTCCTGTGGGATATGTTCCTGGGCCTCTGGAATTGGGTGGCGAGCTTATTCTAGGATGATCCCGCGTATTGATTTCCAATACGGACAGGGTATGATAAACTTGGATGAAGAAGTACGTGTTCAAAAAGGTGGATTTTCAGCACCGAGAAGGTTGGATGAAGCTAGGGACTGAGGAGTGGAGCGTACGTTTTGGGTACGTGAGCACCGGAAGGCCCGGCTGAATTCAAGATTCGATGCCGAGCTGCTTCTTGATTCGCTTCGTGTTAGATATAGGATTTATAAGTTATCAACGGAGTTGATGAAATTCTATATCGCAAGAAAACCTACCTATGCATCGCGGTCGCTCATCCTTGAAGTGGCTTCGATGAGGGGTTTTCTTATCAAAAGCGGACTTTTTGAACAACCTCTAGAAGAGTGCTTTCTCTTTGGCGCGACCGGTTTCCATGGGAACCGGCACGGGACTGAAGAACGAGAAGCGCTTTTTCTTTTGGAGTATAGGCAAAACGCGTTTGGATGTTTATATATTTCATATACAGAAAGCTTGGGATAGGTATGGAACAGAACGGAAATGACAAGGAACGCAACCTGCAGCGGGAACAAGGCTCCCGGAATGCTGCATCGAAGCCAACCAAAGTGTGGCACGTCTTAAGCTCCCTCTCCAAGGAGAGCCTCGGGTCCGAGAAGGAAGCGAAGCAGGCGCTGCACGAAGCAGGCCAGGTGCTTGCACAGGGCGGTACGGTGGCTTTTCCGACGGAAACGGTGTACGGACTTGGTGCTGACGCCGGCAATACGGAGGCGGTCGAGCGCATCTTCGCCGCCAAAGGTCGGCCATCGGACAATCCGTTGATCGTGCATATCTCGGAGCTGGCTCAGCTTGACGGCTTGGTCCAGCAGGTGAACGAGACGGAGCGGGCGCTGATGGCGTCGTTCTGGCCCGGACCGCTGTCGCTGGTGCTGCCCGTGAAACCGGGCGCCGTATCGCCTCGCGTGACGGCCGGGCTCGATACGGTTGCCGTGCGGATGCCGGATCACCCCGTGGCGCTGGCTCTGATCAGCGCCGCCGGTTGTCCGCTTGCCGCACCGAGCGCGAATCGCTCCGGCCGGCCAAGCCCGACGCTGGCCAGCCATGTGCTGGAGGATCTGGCGGGGGCGATCGACGGCGTGCTCGACGGCGGCCCGGCCGGGGTGGGCGTCGAGTCGACGGTGGTGCAGGTCGGCGAAGACGGTGCCGTCACGGTGCTCCGCCCGGGCGGCGTCACGGCCGAGCAGCTTGCCGCGGTGGCGGCAAGCGTGCGCCAGGACCCGGCGCTGCAGCGCGCCGCCGGGGAGGCGGAGAGCCCGGCGCCGCGCTCGCCGGGCATGAAGTACACGCACTACGCACCGAAGGGTGCGATGTGCGTGGTGCAGGGCCCGCGTGCCGAAGCGGTGTCGGCACGCATCGCGGCCGAGCTCGAGGCGGCGGCCCGGCGCGGGGAGGTGACCGGCGTGCTGTCGTTCGACGAGCACATCGGTCGCTACCGCGCGGACGTTGCCGTCTCGCTCGGCAGCCTGGCCGCGCCGGAGGAAGCGGCCCGCCGGCTGTACGCCGGCCTGCGCCGCTTCGATGAAGAAGGCGCGACTTTCATCCTGGCCGAAGCGTGCCCGGAGCAGGGGCTTGGCGCAGCCGTCATGAACCGGCTGCTGAAGGCCGCGGGACATCACATCATCCACGTCAATGCCGATGCTGATTGAACGGTTTTAGCATGATTTCCCCCTTGTCCGCATATGGTGTACAAGACCATGGGACTTGGGGGAATGGGGATGTTGGAGGCGTCTGTCCAATCGGGACAGCTTGCGGCGATTCTGCTGATGGCGGTTGCACTCGGGCTAGACGCATTTTCGCTTGGCATCGGAGTCGGAATGAGAGGCGGCATGCGCTTAGGCCATATGCTGGGCATCAGCTTCATGATCGCAATGTTTCACATGCTAATGCCGCTGGCGGGCTTGTTTGCCGGCCGCTATGTAGGTATGCTGCTGGGTCACGTCACAGGGCTTGCAGCCGGCGGGCTGCTCCTCCTGCTGGGCGGGCATATGCTGTATAATTCTTGGCGGGGCGGGGAAGGTCAGCGCATTCATCCTACCGCGTTCTTGGGCATGCTGCTGTTTTCGCTCAGCGTCAGCATCGACTCCTTCTCGGTAGGCGTTTCGCTCGGGATGTTCGTGGATGATGTGCTGCTGATCGTGATCTCCTTCGGTGTCGTGGGCGGTTTGCTGTCCATTCTTGGCCTGCTGCTCGGCCGTCAGGCGAGCAACAAGCTGGGGGAGTACGGCGAGATGCTGGGCGGACTGATTTTGATCATCTTTGGCGTGATGTTTATCTTTTGATGCAATATTTGTTACAATAATCCCAAAACAACCTACAACGGGAGGTACGGGACCGTGAAAAATATATTGTTTGTCTGCACGGGGAATACCTGCCGCAGCCCGATGGCGGAAGGGATGCTGCGCAAGCTCGCCAAACAGCGGGGCATTCCCCTGGAAACGCAATCCGCCGGCGTCTCGGCCGTGGACGGCATGCCGGTATCCCGTCATGCGGAATCGATACTGCGGGACCAGGATATTCAAGATCGTTTGGTATCTAAGCCGCTGACCGCGAATCTGGTGGAATGGGCAGACCTGATTCTGACGCTGACCCAGTCGCATAAGCAGTATGCGATTCGGCAGTTCCCGCATGCGGCCGACAAGATGCACACGCTGAAGGAGTTTGTGGAGGATGACCGGCGGGTGCTGGATGATCTGCGGGAGCAGGACAGCCTGTACGCGACGCTTGAGCTGGCCAGATCGCTGGGCCGCGATGTCAGCGACCGCGACCGGGAGCGTCTGATCGAGCTGCGCCAGCGCATTCCGAGCTTCGATATCTCCGATCCTTTCGGCGGCTCGCGGGAGGAATACGAGGCGACGGCGGCGGAGATTCGGACGGCGCTCTTCCGCCTGCTGGACAAGCTGGAAGCGGATCAGCATAAATAGGATTGGGTTCCACGGAAGCGAAGAGTGAATCTGGATCCGGGCTCAATCTGGCTAAAAAAGCCGCTTGCCTTTCGCAGGGTATTGCTTTAAGATGAAGGTGAAAAACATGAATCCGATGTAACTGGCGACGAAGTGGATGAAACCACGATGGAGCATCGGAATATACGGCCGGTCGCCTGGGCAAAGAGCATTTGGAGCACAATACGTGCGCCGACTGCTCTTTTTTCGTCTTTTGCGTGGAGTTTGGGTTATAATGAAACAAGCTAAAACGCAAAAGCGAACATTCGAGGGGGTTTTTCATAGATGAAAATTGCATTGGGTACCGATCATGCCGGCATTCGTCTGAAAGAGGAGATCGTGGAGGTCATTCGGGGTCTTGGACACGAGGTGGAGGATCTTGGCTGCGGCTGTTCCGATTCCGTGGATTATCCCGATTACGCGCTTCCGGTGTGCGAGAAGGTGGTCTCGGGTGAAGCGGATCGGGGCATTCTGATCTGCGGAACGGGAATCGGCATGAGCATTGCAGCCAACAAGGTGCCGGGCATCCGCTGCGCGCTGACGCATGATGTATTTTCGGCCAAAGCCACGCGTGAGCATAATGACAGCAACGTGATTGCGCTGGGCGAGCGCGTCGTCGGCCCCGGGCTTGCTGCCGAGATCGTCAGCGCATGGCTGACAACGGATTTCAGCCAGGGCGAACGCCATGTCGGCCGCGTGAACAAGATCAAGGCCATCGAGGAGCGTTACCTGAAGAGCGAATCGCGATAGGTCGACGCGTAAGCTGCTGCGGTTATTGCGTATGGAATGAAGCATCTTCTGTGAAAAAATTCATCGGGAGGACTGTGACATGACGGATATCTCCAAGGTTTCCTTGAGCGAACAGACGGCGCGGATCGTCCGCGAGCTGGCCGAAGCGGCAGCCTTAGGACCGGGCAAGGTGCTGGTCATCGGAGCCAGCACCAGTGAAGTGGTCGGACGCCGGATCGGCACGGGCGGCGCTCTTGAAACGGCGCAGCAGCTTCTTCAGGGCATTGCCGAGGTTCAAGCGGAATTCAGCTTCGCTGTAGCCTATCAATGCTGTGAGCATTTGAACCGGGCGCTAGTCATGGAGCGGGGGCTGCTTGAAGAGCTGCGCCTGACGGAAGTGGCGGCTGTACCGATTCCGGGGGCGGGAGGCTCCATGGCCTCGGCGGCGTATCGGAGTATGAAGGAGCCCTGCCTTGCGGAATCCATTGAGGCCCATGCGGGTGTCGATATCGGCGAGACGCTGATCGGCATGCATTTGCGAAGAGTGGCGGTTCCGTTCAGGCCGAGCGAGCGTTATATCGGCGATGCGCGCGTAACGGCGGCTTACACCCGGCCGAAGCTGATCGGCGGAGAACGCGCCGTGTACCGGCTTGAGCAGCGGGATGATTCCACGCTGTGCGATTGATTCGAATGAGAGCCCGCTTTAGTCATTAGGTAAACTTGTAGTCTTGACTTGGCAAGAGAAAATAACGATTGATTATGGGAGGATATGAACATGATGGAACATTTGCGGAAGAATGACCCGGCTGTATTGGAAGCGATGGATTTGGAACTGAAGCGTCAACGCAGCAACATTGAGCTGATTGCCTCCGAGAACATCGTCAGCGAAGCGGTTATGGAAGCCATGGGGACGGTGCTGACGAATAAATATGCGGAAGGCTACCCTGGCAAGCGTTATTACGGCGGCTGTGAGCGAGTGGATATCGTGGAGGATATCGCCCGTGACCGCGCGAAGGAATTGTTCGGTGCCGAGCATGCCAACGTTCAGCCGCACTCCGGCGCCCAAGCGAACATGGCGGTGTATTTGGCTGCGCTCAAGCCTGGAGATACCGTGCTCGGCATGAACCTGGCCCACGGCGGCCATTTGACTCACGGAAGCCCGGTTAACGCGTCCGGCCTTCTGTACAATTTCGTTGCATACGGCGTGCAGGAAGACACGTTCCTTATCGATTACGACGAAGTCCGCAAAGCGGCTTTCAAACACCGTCCTCGTCTGATCGTGGCGGGTGCAAGTGCATATCCTCGCATTATTGATTTCGAGAAGCTTGCTGCCATCGCGAACGACGTAGGCGCATTGTTCATGGTCGATATGGCTCATATTGCGGGTCTTGTTGCCGCGGGTCTTCACCCGAATCCGGTTCCGCATGCCCATTTCGTAACCACCACGACGCACAAGACCCTTCGCGGACCTCGCGGCGGCATGATTCTGTGCAAGAAGGCATGGGCACAGGCGATCGACAAAGCAGTGTTCCCAGGCTCCCAGGGCGGACCGCTCATGCATGTCATTGCTTCCAAGGCCGTTGCGCTTGGCGAAGCATTGGATCCGTCCTTCAAGACGTATGCAGAGAACGTCGTGAAGAACGCGAAAGTGCTGGCTGACACCCTGATCGAGGAAGGCCTGAACATCGTTTCCGGCGGAACCGATAACCATCTGATGCTGGTCGATACCCGCAATCTGGACATCACCGGCAAAGACGCAGAGAAGGTGCTGGATTCCATCGGGATTACCGTCAACAAGAACGCCATCCCGTTTGATCCGACGAGCCCGTTCGTCACGAGCGGTATCCGTATCGGTACGCCGGCGGTAACCTCCCGCGGCATGGATGAGCAGGCGATGGTGAAAATCGCGAAGATTATTGCCATGACCTTGAAGCAGCCTAAAGACGAAGCAACGCTGGAAAAAGCGGGCCGTTTGGTGGCTGAGCTTACGGATCAATATCCTCTTTATGCCGAAATGAAATATTAATCACAGTTTCGTCAGCATAAGAGGCCTATGATAAGAGGACCCCACCTGAAGGTGGGGTCCTCTTTTAGGAGCTGTCACATTCTGGCCAGATTGCTATGCTCGCATGCTCCCGGTCGGGTCGCTTGGCGGTGAGGATCAATATAGGCGAAAATGGAAAACCTAGGTGCAGGGCTGACGAAGATCCGGTTATAAGGTCAAAACTCACGGAAATAAACATGACTCGTGCAGGTGTCAATTGACTAGAGGGAATGATATAATAGACAGGATTTATGGAGCTCACAAGTATTTACGCCCATATTGAAATAACATTTGCATTCAAACCGGAGGGACCAGACATGGGAAAATTGGTGATTTGTGATCACCCGTTGATTCAACACAAACTTACATTTATACGCGATATGCGGACTAACACAAAAGACTTTCGCGAATTGGTAGACGAAGTCGCGACTTTGATGGCTTATGAAATTACGCGGGAGGTTCCTCTTGAATCGATATCTGTTCAGACGCCGGTAGCCGAAACCCAAGGGAAAGTCATTTCCGGCCGGATGCTCGGCCTCGTGCCCATCCTGCGTGCGGGTCTTGGCATGCTGGACGGCGTGGTCAAGCTGCTTCCCGCTGCTAAGGTAGGGCATGTCGGATTGTTCCGCGACCCGGAAACGCTTCAGCCCGTGGAATATTATACGAAGCTTCCAACCGACGTGACGGAGCGGGAATTGATCGTCATCGATCCGATGCTGGCGACGGGCGGATCGGCCATCGCTGCGATCGACGTGCTGAAGAAGCGCGGCTGCACCCAGATCAAGATGATGAATCTCGTGGCTGCGCCGGAAGGCGTAAAGGCCGTGCATGACGTCCATCCGGACGTGGATATTTACGTTGCTGCTCTGGATGAAGGGCTCAACGACCACGGCTACATCGTACCGGGCCTGGGTGATGCAGGAGATCGGCTGTACGGCACGAAATAAGAGCCGAGCCAGTCATTCGTACGACTTGAATTGAAAAAACAAGCATGCAAAGAGGGGTAATTTCAAACATGTCAAAAGTGAAAGTGATGACGATATTTGGGGTCCGCCCCGAAGCGATCAAGATGGCGCCGCTAATTCTGGAACTTCAGCGCCATCCGGAGCATATCGAATCGGTGGTTTGTGTAACTGCGCAGCATCGGCAAATGCTGGATCAGGTGCTTGACGTGTTCAAGATTGTTCCGGACTACGACTTGGACGTGATGAAAGACCGTCAAACGCTGAATGAGATCACCGTACGCGTTCTGGAGGGGCTTGAGCCTGTCCTGCGCGAGGCCAAGCCGGATATCGTGCTGGTGCACGGCGACACGCTGACAACGTTCCTGGCCAGCTATGCAGCCTTCCTGCAGCAGATTCAGGTCGGCCATGTAGAGGCGGGTCTTCGCACATGGAACAAGCTGAATCCTTATCCTGAAGAAATGAACCGTCAGCTGACCGGCGTGCTGGCCGATCTGCACTTTGCGCCGACGGACTGGTCTGCCGAGAATCTCCGCAAGGAGAACAAGCCGGAATCCCGCATTTACGTGACGGGCAACACCGCTACGGACGTGTTCCAGTATACGGTTCGGGAAGGATATACCCATCCGGTTCTGGATTGGGCACAGGGCAAGCGCCTAATCCTGATGACGGCGCACCGCCGCGAATCCCAAGGGGAGCCGCACCGTCAGATTTTTGAAGCGGTGAAGCACATTGCCGACGAGTTCGAGGATATCGCCATCGTCTACCCTGTGCATCCGAGCCCTGCCGTCAAAGAGCCGGCTCACCGCATTTTGGGGAACCACCCGCGCATCAAGCTGATTGAACCGCTGGATGTCGTGGATATGAACAATATTTACACCCGTACGCATTTCATCATTACGGATTCGGGCGGCATGCAAGAGGAAGCTCCGTCCTTCGGCGTGCCGACGCTGGTGCTTCGGGACACGACGGAACGTCCGGAGGGCATTGAAGCCGGCACCCTGGAGCTGGTAGGCACCCAGGAAGAGAATGTGTACGAACGCATTAAGGCTCTGCTGACCGATCAGGAGCTCTATGACAAGATGAGCAAAGCCGCTAATCCTTACGGGGATGGACAAGCTTCCCAGCGAATTGTCAATGCGATTTTGCACCATTTTGGCATTCGAAAAGAGCGTCCTGAGGAATTTCACAGAATGTTCACAAAGGCATAGTTTACCGTATTCTGATTGGCAAGGGGACAGCATACAGTTGAACTGTACGGTTACCGCGGCGTTTTGCGCAATTCAGACTGCTCAAAACGCCGATTTTACACGGGAAATCCATCAAATCGATTCATTGACAAACTCTTGTTATATTCAGTAAAATGAGTTGGGATTAGAGGTTCATATGAAAAATCCGAAAAGTCAAGATAACCCTTGGTTGATAGCGCTATACATTAGCGGGGCGGGCGGTTTGCTTGCCGCTTACATTCTCATCGGTTTTTTTACCGGGCGATGGCTCATGAATCAGTTGGACGGGCCCAGAGTGTGGCTTGCCATTGGTACGCTTTCGGGGCTCTTTGTAGGGATTTTGAATATCGCTCTTCTCATTAAAAAGTTTTTGGGGGCGCAGGCGTGAATGATTTGACTTCCATTGTGAACGCTGTATTTAGAGTATCGTTACTCTTATTGTCTGCCTTGTTTCTCGGATGGGCTCTCTATCCGGAATTCCGCCCGATAATTATGGGGTTGATCATGGGCATGGCGGCGGGCTTGTTTAATGTACGCTTCCTCTCCATGAAAGTGCAGCAGCTGGCGCAATTGGCTGTCGATCCGGAACCGAAAAAGTACAACTTCGGCTTCATTACGAGATTGTGCATCGGGCTCCTGATTGTGATCTTCGCCGTAAAACTCGAACAGGTATCCCTCGGCGGTGCAATCGCCGGTCTGTTCATACCCCAATTGTTGACCATTCCTGTCAGCATTGTGTTCAGTTTGAGAAACAATCATTGATCAGCGCTAACTTGGAAAGGGGTGAAAACAATTATATGCATGATTCACCGATTATCAAACTTGGCGGATTGAATATTGACCTTTCGGCGGTCATAATGCTTCTCGTCACCTGTGTGGTGGTGTTCGTATTATGCCGGCTGGCGGTACGTAATCTATCTGTCGAAAACCCTTCCAAACTGCAAAACTTCATGGAATGGGTAGTGGAATTTGTGCAAGGCGTCGTAGCGAGTGCGATGGATCTGAAGAAAGGGAAAGCTTACATATCGTTGGGGCTTACTCTGATCCTGTTCATCTTTGTAGCCAACTTGCTGGGCTTGCCGTTCTCAATTATCACCGACTTACCGGAGAACTTCACGGTCTTTGGTCAGCCAATCCTGGCTACACTCGGACTTGAACATGGCCACTATGCTCACGTATTGTGGTGGAAGTCGCCAACAGCGGACATTTCCGTTACGGCCGGTCTTGCGATCGTTGTATTCGTGCTCATGAACTACCTGGGCCTGAAGCTGAATCGCAAGCATTACCTGAAGCATTACATCGAACCGTTCCCGATCTTCCTGCCGCTCAATATCATTGAGAACCTGGCAAAACCTATCGCTCTGGCAATCCGGCTTTACGCCAACATTTTTGCCGGCGAGGTACTGATCACGGTGATTCTGAAAACCGGCTTCTGGGGCATTCCGTTCATGGCCGCATGGCAAGGTTTCAGTATCTTCATCGGTGCATTGCAGGCGTTTATCTTTACGATTTTGACAATGGTATACATCTCGCAAACTACGATTCACGAAGAGCATTGATCAACTCGGACGAATCCGCCGTAACAGCGGTGTTTTTCGAAAGAGATATTTTCTATAGTTTCACCAAATTTCAATTTTGAAACAATTTTAAGGAGGATATTTAACAATGGAATTTTTGGCAGCAGCTATTGCAGTAGGTCTGGGCGCCCTTGGCGCAGGTTTGGGTAACGGTATGATCGTAAGCAGAACAGTTGAGTCTATCGCTCGTCAACCAGAGGCACGTGGTCAATTGCAAACAACGATGTTTATCGGTGTTGGTATCGTAGAGGTTATTCCTTTGGCGGCTACTGTAATCGCGTTCTTGATCATGTTCTCTTAATAACAATACAACGGTTTGGCGGGGAGGGCCGATGCCATCCGCGCCTTCGTTTTGTTAGGCACCGCACTTCGTGTTGATGGAAAGGAGTGACCTCAATGACAATTCTTTGGGAAAATATGGTAATCACTATTATCGCGTTTGTTATTCTTTACCTCTTGCTTCAAAAGTTTGCGTTCAGCAAATTGTTCGGCATCATGGAGCAGCGTCGTGAGCTGGTCATGAGCCAGATGAACGAAGCGGCACAGACCCGCCAGCAGGCGACTGCATATGTAGAAGAGCAGAAGAAGGCACTGGAGCAAGCGCGTCAAGATGCTCACGAAATCATCGAGCGTTCCAGACAAACTAGCAACAAACAAGCAGAGCAAATTATGGAACAAGCTAAGGAAGAGGCGATTCGCCTGAAATCCGAAGCTGTTCGTGATATCGAGAATGAGAAGAAGAAAGCGGTCGAAGAGCTTCGCAGCGAAATCGGCAGCGTTTCCGTGAAGATCGCGACCAAGCTGATCGAACGTGAAGTCAAGAACGACCAAGCTCAAGAGGAACTGGTGGATCAATACCTTAAAGAGGTAGGAGGCAGACCATGAGCCAAAATACGGTAGCAGCCAAGCGGTATGCGCGGGCGCTGTTCGAAGTGGCGGCTCAGCAGCAGAAGGGTCTGGAAGTGGAAGAGGAATTGCGGGCTGTCGTGCATGCCATTGAAGGCGATGCCGACATCCAGAAATTCATCGCCACGCCGAATGTTCCCCAGTCCGTGAAGATGAACGTAATCAGCCAGGCGTTGGCAGGGAAGGTATCGCAGCCTGTATTGAACACGATCGAATTGCTTCTCGACAGAGGGCGTGCAGAAATGTTCGCAGAACTGCTGAACAGTTATGTGAAGATACAAGGTGCGAGCTTGGGTTTGGCAGACGCCACTGTGTACTCCACCTACCCGCTTAGCGATCAGGAAAAAGAACAGGTTGCTTCGGAATTCGGACAGTTAGCACATCAGAAGATCCGCGTGACCAATGTTGTGGACGAAAGTTTGCTCGGCGGCCTGAAAGTTGTCATTGGCGACAAGCTGTATGACGGAAGCATTGCCGGGAAGCTGGAACGTCTCGAAAAGTCTTTTAATAGACGAGCATAGTAGATAGGGGTGAAAACGTTGAGTATCAGACCTGAAGAAATCAGTACTTTAATCAAAAGTCAAATTGAAGAATATAAATCCGATATCACTGTCTCTGAAGTAGGTACGGTAATTCAAGTAAGTGACGGTATTGCTCGCGTGTACGGCCTGGAGAACGCGATGTCCGGGGAACTTTTGGAGTTCCAAAACGGCGTGTTCGGTCTGGCGCTGAACCTTGAGGAGAGCAATGTCGGTGTCGTTATCCTGGGACCTTACTCCGAAATCAAGGAAGGCGATCAGGTAAAGCGTACAGGACGTATCATGGAGGTTCCTGTAGGCGAAGCTCTGCTTGGACGCGTCGTGAATCCGCTGGGTCAGCCGCTTGACGGCAAAGGCCCGATCGAAGCGACTGCCTTCCGTCCGGTTGAGAGCAGTGCACCAGGCGTTATCGACCGTAAATCCGTTCATGAGCCGATGCAAACCGGTATTAAAGCGATCGACGCGATGGTACCTATCGGCCGCGGTCAGCGCGAGCTGATCATCGGTGACCGCCAAACAGGTAAAACCACCGTTGCCATCGATACGATCCTGAACCAAAAGGGCAGCGGCGTTAAATGTATCTATGTAGCCATCGGGCAAAAGCAGTCCACTGTAGCACAGGTTGTTGAAACTCTTCGCCGTCATGGCGCGCTGGAGTACACGATCGTTGTTACGGCTTCGGCTTCCGAGCCGGCTCCGCTGCAGTACATCGCTCCATACGCAGGCTGCGCAATGGGCGAGTACTTCATGTACAAAGGCGAGCATGCGCTCATCATCTATGATGACTTGTCGAAGCAAGCGGCAGCATACCGTGAATTGTCCTTGCTCCTCCGTCGTCCTCCGGGTCGGGAAGCTTATCCGGGTGATGTTTTCTACCTGCATTCCCGTTTGCTGGAGCGTGCAGCGAAGCTCAACGATGAGCTTGGTGGTGGTTCATTAACCGCACTGCCATTTATTGAAACACAGGCTTCTGACGTATCTGCTTACATTCCAACCAACGTAATTTCGATTACGGATGGACAGATCTTCCTGGAGTCCGAGCTGTTCTACTCCGGACAACGCCCAGCGATTAACGTCGGTATTTCGGTATCCCGTGTCGGTGGTTCCGCGCAGATCAAGGCGATGAAAAAGGTTGCGGGCGGCATGAAGCTGGATCTTGCGCAATACCGTGAGCTCCAGGCGTTCTCCCAGTTCGGATCCGATCTGGACAAATCAACCTTGGCTCGTTTGAACCGTGGTGCAAGATTGATGGAAATCCTGAAACAGGGCGTGAACCAGCCGTTGTCCGTTGAACAACAGGTTGTTAGCTTGTACGCAGCCGTTAAAGGATATATCGATGATATCGAGGTTGCTGACGTGCGTCGTTTCGAGAGCGAATTCCTCGCGTTTATTGGAAGCAATAAACCGGAAATTCTTCAATCCATTACGGATACGAAGGATTTGACGTCCGACAACGAAAACGCGTTGAAAGCGGCAATCGATCAATTTAAGAAGGGCTTTGCCGCTTCGGTCTAAGCTCCTCAGGCAAGTAATAGGAGGGGAGCCGGGGTAAGCCCGGCATCCTCTTTCATCATATGGAATGTAGCTTTGGCTGTGACCAAAGTGGTTATTACAACAGATGTGGCTTTGGTCCTAGCCAAAGCTTAGTCTACCCGTACGAAGTAATTTTGGCCCCAGCCAAAGCGCGAATTGCTTACGAAGTAACTTTGGCTCCGCCAAAGTTAGGTGATTGCTTACGAAGTTAGCTTTGGCTTCGCCAAAGCTAGGCTGATGCTTACGAAGTAACTTTGGCTCCGCCAAAGTTTTAAGGTGGTGAAAACATGGCAAGAGGATTACGTGATATTAAGCGGCAGATCAAGAGTGTTCAGAACACAAGGCAGATCACCAAGGCGATGGAAATGGTTGCTGCTGCCAAGCTGAGAAGAGCTCAAGAGAAGGCGACCTCCGCGCTTCCATACTCCGAGAAGCTGAAAGAAGTGGTAGGCAGCATCGCTGCTGGAACCAAGGGAATCAGCCATCCGATGCTGGAGAAGCGCGAAGTGAAGAAAACCGGTTATCTGGTGATCACTTCAGACCGTGGTCTTGCGGGTGCTTCGAACTCCAATATTTTGCGTAAAGTATCGAATTTTATCGCAGAACGCCATCAGTCCAAGGACGAGTATTGCCTGTTTGTGATCGGACGTAAAGGACGCGATTATTTCCGCCGTCGTGGACTTCCGGTTGTTGAGGAGCTCACCGATTTATCCGACAGTCCGACTTATGCGGATATTAAGACCATCGCTAACGCGGCGGTTCACCAATACGAGCTGGGTCAGATCGATGAGTTATACCTGTGCTATAACCAATTCGTGAATGCCTTGACTCAGCTTCAGGAGATCTCAAAGCTTCTGCCGATGGAGAACATTGGCGGCGGGGAGAACCTGACTGGTTATGAGTATGAGCCGTCTCCGGAAGGCGTGCTGGAGGTTCTGCTTCCGAAATACGCGGAAACGCTGATTTTCAGCGCAATGCTCAATGCGAAGGCAAGTGAGCTTGGAGCGAAGATGACCGCGATGGGAGCAGCAACGAAGAATGCGAGCAAGTTGATCAACGAGTTGAACCTGACTTACAACCGTGCTCGTCAGGCTGCCATCACGCAGGAAATTTCCGAGATTGTGGGCGGAGCCAACGCTCAGCAATAATGTACGTTTGAATTCTTAACTTAGTATTTAACGGATATGCGGCGATGTGATGAACAGCCGCTTTTACGATCATCGTTCACCGCCGAAGGTGAACGGGTAGGAGGGAAAACGAATCAATGAAAAAAGGACGCGTTGTCAGCATTACAGGTGCTGTAGTTGACATTGAATTTGAGCGCGGTCATCTTCCCGAGATTTTTAATGCTGTCAAGATTGAAGCTACGTTGGAAGGCGGCCGCTCGGTTGATTTGACTTTGGAAGTATCCAATCATTTGGGTGATAACCTGGTTCGTTGTATCGCGATGTCATCCACGGACGGTCTCGTTCGCGGTATCGAAGCTGTGGATTTGGGCAGACCGATCACGGTTCCTGTAGGTTCCGCTACACTCGGACGCGTATTTAACGTATTGGGTGAGCCGATCGATAATGCAGGTGCCGTAGTGTCCGAAGTTAATAACCCGATCCACCGTGAAGCTCCTGCATACGATGAACTCTCCACGCAAGCAGAAATGCTTGAAACGGGGATTAAAGTTATCGACTTGCTTGCTCCATACCAAAAAGGCGGTAAAATCGGTCTCTTTGGCGGTGCCGGCGTAGGTAAAACCGTTGCGATCCAGGAATTGATCAACAACATCGCTCAAGAAACCTGCGGTATTTCTGTCTTGGCCGGCGTAGGGTAGCGTAATCGTGAAGGTAATTACCTTTACCACGAGATGAGCGATTCCGGCGTTATCAACAAAACCGCGATGGTATTCGGTCAGATGAACGAGCCTCCGGGTGCCCGTCTTCGCGTAGCGTTGACCGGCTTGACGATGGCGGAATATTTCCGTGACCAAGAAGGTAAAGACGTGCTTCTCTTTATCGACAACATCTTCCGCTTTACTCAAGCGGGTTCCGAAGTATCCGCCCTCCTGGGACGTATGCCTTCCGCGGTAGGTTACCAGCCAACGCTGGCATCCGAAATGGGACGCTTGCAAGAGCTTTCTCTTATACCCATCTGACGCTGCCGACGGAGAAGATAGTGTGAATCGCGGTTAGAGCCGTGTCATTAAAAAACACAATGAAGTGCACGACGTGAAAGTGATAGCTCTACGA